>CABUUK010000026.1 GCA_902494765.1 uncultured Collinsella sp.
ACCTCAAGGACGGCGAGTTCTCCTTCGAGCTCGTCGAGGGTGAGGGCGAGGACGCCAAGGTCGTCGCCACCGGCACCAACAATGCCGAAGGCAACATCACGATGAACGCCGTGAAGTACACCGAGGCCGGCAAGCATACCTACACGCTGCGCGAGGTCAACGGCGGAACCACCAGCAAGGGCATCACGTACGGCGACGCCAAGTACACCATCGAGACCACCATTACCGACAAGGGCGATGGCACGCTCAAGGCTGAGCATGTCCTGAAGGACGCCACGGCTGCGACCTTCAAGAACACCTACAGCGTGACCCCGCTCGACGCAGAGCTCGACTTTGATCTGAGCAAGGCTATCGACGGTCGCGACTGGACGGACTCCGACGAGTTCAGCTTTACCATCACCGCCGCCGAGGGCACCCCGCTGCCCGATCCTGCAACCGTGACCGTGAACAAGCACGATGCGAAGGATGGCATCGCTGCCGTCAAGTTCGGAAAGATCCGCTACACGGCTGCCGGAACCTACACGTACGAGATCCGCGAGAACGCGGGTAACGCGGCCGGCATGGCGTATGACGGGCATGTCGCGACCGCCGAAGTGACCGTGACTGAGGACGGCGAGGGCAAGCTGACCGCCAATGTCACCAAGAAGGAAAACGGACGCTTCACCAACACGTACCGCACTGAGCTTAACTACACCGCGGCCGGCGGCCTCAAGCTCAGCAAGAGCCTCTCCGGACGTCCTATGACCGAGGGTCAGTTCACGTTTACCGTGACGCCTGCCGACGAGGCCTCGGCCAACGCGCTTGGCCTGCTGCCCGGAGCCAACAACTTCAAGTCCCCTGCGACGGCAGAGGCAACGGTCGGCCTGATCGACATCCTGGCTGGCCATGAGGTCAAGTTTACGCAGGCTGACGCCGGCAAGACCTTTACGTACACCGTAGCCGAGAAGAATGACGGCAAGCCCGGTTACACCTACGACGACGCCGTGCGTACCGTGACGATCGCCGTCGCCGATGACGGTGCCGGTACGCTTACCGCCACGACGACCGTCTCCGGCGGTCCCGAGGGTACGCATACGACGGTCCACAAGAGCGGTGAGAACAAGGTCGAGAGTGCCCTGGTTCCGTTCCACAACAGCTACAGCGCTACGACCAATACGCCTGGTGGTACCGCTGCTCAGGTCGTTGCCACCAAGACTCTGACCGGTCGCCCGATGGCCGACGGCGAGTTCTGGTTCGGCATCGCCTATCAGGGTGAGCTTGTGGCATACGAAAACCTCAAGCCCAATATCGGCGGGCACGTGAGCTTTGATACGCTGCACTACGACACCAAGATGCTTGCTAATCTTGAGGCTGCTGGGCTTGCTTATCGTACCGATAAGGACGGCAAGCTTGCCTGGACCATTAACTACACGGCCTACGAAGATTTATTCGGGCTGCCGAATGGCGTTTCCGCTACAACGTGGAGCTTTGGCTTTAAGGTTATCGTCGTCGACAACGGTGACGGTACCCTGACGGCGACGGTCGACTACGGCGGCGTCGAGCCCTTGTTCGAGAACGTCTACGGCGCCGACGCCGTGGATGCCGCGCTCACCGGTACTAAGAAGCTCCAGGTTGCCGAGGGCCTGACCCCGGCCGACATCACGGGTAAGTTCACCTTTACCGTGACCGCCGACGAGGCAGGTGCCCCGATGCCCGAGCGCACGACCGTAACCAACGACGCAGCCGGTAACGTGGACTTTGGCAAGATCCACTTTACGCTCGAGGACCTCAACCGCGCTCTGGGCGTGACGGACGATGCGACCGATAAGGCCGAGGCGGACGAAGCTGACGAGGCCGAGGCCGACGAGGCAGAGGCTGAAGAGGCCGACCCCGCCGCTGACGCCAATGTCGACGAGTCCGAGCCTGCGGCCCCCACCGCTCCGCGCTCGCACACCTTTGCCTATACGGTGACCGAGACCGGCAGCGCCCCTGGCGTGACCAACGATGCCAACGCCACGCGCAAGGTTTCCTATACCGTGACTGACGACGGCGCCGGACATCTGAGCGTCAAGCGCGAAGGCGACGACGGTGCTGCCTTCACGTTCACCAACACCTACAGCGTAACGCCTACCGATTCGTCCGTGACCGATCAGGTCAAGACGGTCAAGCGTCTGACCGGACGCGACCTTGCAGTCGGCGAGTTCACGTTCGATCTGCTCGAGGACGACGTGGTTGTCGCAAGCGGCACCAACGACGCCAACGGCACTGTGACACTGAGCCCGATCCGCTACGAGGCGCCCGGCACGCACACGTACACGCTGCGCGAGGCTTGCCCCAATGCGCTCGGCCTGTACAAGGGCGTCACCTATGACGGCACGACCTACACCGTCGTGACCACCGTTTCCGACAACGGCGACGGCACGCTGACCGCGACGCACAAGCTCGAGGGAACCACCGAGTCGGCTGGCTTTACCAACAAGTATCACGCCATGCCCACGCAGGTCTCCATCGGCGCCATCAAGGTGCTCGAGGGACGCGAGCTCAAGAAGGACGAGTTTAGCTTTAAGCTCGTTGGCGAGGACATCGAGTCTACGGTTGCCAACGATGCCGACGGCAAGATCAGCTTCGACAAGTTCGAGTACGACGAGCCCGGTACGCACGTCTACACCATCAGCGAGGTCAAGGGCGACGAGGTCGGTATGACCTACGACAAGTCCGTCTTTACCGTGACCGTCAACGTGGTCGATGACGGCGAGGGCAACCTCAAGGCGAACGTCGCCTTTACCAAGGGCGACAAGAGCGTCGAGGGTATCGTGTTCAACAACACGTACAAGAAGCCCGAGACGCCCGTACCGACGCCCGATCCCGGCACGCCCAAGACCGTGACGAATATCGTCAAGACGGTCAAGGGTTTCCTGCCCACCACGGGTGACCAGCAGGGCGCCGCTCTGCTTATGACATTTGTCATCGCCATGGCCGGCGTCGGAGCCCTGGTCTGGGGTATCCGTAAGCGCTAGGCACGTCGACAGCGCCCGGGGCCAAAAGGCCCCGGGCGGCCGGCAGGGCTAAATCCCGACCTACTCCTACCCCCAGCCGCCGCGGAGGTATCTCCCTCCTCCGTGGCGGCGCTTTTGTGCGTAGGCGAGAAGGATTCGCCACGAAACCGGCCCATCTACTACGTTTAGTCCCTTACCCCCAACCATGCCGAAAAGCGCGAAAACAAAACCGCAGGTAGAACGCCTGCGGTTTTGTTCAAAACGAAGGTATGGTCAGGGGTATCGAGTCAAACGTAGTAGATGGGCCGATTTCGTGGCGAGCGGTTCCGGCTGATCCCTTGGGGACGGAGGAAAACGGATCATTTTGGTCCAGCGAGGCTGGCGGAGGCACTCGTGCGGGGCCGCCCGAACAAAACTATGTCGGTTTACTACGAAGAATTTGACATTCCCGACCATGACTGCATTTTTCTAAATATTGCAAACGTTCTGCCTGCGGTTTTGCAAGCGCGCAATTTGCTGTGGTCGAAGGTGGGCGATTCATCGTAGTAATCCGGCATAGTTTTGAAATGGCATTAAATCGATAACAGCCATTTTGCTATGCCGGGGTGGTCGGTCTTTGGGCAACTACCCTCGCAGATAGGCGATGGCGATTTGGGTGCGGTTGCGCAGGCCCATTTTGGCAAGGATTGAGCTGATGTGGTTGCGCACGGTGCCCTCGCCCATATAGGCGGTGGCGGCAATCTCCTTGTTGTCGAGGCCGCGGGCGATGAGCTCTGCGACTTCGAACTCGCGGTCGGTCAGGCTGACAAAGGCCGCGGGCCGGCGGGTCGTGCCGGCCTCGACGCCCGCTCCATCAAAGTTGATATCCTCGATCGCCTTTCCCTCGAGCACGCGTTTGCCGTCCATGACCTGCGCCAACGCTGGCGGAATGGCAGCGACGTCGGTTTTAATCAAGTAGCCGCGCGCGCCCAGTTTGAGCGCCGACACAATGTATTCGTCATCCGAGAATGTCGTCAGAAACACCACGCGCGCCGCAGGGTCGCGCTCAAGGATCTCGCGTGCCGCCGAAAGTCCGTCGCGCCCCGGCATCTGAATGTCGAGCAGTGCGATATCGGGCGCGTGTTCGGCATAGAGCGAAACCGCGTCGTTGCCGTTGGCGCCGGTGCCCACCACCTCGATCTGCGGCTGGGCGCCCAGGATAATCTTGAGCGAATCGACCACCAAGCGGTCGTCGTCGACAACGATGAGCCTCATCGGCCCTCATCTCCTTGCTGTTTGGGAACGGTGGCAAACACGCGCCAGCCGCCGGCGCCGGCACGCGGGCCGGCGGAGAAGGTGCCGCCAAGCGCCTCGATGCGCTCGCGCATGGAGGCAAGCCCCATGCCCTCCGCGGCGCCGCGGCTGCTTGCTTGGACCCCGCCCGCGCCATCGTCGGTAACGATGAGCTGGTAAAACGACGGATGCTCCATGCATCGTACAGTGACGGTCTGGGCGCAAGCGTGGCGCATGGTATTGGAGAGCGCCTCGCGCAGGACCGCTGCAAAGCAGCTGGCGACGTTTGCGGGCGCATGTTCGGCCATAACTTCAAGCTCAATCTGCGGGCCGCCGTCCGAGCGTGCGCCTTCAACGATGCGCTCGAGCTGCACGGAGAGGTTGGTCGCATTGTCGTTGAGCGCGTGGACGCTGACGCGCACAAGCTGGAGCGCCTCGTCAACTGTGCGTTTAACGTCGGCGAAATCGGCGGCGACGCCAGGCTCGTCGGCGTGGACCACGCGTAGGGCTTCGGCCTGCAGTGAGGCGCGCGTGAGCTGGTGCCCGACGTTATCGTGGATCTCGCGCGCGATGCGGGCGCGTTCGGCGAGCGTCGCGAGCTCGACTTCGTAGTCCTGGCGGTCGGCGAGGTCGCGGTTGCGTGCCTCGAGTGCCAGGGCGCGTTCTTGCAGCTTGTCGCGGGTGCGACGCATGCGTTCCTGTTCGCGCTCCAGCTGCGCGGTGCGCAGCGACAGCAAGGTGGCGGCAACCGAAAGGATGGCGGTCAGCAGGAGCGTTCGTGCGGTAAGCGCATCGGCGCGAAGGTCCGCGACGAGCGCAAAGGCAAAAGCGGAGCCAATGCCCAGCGCGACCCAGGCGTGCTCACGGCGCACGCGCCGCGCGATGTCATAGAAGGCGAGAGGCGCAAACGGCACAAACGGCGGCACGAAGACGGCCGCGATGATGCAGGCGTAGCTCGCGGCCTCACTCACACGGCGGGCGCGGTTTCCCTGTGCGACCTCGGCCAGTGAGGTGGCAATAACGCCAAGGCAAAACGCCGCAACCAGACGAGCGTCCACAGCAAGGCCCGTGGCGGCTGCGATACAGCACGCCAGCACGATCGATTTGTCGAATAGCCTGTTCATACGGGTATTGTACGCGATGCCGCGCACGGGGGAGGCACTACCCGGAGCAACCGTGACATTCCTCCCGTGCGGCAAATCGGGGGCATCGGCAGGTCGTGCGACCAAGCTCCGCACTCGTGACAAAGCTCACTGGTGCGCGCCGGCGGCTCCTGCGATGATGCAATCGTACCGGGCCGCAATCAACGGAAGGGCCGCCCTCATGACAGACATCGTCCACGTCGAAAACCTCGTCAAGCGCTACGACGATCTTATCGCGCTCGACCACTTTAACCTGAGCATCGCCCCCGGCGAGATCTTTGGCCTGCTGGGCCCCAACGGCTCGGGCAAGACCACGTCCATTAACTGTATTCTGCAGCTGCTTGCCTACGACAAAGGCACTATCGAGCTGTTCGGCGAGCCCATGACGCCCGCCCGCTACGACCTCAAGCGCCGCATCGGCGTGGTGCCGCAGCAGGTGGCGGTATTCGACGAGCTCACCGTGCGCGAGAACATCGACTATTTCTGCAGCCTTTACGTCAACGATCGAAAGCGTCGCCGCGCACTGGTCGACGAGGCCATCGACTTTGTCGGGCTGGGCGACTTTACCAAGTTTCGCCCCGGTAAGCTTTCGGGCGGCCTAGCGCGTCGCCTCAACATTGCCTGCGGCATCGCGCACAAACCCGAGCTCATCTTTTTTGACGAGCCCACGGTGGCGGTCGACCCGCAGAGCCGCAACGCCATCCTGGAGGGCATCTGCCGCCTGCGCGACGAAGGCGCCACGGTGGTGTATACCAGCCATTACATGGAGGAAGTCGAGCAAATCTGCAGCCGCATCATGATCATGGACGGTGGCCGCGTGCTGGCGCAGGGCACCAACGACGAGCTCAAGCGCATGATTCAGATGGGCGAGAAGATCGTGATCGAGGTCGGCGAGGTGCCGAGCGCGGCGCTCGGTGCCGTCGCGAGCCTGCCGCATGTCCTGGATCTGTCGGCGACGGCAGGCCAGCTCACGTTTTCGTGCGAGGCGAGCCCGCATAACCTGACGGACATTCTCGATGCGCTGCGTTCGCATGACGTGACGCTCGGCCGCATTTATTCCGAACCACCGACCCTCAACGACGTGTTCCTCGAGATCACCGGCCGCGAGCTGCGCGACTAGGGGGCAGTCATGTTCAACACCATCATCACTACGGTCAAGACGCTGCTGCGCCGGCCGAGCACGTGGGTCTGGGGCGCTCTCTTTCCCATCGCACTTTCCACGATGTTCATGTTTATGTTTGCGAATCTGAGCTCTGACGGCACGGTCGACCCGGTACCGGTTGCCGTCATAGCGGACGAGGCCTGGGACGCCTCGACCTTTAAGGACGTGGCGACGTCGCTTGCCAAGGAGAGCGACAATCAGCTGCTCGAGATCCACGAGTGCGACGACGCAGCCGATGCGAAACGTGTGCTTAAGGCCGGCGAGGTCGCGGGCATCTATACGGTCGACGACGCGGGCGCACCCAAGCTCACGTTGCTGTCGAGCTACGACAGCTCGCGTGCCTCAACGGTGCTCACCGACCGCAGCATTCTGGAGACGGTGGCAAGCTCGTATACACAAAATGCCGAGCTCATGTCTCAGATTGCCCAGGACAACCCGGCGGCGCTCGCCGACCCGGAGGCGGTTGCGCGCGCCCTGTCGCTCGAGGGCGGCACCCGCCGCGTAAGCCTGACACGCACCACGCCCGATGGCACGGTCATCTACTATTACGCGCTCTTTGGCCTGGTCGCGATGATGTCTGCGGAGTTTGCCGCCTTGAGCGTCGTCGATCTGCAGCCCAATCTGTCGGGCCTTGGCGCGCGCCGCTGCGCGGGCGGTCTTTCCAAAACGGCGTCGCTGGCCGGTATCTTTGTGGGCTCGTGGCTGGTCTCCTTTGCCTCGATGGCGATCGCGATCGGCTACGTGCGCCTGGTTGTGGGCGTCGACTTTGGCGGGCGCGAGGGGCTGTGTCTGGTGGGCGGTGCCGCTTCCGCGCTTGCCGCCACGGGCTTGGGACTCTTTGTGGGCACGCTTCCCGTTAAGGGCGGCAAGGCATCCAAGTCGGGCATCCTCACAGGCTTTGCCACCACGTGCGCTTTGTTCGCTGGGCTCTACGGCGAACCGGCGATGGCGCTTGCCGATGACGTCGCCCGCGCCTGTCCGGCCGAGTGCTGGCTCAACCCCGTCAAGCTCATCTGCGACATGTTCAACCGCCTGTATTTCTTTGAGGACCTGGATCCTTTTGCCGTTCGCGCCGGCGCACTGGTCCTCATGGCACTGCTGTTCGTTGCCGCCGCCACGCTGATCTTTGGAAGGAGCCGCTATGAGCACCTTTAAGACCGCGCTTCGCATGGCGCTCGCTCACCCGTTCTACCTGCTCATCTACACGGTGTTCATTTCGCTGATGGGCGTATTCATCGCGGCATCGGTGAGCTGGAACTCGTCGCAGCTCACCGAGTACAAGCCCTACGACGCCAACGTGATCGTGGTCGACCGCGATGGCAGTGATCTTTCACGTGCGCTCACCAAGCACCTAGGTTCGCGGTTTGACCTGGTCACGGGCGTCGGCGATGACACGTACGACCTTGCGGACGCGCTCTCCAAGAGCAACAGCGCCAAGGGCAGCGCCGACTGCGTGTTCTTTATCCCGGAGGGGTTCGAGGACGACCTGGTCGCGGCTGCCCGCGCGGGGGAGTCCCTGCCCAAGCTCGATGTGACCTACGGTGCCGGCACCATGGCGGCGGCGCTTTCGTCTGCCGAGGCTTCGCGCTGGATCTCGCTCGCGGGCGCTGCAGCCGCACTTGAGCCCACTGCCTCCAACGGCGACGTTGCCAAGGCCGCCGAACATGCCGCTGCAAAGCGCGCGGAGGTCCAGATCGAGCGGGTCAAGGTCGACTCGGCTGCTGCCGCCACGCTCGAGTCGTACTTCAACTTTGGCGCGTACGCGATTATCTCGTCGGTCATCGTGTCGGTGGGCTTGGTGTTTTCGGGCATGAACGAGCCCGAGCGCGTGCGCCGCATGGATGCCGGCCCAATCTCCGATCGCCAGCGTTCGCTTGCCGTGTTTGCGGCCGCCGCCGTGCTCACCGTCTGTATCTGGTTTGTGTCGAGCATGATGGGCGTCGTGGGCTTTGCCAGCGCGGTTGCCGAGGTCGGCGTGGGCCGCGTGTGCCTGGCGCTGGCGGCAACGTTTGCCCTAGCGCTGACGCCACTGGCCGTTGGCTTTACGCTGTCGAGCCTGGGCGCGCGCGAGGAGCTGCTCAACGGTGTGGGCAACCTGCTTGGCATGCTCATGACGTTTTTGGGTGGCGCCTGGATGCCGCTGTCGCTCATGGGTTCGGCCGTGCAGACCGTGGCGCACTTTGTGCCGACATATTGGGTGAACGACGCGATCGGCAAGGCGCTCGCCGCGGACCTGACGTCCACCGTGCTGGGCGACATCGCCTGCGACCTGGGCGTCACCGTGCTCTTCGCTGCCGCCATCGCCGCCGTAGGCCTAGCCCTCGCTCACAACAAATCCCGCGCTAGCCACCTAGTCATCGGGTACTCATTGGGGACAGACTTAAACGACTAGTCATCGGGGACAGTCTTTGCCGAACCGCCGGCTTGCCAAGGACTGTCCCCAGCTGCCGGCAGAAAGGGAACGTCCCTAACTGCCGGGTGGCGAAAGAGCGCCCCCAACAGCTAGTCGTTTAAGAACGTCCCCAACGACTAGTCTTGAAACAAACCCCCACTCTCGCCCAAAAATAGTTCACTTGGGTTTACTATTACCCTATAAAAGTAGCAATAGGCTAACAATGGGGGATACCATGGCAACGCAGGAAGCCTACGTCCAGGTTAAGGATCTCAAAAAGCACTACGGCGACGGTGATGCGCGCCTGACGGTACTCGATGGCATCGACACGTCCATCAACCGAGGCGAGATCTGCGTCATGCTGGGGCCCTCGGGCTCGGGCAAGTCGACGTTTCTTAACCTGATCGGCGGCCTGGAGGGTGCCGACGCTGGCTCTATTTTGGTGGACGGCTGCGACCTCACGGTGCTCAAACCTACCGACCTGGGCGAGTATCGCCGCCGTGAGCTGGGATTTGTCTTCCAGTTCTACAACCTGGTGCCCGATCTCACCATCAAGGAGAACATCGAGGTCACGGCGCACCTGTCCAAAAACCCGCTCAATGTCGACGACCTGCTGCGTTCGCTGGGCCTTTACGAGCACCGCAACAAGTTCCCGCGCCAGGTCTCGGGCGGCCAGCAGCAGCGTTGTGCCATCGGCCGCGCACTCGTCAAAAACCCGGGCCTGCTGCTGTGCGACGAGCCCACGGGCGCGCTTGACTATAAGACGTCCAAGGAAATCTTGCAGCTCATGGAGGATGTCAACCGCACCTACGGCTGCACCATCATCATTGTCACCCACAATGCCGCCATCGCGCGCATGGCCAATCGCGTGCTGCGCCTGCGCGACGGGCGCATCGTCGAGGATGAGCTCAACGAGTCGCCCGTCTCGGCCGCCGAGCTCGATTGGTAGGCGGCGCCATGACACCTCTCGCAAAACGTCTCCCACGCGAGCTGCGCCGCAATACCGGCAAGTACCTGGGCATCTTTTTGCTTATGTGCGGAAGTATCGCTCTCACCTCGGGCTTTTTGCTCGCGGCGCATTCCATCGGCTGCCTCATCGATGACATGCGCGATGCGTACACGATTGAGGACGGCCGCGTGACCACCTCCTTCGAGGCGACCGAGGAGCAACTCAAGGCAGCCGAGGACGCGGCCGACGACGTCGGCGGCGTCACGCTCTACAAGAATTTCTCCATCGACGCCATCATCAAAAAGACCGCCGGCGACGACGGCACCAAGCGCACGCTGCGCACCTATGCGCACCGCACCAAGGTCGATATCGCGTCCTACTGTGAGGGCAAGGAGCCCAAGACGGACGATGAGGTAGCCATCGACCGTGTCTTCGCCACCAACAACGACCTCGCCGTGGGCGATAAGGTTGAGCTTGAGGGCCGCACCTACATCATCTGCGGCATCATGACCCAGCCCGATAGCCAGGCGCTGTTCCTCAACAATTCGGACTTTACGGTGAACACCATCACGTACGGCGTGGCCGAGGTCACCGATGGCGGCTTTGCCGCGCTCGAAGATGCCGGCGGCGCACCCGCCTACACCTACTCCTTCACCTTTACCGATCGCGACCTCCCCACCGCGGACCGCATCGATGCGGAGCAGGATATGGTTGAGGCACTGACCGACGTCGATGCGCGCGTGGACGATCTGATCGACGCCGATTCCAATCAAGGCATTGGCTATGCGCGCGATGACGTGGACGGC
The DNA here is from genome assembly GCA_902494765.1 of uncultured Collinsella sp. Classification (GTDB taxonomy): domain Bacteria; phylum Actinomycetota; class Coriobacteriia; order Coriobacteriales; family Coriobacteriaceae; genus Collinsella. Next base: position 10,699 of record CABUUK010000026.1, read on the forward strand.
GACTCTATGATGTGGATGACGCTGCTCGACATCATCATCGTGATCATGGCGTTCGTCTTTGTGGTCCTTACCGACGCCACCATCGAGGAGGAGAGCGCCATCATCGGCACACTGCTCGCCAGCGGCTATCGCCGTCGCGAGATCGTACTGCACTACCTCGCGCTTCCCGCCATCGTGGGCATGCTCGCGGCGCTGTTGGGCACCGCGCTCGGCGTTGCGTTCTTTACCGAGCCCATGCGCGGCCTCTATTACGGCTCGTACAGCCTGCCGCCCTTCCAGGTGTACTGGAGCTGGGAGATCTTTGTGAAGTGCGCCGTGGTTCCCGCCGCCGCGCTCATCCTCATTACGCTGGTGGGCCTGCTCCGCAAAATGGGCAAGACGCCGTTGCAGTTCCTCCGTCACGAGGCGGGCGGCAAGTCGGGCACCAAGCGCGGCCTGCAGCTGCCGGAGCGCATGGGCTTTGTCTCGCGCTTCCGCCTGCGCATCTTCCTGCGTAATCTGGGCAACTTCGCCACGCTTTTCGTGGGCATTGCGTTTGCCTCGCTGCTACTGCTCTTTGGCCTGGCGATTCTGCCCACGATGACGCACTACGCGGACAACCTCGAGACAAGCCTGGTCGCCGAGCACCAGTACACGCTCAAGGCGCCGCTGGAGCTCGAGGGTACTGCCGAGGAGCGCGAGCAGTGGTCGGCACTCGAGCGCTTGCAGTCGGTTGACGGCGCGCTGCTTTCCGCCGCTCAGGATGCCGATGACGAGCTTGACGACGCGGCCGATGCGGCGCAGGCGGCAGCCGATGCCGCGACCGCATCTCCGTCTGCCGAGAGCCTGACTGCGGCGCAGGATGCGCTTGCCAAGGTCCAGGACAAGAAGGATGCGCTTTATGCGCGCCTCGATGACCTTGCCGATGCCCTCGGCTGCGACCGCGACGAGGCTATCGACCTGATCGACAAGGCCTCTAAGATCGACACTGACAACGACGACATTCACCCGGTTAACACGACCGATAACGGTGCAGACAAGATTGCGCAGACCGAGAAATATGCCGTTTACCAGCTGCAATACGACCGCGGCGATGGTAATGGCGAGGAGACGATTTCCGTCTACGGCATCTCGCCCGATTCGCGCTATTGGAAAGACCTCAACGTTGGCGATGGGCGCGTCGTCTTTGGCGGCGGCCTGCTCGACAAGTTTGGCTGGAGCGAGGGCCAGAAGGTCACGCTCATCGACAAGTACGAGGGCGAGCATTATTCCCTTGAGTACGCGGGCAAGGACTGTGCCTGGGGCTCCAAGTCGGACATGAATATCTATATGAGTATCGACGACTTTAATGAGCTGTTCGACAACGACGCCGCCTACTTTAACGGCTATGTGAGCAACGAGAAGCTCGACCTCGATGCTCGTTACTTTGCCGGCGACACCACGCCCGACGACATGCGCGCCGTGGGCGACCAATTCATCGGCATGATGAGCAAAATGATCGGAATGATGGTTGGGCTTGCGGTGTTCATCTTCTTGCTGTTTATGTACCTGCTGACCAAGGCTGTGATCGACCACAGCGCCCGTTCGATCAGCTACATGAAAGTCTTTGGCTATCGCGATAGCGAGATTTCGCATCTGTACATCCGCTCGATCACGTTGTGCGTTGCGGCGTCACTCGTGCTGAGCCTGCCGGTCATTATTGGCTCGCTCACGGCCATCTTCCGCTCGATGCTGCTCGCCTACAACGGCAATATTGAGATCTACGTGCCCGCTTGGTCTATGGCTGCATGCGTCGGCATTGGCTTTGCGACCTACCTGGTCGTGGCGCTGCTACACACGCGCTCCATCAAGCGCGTGAGCCTCTCCGAGGCGCTGAAGGTCCAGGAATAGAGAACCGCCCGCACGCGGGGGCACGAACCGAAGGAAGGGTGCCCCCGCGTTATTTGCCCGCCAGGCCCGACGTGGGCAAACGCGCGCAACGTCAGACTTCCCCGAACAGAAGGAGACCCATGGCAAGATCGGCAGAGGAGCTCAAGCAGCTCTCCATCAAGGAGTTCACCGAGGCGGCAAAGGTCTACGAATCCGGCCATGCCGGCATTTACGAGATGTGCAAGGACGACTATCCGCAAATGCTCGAGGAGCTTGAGCTCGAACCGTTCGAGGACGCGCTCGACGTGGGCTGTGGAACCGGAGCCGTCCTAGAACTGCTCCACGCCCGGTACCCCAGCAAGCACTTGACTGGACTCGACCTCACACCCGGGATGATCGACGTCGCTCGGGCAAAGCAGCTCGATAACGTCAGCTTTGTCGTCGGAGACGCGGAGGCACTGCCCTTCGAGCCCCGGAGCTTCGACGCCGTGCTCTGCTCCAACAGCTTCCACCACTACCCGCATCCGGAGAGGTTTTTCGCCGAGGTGGCACGCGTCCTTCGGCCCGGCGGGCGACTGGTCCTTCGCGACTACACCTCGAACGATGTCGCGGTCTGGCTCATGAACAACATCGAGCTACCGCTGGCACGCCTCTTGGGCCATGGCGACGTGCGCATCCCCAAGCTGTCCGAGCTACGCGCGCTCGTCGAGGAATTCGGGCTCACCCCGCTCAAGCTCGAGGCACAGAAGGGATTCCGCGCGCATCTGGTCGCGCGAAAGGGCTAGCGGTCCGCGCCAGGATGCTCCGTCACGCCAGGGCACGCCGTCAACGCCGCCACACCAGGGCACGCCATCAAACCAGATTGTGGCCACGCTAGAACGCGCCGCCAAACCAAGGCGCGCCGCCACAAACGTGACGGCGCGCCCCTAGCTGCCAGGTGGCGAGGCACTCATTTAAGTCCGTCCCCAATGAGTGGTTTTAAGTCCGTCCCCAATGAGTGGTTTCAGTCATTTAAGTCTGTCCCCAATGACTAGGTGCCGCGCTTGACATTAACTCTGCTTTAACTGGTACCATCCCTTATGTCTGTAACGCCATATAGACCGAGGGGATATATCTATGACCGCAACTGCACCCGCAGCACCCGCTAAGGTGTACTTCACCAACCTGCGCACGCATGCTCGCGAGAGCCAGCTCGACAAACTCAAGCGCCTCATCCGTCACGCCGGTATCGAGCAGATCGACTTTGAGAACAAGTTCGTCGCCATCAAGATTCACTTTGGCGAGCTGGGCAATCTGAGCTTTTTGCGCCCCAACTACGCCCGCGCCGTCGCGGACGTGGTGAAGGAGCTGGGCGGCAAGCCCTTCCTCACCGACTGCAATACGCTCTACGTCGGTAGCCGCAAAAACGCGCTCGAGCACATCGACACCGCCTACCAGAACGGCTTTACCCCGTATGCCACGGGCTGCCAGGTCATCATCGCCGATGGCCTCAAGGGCACCGACGAGGCGCTCGTTCCGGTCGAGGGCGGCGAGTACGTGCACGAGGCCAAGATCGGTCAGACGCTCATGGATGCCGATATCGTGATCAGCCTCACCCACTTTAAGGGTCATGAGCAGGCCGGCTTTGGCGGCGCCATGAAGAACCTGGGCATGGGAGGCGGCAGCCGTGCCGGCAAGATGGAGCAGCATGCCGCCGGCAAGCCGAACGTCGCGACCGAGCACTGCATTGGCTGCCGTGCCTGCGAAAAGATCTGCGCGCACAACGCTGTCTCGTTCGACGGTACCCGCGAGCGCGAGCTTGCCAGCGGCGCTACTCACACGGTGCACGTGGCTGCCATCGACCACGATCGCTGCGTGGGCTGCGGACGCTGCATTGCGGCATGCAACCAGGACTGCATCAAGCCCGGCTATGAGGCCGCGGCCGACGTGCTCAACTGCAAGATCGCCGAGTACACCAAGGCCGTTGTCCAGGATCGTCCCAGCTTCCACATTTCGCTGGCTATGGATATCAGCCCCAACTGCGATTGCCATCCCGAAAACGACACACCTATCGTCAACGATATCGGCATGTTCGCGAGCTTCGACCCGGTCGCCATCGACCAGGCCTGCGCCGATGCCGTCATGGCATCCGAGCCGCTGCCCAACACCGAGCTCACCGATAGCGCGGCCAAGATGGAGCACAATCACGAGCATCTGGAGGGCGAGCAGGCCAAGGACCCCTTCTGCATCACGCATCCCGACACCGACTGGCGCGTGTGCATCGCGCACGCCGAGAAGATTGGCCTGGGCACGAGCAAGTACGAGCTCATCGAGGTCAAGTAGCGCCTAGCTATTGGACAAAACAAGCGCCTTGTAGCGTAAGTTGAGCAAAAGCCGCCCACGAGCACAACGCTTGCGGGCGGCTTTTCAGAAGTGCGGTGAAAAATCGAATACCGCCGACTACAAACCGATTTTTGGCAACAAAACCCCAGACGTTGCTTTTTGCCTAAAAATTCTTGTCGAGGAAGTTGTCGACCGTGTTCCAGTAGAGTTCGGGGTCGACCTGCGCGCTCTTGGCGTGGGTGGCGCCATGGATAGTGAGCTTTTGCTTGACCTTGCTGGCGCACACGTCGTAGTTTTGGTCGAGCATGCTGTACGGTACAAAGGTGTCCTGGTCGCCGTGGATAAACAGCATGGGAACCGTCGCGTGTTTGAGTTGCTCCACACTGCTCGCCTTATGAAAGTCGTAGCCCGCGCGCACGTTGCACACCAAGTTTGCTACATCGAGCAAGGGAAAGCTGGGCAGGCCAAACACGTCCTTGAGCTGCAGAGAAAACTCGTCCCAAACACTTGTATAACCGCAGTCCTCGATAATGCATTTCACGTTTGCGGGCAGAGGTTCCCCCGCGACGTTCATGGCGGTTGCCGCACCCATCGACTCGCCAAAGACCAGGATGCGCGCCTCGGGGTCAGCCTGAACGATTCGCTCGATCCATGCGACGACATCGAGCCGCTCGGGCCAGCCCATGCCGATATAGTCGCCGCCGGAGCGCTCGTGGGCGCGTGCGGCGGGTGCGAGTACGTTCATGCCGCGGTCGTGGAATCGCTTGACGTATCGGGCCATACCGATGGGCTCGTTGGTATATCCATGCAGGCAGACGGCGTAGTCGTGCGCGCTCTCCGACGCAGCAAAATACCAGGCGGCAAGCTCGGTTCCGTCGTTCGCGGTGAGGCTGCTGCTCTCGCGGTTTTCCTTAAACCACGCCCGTGCCTCGCCCTCCTCGGCGTCCATCTGCTCGCCCTTTTCGGCGTCCTTGCCACCCTGCATCATCTTCATGGTGTACGGCGCTTGGGGGTTCAGGGCAAAGTCAAACAAAAAGTTGCCGGCAAACCCCAGCAGCGCGACAACGAGCACCAGCGCAACGACGCCGGCTATCTTGAGCTTTCGATTGGAACGTGCGTTTTGAGCCATGCGGTATTCTCCTATAAGATGTTAATACATCAACATTTAATGCAAGCGCATTATGGACGTTCGCCGTTGATGCGTCAACAGGCAAAGAATGGGTAAACAAAGGGTCACGTATGGTGCAAATTTCGCACGTACCTAGACGCTTTGATATAGTGTTGAGAACTCTTTACGTTGGAGGATGTAACCGGCATGTCCGATTCGAGCGACAGTTCTAAGCCGCGACCCAAGACCGCGGCCGTTCCACACTACACAGTGGGCGAGGAGATCATGAACTCCGTCACCCATGGTGTTGGCTGCCTGCTGGGTATCGCGGGCCTGGTGCTCCTGATCGTATTCGCTGCCCTGCGCGGCGGAGGCCCGGCCCACATGGCCGCGGCGATTGTCTATGGTGTCAGCATTATCCTCGAATACCTAGCCTCCACGCTCTACCACGCGATTCAGCCCGCGCGCGCCAAGCGCGTGTTTCGCATCATCGACCACAGCTGCATCTACCTGCTCATTGCGGGCAGCTATACGCCGTTTTGCCTCATCACGCTCGCAAACGACGGCGGCGCTGTGCTGTTCTTTGCCGTATGGGCCATCGCCATCATCGGCATCGCCCTCGAGTGCTTCCTACGCGAGCGCCAGCCGCATTGGGTAAGCGGCCTGGTCTACCTGCTGATGGGCTGGCTCGTTGTCTTTAAGCTGCCCGAACTTGTTGCGCTGCTCAACCCCGTGGCACTTGCCCTGCTCGCCGTCGGCGGCGTGTGCTACACCGCGGGCGTGCCGTTCTATATCGCCAAAAACGTGCGCTATCTGCACAGCGTGTTTCACCTGTGGGTGCTCGCCGGCAGCATCTTCCAGTTCATGGCGGTGATCCTCTTCGTAATCTAGCGACCACGCCTGCGCGCCCGCGTTCTCGTTTGGGCGCCGGTGCAATTGCCGTATCCGCCATCAACGTTTTACCCTAACGTCCCGAATCTTGGAGGTTCGAGAAACTCCCGATGGACATAACCATCTCCCTTATCACCACCCTCGTTTTGACCCTCATCAACGGCTACTTCTCTATGTCTGAGATGGCGCTCACCACGGCCAAACGCGCCGTGTTGGAGCACGAGGCCGAGGAAGGCGACAAGCGCGCCGAGCGTGCCATTAAGCTGGCTGCCAACTCCGACCAGCTGCTCGCCACCATCCAGGTTGCCATTACGCTCGTGGGCTTCGCCTCGTCCGCCGTCGCCTCGACGAGTCTGTCCGACCCGCTCGCCACGTGGCTCATGAGCTTTGGCATCGCGCCGCTCTCCGCCATCGCGCGCGGCCTGGCGCCGGTCATCATCACCGTCGCGGTCGCCTTCGTGTCCATCGTGATCGGCGAGCTCGTGCCCAAACGCATCGGCCTCGCTAACGCCGAGGGCGTATCCAAGCAGGTCGTGGGGCCGCTTTCCGTGTTCCAAAAGATCGCCCGCCCGCTCGTGTGGCTGACCGGTGCCTGCTCCGATGGCCTGGCCCGCATCCTGCGCATCAAGAGCGCCGACGACCGCCAAAACGTCTCGGAGGAAGAGATCAAGTACATGGTCTCGGAGCAGGACGACCTGCTCGACGAGGAAAAGCGCATGATCCACGAGATCTTCGACCTGGGCGACACCGTTGCCCGCGAGGTCATGGTGCCGCGCGTGGACACCACCATGTGCGAGGACGACGAGACGGTCGCCGACGTGCTGTCCACCATGCGCCAGACCGGCTTCAGCCGCATCCCCGTCTATCACGAGGATCCCGACAACGTCGCCGGCATTGCGCACATCAAGGACCTGATCCAACCTGCGCTCGACGGCAAGGGTGACCAGCCCATCGCCGGCTTTTTGCGCGACGCCACCTTTGTGCCCGACACCAAGGACATCCTGCCGCTACTGTCCGAGATGCAGACCTCGCACGACCAGATCGTGGTGGTCGTGGACGAGTACGGCGGCACGGCCGGCATTATCACCATCGAGGATATCGTCGAGGAGATCGTCGGCGAGATCGAGGACGAGTTCGACCCCGACAACAAGTATCTCACGCGCCTTTCGCGCCGCGAGTGGCTCGTTGATGGGCGTTTTTCGTGCGATGACGCGATTGAGCTTGGTTGGCCGCTCGAGGAAAGCGATGATTATGAGACCATCGCCGGCTGGATTTTGGAGCTTTGCGACTCGGTGCCCGACATCGGAGAGGTGTTTGAGGTCGCGGGGTACAAGTTTAAAGTTCAGTCGATGCGTGGCCAGCGCATCTCGCTCATTCGCGTGATCGCTCCGGCCGAAACCGATAAGAAGGATTCCGAGTCTTCGGCAGAGAAGCCGGCGGCGTCGGGTGCGGGCTCTGTGGATCCGCACGATGGCGACGAGTAGGGCAAGGAAGAGTAGGGGAGAGTTATGGCAGGCCTGTTCAACATCCTTAAGGTCACCGTCAGCGAGGACAAGATCTGCGCGCATGTGCTGGTGAACCCCGGCATGCCGCTCATGACCTCGGAGGATATCGAGGCCACGGCGCGCGTGTATTACCTGGTGCCGGCGATTGCCAAGCACCTGTGCCTGGGTGATTCCGGTCGCGAGTTCCAGGACTGCATGGGCCAGACCGAGCTCTGCCACCTGCTGGAGCACGTGACGGTTGAGCTCATGAACGAGACCGGTCTTGCCGGTAGCATCTCGTGCGGCCGCACGCGCGTAAGCGAGCACGACGAGCGCGTCTTTGAGGTTGAGCTTTCGTGCCCCGATGACGCACTGGCCATTGGTGCGCTGTCGTCGGCCACCTTTATGATGGACTGGGCGTACCTGCACGCCGACCAGCCTGCCCCCGACGTGGAAGGCACGGTCGCGGGTCTGCGCAACCTGGTGTTGGGCATGCGCGCCGAGGCCGAGGGCAAGGATCCTCACGAGGCCGTCGCCGCTGCGAACGGCGAAGATGCTGCCGAGGACGAGGGCGCTGACGAGGGCGATGTGCCGGTCGACGCCGAGCTCGTTGCCGATGCGACCGCCGAGCCCGTTCCCGCCGAGCCCCAGGGCGTCCCCAACTTTGACGACGAGCCCCAGGTGGCGATTGATACCGAGGGCGCGGTTGCCGAGAACCACGAGGCCTCCGCTGCCGTCTTTGGCGGTGCTGCGACGGTTCCGGCAGGACCTGCGCATGAGGGCGGCCTGCCGCTCGTGGACGGCGCCGGCGAGGACCCGGGTGCCACGGTGGCCATGCCGGCTATGCCCCAGGAGTAGGCCTACGCGTTTATCACCATCACGTACCTGCGCCTTTGCCGTACGCAGATGAGCGGAGCGGCAAGTGATGCGCTGCGGGTATAATGGACAGCATTCAAACGGTGGGCACCGACGTGCCCGCAGGAGAGGAATGATCATGGGTAAGACTTTCAGCTTTGTCTCCGGCGCACTTTTTGGTGCCGCTGCCGGCGCTATTGTCGGCGTTGCTCTGGCCCCGCGCTCGGGCGCCGAGACCCGCGCCATGGCTGCCGATATCGCCAACGACGCCTGGGACAATATGCGCGACACCTACGAGCACAGCGCCGAGGAGGCCCGTGCTGCGGTGAATGACTTTGGCCCGATGGTCGACGCCAAGACCGACGACCTGCGCGCCAAGGTCGACCTGGCCCGCGAGCGCATGGACCAGCTGCGCGAGCAGCTCAACGACGCCATTTCGGGCGGCAACGTGACGCCTGCCGCCGACGTCGTGGTCGAGAACGCCGTCGAGGCTGATACCGAGGCTGCGGAGCCCTCGACCGAGGCATAATGCGCGCCGGGGATTTTGTCGGCGCCAAGATCTATCGCAAGCCTACTGAGGACAAACGTACCAAAAAGGACGGCACACCGCGCAGCCCTAAAAAGCTCGGAAAGATTCACTTTCCGGTCTTTACCCCGGGCGGTACGCGCGTGGTCGGCTTTATGGTCCGCCAGTCCGATATCGCGGGTATGATCGAGCGTCCCGACCGATTCGTAGCGCTCGACGCCATTGGTGTCTACGAGGGCGCCATCGCGGTTGACGACGTCAAGGGCACCTACGATACCGCTGCGGCCAAGCGCCTCGACATCAACCTGGACGATTGCATCATCTGGGTCGGTATGGACGTGCGCACGGAATCGGGCGACGTCGTGGGCTATTGCTCGGACGTTGAGTTCAAGCCGCGCTCGGGCATCGTGCAGGCATTCTATGTGACCGCCGGTGCTGCTTCGAGTGTTTTGGTTGGTGACACGCAGGTGCCGCCGACGATGCTGCGCGGCTACGAGAACGGCGCGATGGTCGTCTCGGACGAGGTCAAGTCGCTCGGGTATTCGGGCGGTGCGGCTGCCAAGGCCGCCGAGGCCAGCGTCGTGGTGGGCGACAAGGTCAAAAAGGGCGCCAAGGTGCTCGACGACAAGGGATCGGTTGCCGTGGACAAGGGCAGTCGCGCACTGGGCAAGCAGCTCGGCAAGACGCGCGGCATGTTCAAGGCCTTTAAGGACGAATACCAAAAGGCGAGCGGAGGCTCGTCAAAAGCTACAAAATAGCGACGTACCAAATGATGGGAGGCAAGCCGGAGACCTGTTGCTCCGGCTTGCTGTGTTTATGGGGGAGGGCACATGCGCCAAAACGGATCCAACTTAAACGGGCGTTCGGGTGCGCGTCCGACGGCGCGCCGCGACCTGGGGCAGCTGCCCAGCGGTCAGTGCAAGCGTCACCGTAAGCCCGGCGCGATGTATCTCAACCATAGCCGCGGCTTTAGCGACCGCAGTGCGCGCATCGGCAACAGCCGTACGCCCCGTCGTTCGTCTCGCCTGCCCTACGCGCTCATCGCCGTGGGTTGCGCGCTCGTGCTGTTTATCGCTGCCGTCGTGGGCTACGTCAACCGCAGTGTGGACGTGGAGCTCAACGGCCAGAAGACCGCGGTGCGTGTGGGCTCTACGCTGCAGAATCTCATCGACGACCAGGAGTTGACTGACACCTACGACGCAGGCGACCTGCTGGCCGTCGATGACAGCGTGCTCAAGCGCCATGGGGGCGAAAAGCTGTCGGTGAAGGTCGACGGCAAGCGCGTGAAGCAGGGCAAATGGGATAGCCGCGAACTCGAGGGCGGCGAGAAGGTGACGGTCAAGGATGGCCGTAATACTTACGAGAAGCACGAGGTTCAGGCTACGGTTATCGAGCCCAAGCTCAAGGTCGAGGGCACGGGCGCTATCGAGTATGTGCAGACATGGGGTGTCCAGGGCCGATCCGAGGTGTGGGTTGGTGAGCAGTCAGGCAAGACGCAAGACCGCGGCGAGGTTGTGCCCGCCACCGATTGCGTTGTTGCGTGCGCCAGCGTGGCGCCCAAGGGCAACAAAAAGTACGTGGCACTGACGTTTGACGAGGGTCCGAGCGGCGCCACCAAACAGATCTTGCAGGTGCTCAAGGAAAAGGGCGTCACCGCGACGTTCTTCCTTTCGGGCGATGCGGCCGAGGCCTCGCCTGCCACGGCCAAGGCGATTGTCGACGCCGGGTGCGAGATCGGATCCAACAGCTACAGCGACGATTCGCTCAAGGGTCAGGACCGTGAGGCGGTACGCGAACAGATCACGAAAGGCACCGATGCGATTAAGTCGGCGACCGGCGTGAAGACGATGCTGCTGCGTGCTCCCTACGCTGCCTTTGACGAACAAAACTGGATTGATGCGATGGACCTGGTCTCCGCCGTGGTCTCGTGGAATATTGACTCGGGCGACTGGCTGCTCAACGGTGCCGACGAGCAGGTCTCGACGGTGCTCGATTCGGTGACGCCGGGCAATATCGTGCTGCTCACCGATAGAGACGAATGCGCCGAGCAGACGCTCGAGGCGCTGCCGCAGATTATCGACGGCCTCATTGCCGACGGCTACAAGATCGTGACGCTCAGCGACCTGGTCAAGACGGACACGTCGCTGAGCAAAAAGCTCACCTCGCTGACGAAGGTCACCATGCCCAAGAACGCCGTGTTCCCCCAACTTGCCGAGGACGACGACACCACAGAGTAGTCATTGGGTAGTCGTTTAAGAACGTCCCCAACGGCTATGTCACGGATGCGTCAGCGTTTGGTATGCCTGCAATGTGCAGCGCATAAATTCGATGCCGCAGGGCGATGCTGATGCTATAGTTACTGCGGTTAATGAGGGTCAAGAGAAAGGTTACAGGTGAAATCCAAACCTCGACCATACAGTCGATGACCCCGTGCAGGTGCTTTTTGCGCATGCACGGGGTGTAAGCGTCGAGCGGCGTGCCGCCCGCGCATGCGTATACATATCCAGAAGCCCCCGGACGCCGCACGCGCGGCCGCGTCCGGGGGAATAATGATGGGGAGCACCATTGAATTATCTGAGTGAGATGCTCAAATTGCCGGTCTTGGACGTCGACGGCGAAAAGCTCGGCGTGGTCAACGATTTTGGCATTGCTACCGGCGAAGTTTTTCCGCACGTGACGTCGCTCGCGTTCCGCGGCCCCGGCAAGACGCCGTTTATGATCAGCTGGCGCAAATGGGTCGATCGTATCGACGAGACGGGTGTACACCTTAAGACGTCGGCCACCGAAATCCGTTTTTCGTACCTGCAGCCGACCGAACTCTTGCTTGCCCGCGACGTGCTCAACAAGCAGATCGTCGACACGCAGGGCATGAAGGTCGTGCGTGTAAACGACATCAAGTTTTCCATGTCGGGCGAAAATCAGCTGCGTCTGCTGGGCGCCGAGGTCGGTGCCCGCGGTCTGCTACGCGCCATCAGCCCCGCGCTCGAGCATATCGTCGAAGGCTTTATGAAGCACCTGGGCAAGCCGCTCAGTGAGGACATCATCGCTTGGTCCTACATGGACCTGCTCGACCGCTCGACCAAGAACATTCAACTCTCGGTGTCGCACAAGACGCTTGGCGAGCTGCATCCTGCCGACATCGCCGACATTATCGAGCAGCTCGACCCGCGCCTACGTGCGCAGGTGTTTGCGCAGCTCGATACTGCCCAGGCCGCCGAGGCCATCTCGGAGTTCGATGACGACGAGCTTATGACCGAGATGCTCGAGGGCCTGTCCGACACGGACGCATCGTCGATGCTGGCCATGATGGACCCGGACGATGCAGCTGACCTGATCGACGAGCTCGATTACGAGAAGGCCGAGAAGCTCCTGCGCCTGATGGGCGTCAAGGAGGAGAAGGCGATTCGTAACCTGCTGGGGTATGAGGACAACACCGCCGGCCGCATCATGACCTCGGAGTTTGTCTCCCTGCCCGCCACGGCAACGGTCGGTGACGCCATCGAGGCGATTCGCGAGCTCGACGAGGACTTCGAGAGCGTCTACTACGTCTATACCGAGGATCCGAGCGGCATGCTGACGGGCGTGCTTTCGCTGCGCACGCTGATCGTAGCTGACCGCGATGCCACGCTGGGACAGCTGGCCTATCGCGACCTGGTCTATGTGTCGCCCGACGAGGACCAGGAAGACGTGACGGACGAGATGACCAAGTACGACCTGGTTGCCATCCCTGTCTGCGACGAGAACCGCCACATCCTAGGTATCGTGACCTTCGATGACGCCATGGACGTTATCGCCGAGGAGCACCAGGAGGACCTGCAGATCGCCGGTGTCGGCTCGGGCGATAGCGCGTCGGACGACTCGACGAACGTGCTCAGCTGGTTTGTGCATCGCCAGTACTGGGTTGTCGTGTGGGGCATTGCCTCGTGCATCATGGCAACGGTGCTGGGGACGGCGCTCGGCTCCGCGCATCTGGTGGTGTTCCCCATGTGCGCCATGCCACTCGTGCTGCTGGCGGCCTCGCGCATGGTGTCGTTCGTCAAGAACTACTTCCTGGAGTATGACGGTCACGACGACGAGCCCAAGCCGTATCTGGGGTTCTTCTTCCAGAGCACGGGCATGGGCCTGATTCTGTCACTCGTGACCTACCTGTGCGCCCAGCTGGTGCGCACCGCTGCGTTCCCCGATGCGCCCATGTTTGAGGAGCAACTCTTTACCGGGTGCTTTAATATCGCTGCCATCATTTGCCTAGTTGGCAACATGAGCGCCGTGATTTACCTGATGGTGCTGTTCTGGCGTGACGAGCATGACCTCAACACGTCGGGCACCGCCATGAACGTTGTTGCCGTCATGATCTCGTGCGTGGCGTACTGCGCCGCTGCGGTGCTGCTCGCCATGTCGGTCATGGGCTAGGTGGTCGCGTGCAAAATACCAAGCAAAAGTCGGGCACCAAGCAAAAGTTGACCATCGCGGCCATCTTTGGCGCTATGGGTCCCGGTCTGTTGGCGGCGCTTTCGGGCAATGACGCCGGCGGCATTGCAACGTATTCCAGCGCGGGCGCCAGCTATGGCTACAAGATGCTCTGGATGCTTCCCGTCATGACTGTGCTGCTCATCGTGACGCAGGAGACCGCGGCGCGCTGCGGCTGCGTCACGGGCAAGGGCCTGGCATCGCTCATCCGCGAGCGCTTTGGTGTGCGCAAGAGCGTGTTGGCCATGGCGGCGCTGTTGATCGCCAACACGGCTGTGACCATTTCGGAGTTTGCGGGCATCGCCAGCGGCCTTGCTCTCTTTGGCGTGCCGGCGAGCATCTCGGTGCCGTTGGTGGCGCTGCTGGTGTGGATGCTTACCATGTCGGGTAGTTTCCAGCGCATCGAGAAGATTCTGCTGCTGGTGAGCTGCGTGTTCGTGACCTATATTGTCGCCGCGTTTATGGCTGGCCCCAACTGGGGTGAGGTCGCGGTCGACCTGGTCGTGCCTAACATTCAAAATGACCCCAGTTACGTGTCGCTCGTGGTCGCAACGATCGGTACCACCATCGCGCCGTGGATGATTTTCTTGGCGCAGAACAACGTGGTCGATAAGAACGCGGGCGAGGACGATATCGTGCTGCAGCGCATCGATACCGTGAGCGGCTCGCTTGCCGCCGATGTCATTGCCGGCTTTATTATCATCACGACCGGTACGGTGTTGTTCCCGGCGGGCATTCAGATTAGCGATGCTGCCGATGCCGCCCGCGCACTGGAGCCTATTGCGGGTCAGTGGTCCACGGTACTGTTTGCCTCGGGCCTGGTCGCGGCGAGCTTCTTGGCCGCCTGCGTGCTGCCGGGCGTTACGTCGAGCGCTATCTGCGAGGCATTTGGCTGGGAGCGCGGTGCCGACCGCAGCTGGGACGAGGCCCCGGTTTACCGCGGCATCATTACGGCCATCATCGGTATTTCTGCCGTGCTGGTGCTTATGCCCGGCGTCGATCTGTTCCAGATTATGATGACCTCACAGGTCATCAATGGTGTGCTGTTGCCCGTGGTTCTGGTGTTCCAGGTGGTTATCGCAGCCGACCGTCACATTATGGGTGCCAACCGCAACGGTCGCGTGTGGAACGTGCTCACTTGGGCGACTATCGCCGTGATTACGGTGCTGACAGTCGTCATGTTTGTGCTGCAAGCGATGGGCTACAGCGCTTAACGCCCACTTTTGCTTCCGAACAGGCCGCAGCGATGGGCTGCGGCCTGTTTTTTGTCTGCTATAGGGCGTTAGTTATATAGCAATGGACAAAAAATGCCAAATATGAGTACTGTTGCTAAGTGAATAGCATTTACATCCTAAAAGATAATGAACATAGCCTTTAGTATGTTCATTAAAATTGGCTCCAATACGCCTTAAACCAGTCAGGTTGGCTGCTTTAGGGGGTTGTAGGGGTCGCTCGGACGTCATTTTGGGTGGTTTTGCCTGTTACTAAAATGGTAACAGTACTCATATTTGCCCTTTTTGCCCACAGACCTTTGAGGGTGCGGCGAAAAGGGCTTGTTTTGATTGTTTGGGGCAGGCACGAGGCGCGGAAACGATGTCTGGAGCGACGGAGCGGCCTGGAATTCATCCGTAGAGGTCTTCATTGGCTGCGCCAGGAGTGTCCCTAACTGCCGGAGGGGGTGTCTGCCGTGGCAGACACCCCCTCCGGATGTGGGAAGTTTGCCGTGGCAGACACCCCCTCCGGATGTGGGAAGTTTGCGCTGCAGGTTACTTGTCGGTGCCCAGCTTGTGCGGCTTGAGAGCGAGCGCATTGACGAGTGCGTCGGTGGCAGACTTGACGGCTGCCGGCTGCGGATCGTTGACGTGATCCTCGGGATGCACGGGCAGGTCCTTCTTGACGGCATCGTGGATCAAGTTGAGGTACTCAGTCACGCCAGTGGTCGATAGATGCGTGCCATCGCCATCGAACAGGTCGTTGCGGTTGGCACTGTATCCGTACCAGTCGATAACGCGTACGTTCTTGTAGCGCGTAGCGGCGTTGGCGATGGCCTGGTTGGTAGAGCCAACCCACGGCTGCGGGCTGCGCGTGTTCACAAACACCACAATACGCTTATCTCCTGCATCGGCCATGATGGCGTCGATTTGGTCGTCGGTTACCAAGCCGTTGGTGCCCAGCGCAAAGACCACGATCTTGCCGGCAAGGTTCTGTTGAAGATAGCCCTCAAATGTCGCACGGCCCGCATCGAACTGGCGGCCCTTTTCGGCATCGATATGGCTGTGCGGGAACACGCCGTCAAAGGAATCAACGGCGCGCAGCGACACGGAGTCACCGATCATCAACAGGTCGTAGGAGCCGTCGGGAAAGCCGTCGTTGTCCTTGTCGGTGTCGTCGGCCGCCTGCTGGTCGGTGGGTGCGGCGTTCTTGGCTTCCTTGTTCAGAACTTCGGCGCCCTCGCCGCTCAGCGCAGACGTCTCGGGCACAAAGATCAGGCCGCCCAGTGCAACGACCAACACGACAGCGCAGGCTGCACAGGCAGGGACGTGCGCGCGCACCCAGTTGGCGGGCGTGGCGGTGCCGTCGCGGAACTCGGATACGGTGCGCCCAAAGGCGCCCTTTCTAAACGGCGTCTCGATAAAGCGATATGAGCATTCGGCCACGGCGACCACCAACAGCACCTGCAAAATGTACTGCCACCACGGTGTATCGTTGATGTTGGCGACCGGGTTCATAAGCAACAGCAGCGGATAGTGCCACAGGTAGATGCTGTATGAGCGCTTGCCAACCCACACGAGCGGCTCGGCGGACAGCGCGCGAGCAACCATTCCCTGGGGCTGCACGCAGGCCGCGATGACCATGAGCGTGAGGATGGAGCATAACAGCGTGCCGCCGCGATACTGGAACGCGGTGTAGCCGTTGGTGAGCGCGACCATGGCGGCAAGGCCAACCAGACCCACGACGCCCAATACATCGATGGATGCGGGCGAGGACCAAAAGCGCACGGGGGCGCTCGGCTGTGCCGGGGCGGTCTCGGCTGATTCGTCGGCCTTCTCGCCAGGCTTGCCCTCGGCGTTCTTGCCGTGCTTGGCGGCGCTAGCCAGGCGATTGAGCCCCAAACGATGGGCGAGACGAACCGGCGCCAGGTCGCGATCGGGGATAAAGGCCATCCAGGCACCCAGCAGCAGCGAGAACACACGGGTGTCGGTGCCGTAGTACACGCGGCTGGGGTCGGCGGCAGGGTTATAGAGCACCATCATGGCGATGGCGGAGACAGCAGCCAAGCCCAGAACCACGCGGCGCGTGTTGGGCTTGCTCACATGCATGGATACCATGGCAAACAGCAGTGGCGGCCAAATCAGGTAGAACTGTTCCTCGATGGCAAGCGACCAAAAGTGCGTGAGCGGCGAGGGGTCGCCCAGAGCATTGAAGTACGAGACGTTTTGGGCAATCTGCCACCAGTTGTTGAAGAACAGCAGCGACGGCAGGATGTCGGGGCGCATCTTGGTGAGCATCACGTGGTTAAAGATAGTGCACAGCGCGCAGGTTACAAACACTACCGTTACCACGGCGGGGACCAGGCGACGGATGCGGCGAATCCAGAAGCTCTTGAGGTCGATGCGGCCGGTCTTGGCGACTTCGTTGAGCAGCAGGCGCGTGATCAGATAGCCCGAAAGCACAAAGAAGATCGTGACGCCAAGCAGGCCGCCCTGCGCCCACGTGAGGTTAAGGTGATAGAGCACCACCGCGACGACGGCGAGCGTACGCAGGCCGTCAAGGGCAGGGATGTAGCGGGATTTGGGGCGAGCAGGCGTCTGCTCCGCGGCGGGAGTGTTGGCGCGGCCCGCGTTGTTGGCAGAAGCACGATGGGGGCTCACGGTGCGTCGCGGTTCGTTGGCGCGGCGTTCGCCCTTCACGCGTTCGTGCGGCGCCGGCTCGTTGCCCGTGCGGCGTCGACCGCGCGAGCCCGATTGCGAGAGTTGTTCCATAAAACATCATCCAATGACGAGAATAATCAGCACGCCTTCATTGTAGCTGCCTGCTCCTGTGAATGCTTGCTGCTGGCGCAAGCTCAAGCGCGCGTCCACATCAAAGTGAACTAAAGTTATAGGGGGTGCGAGAGTGCACGATCGACGGCTGGCGGTGGGCATAAGGCCCGCAGATGAGGAGGTTTCCATGGCAGATCGCGGCATCGTTGCGGTGTTCGGCAGCATGAACATGGACCTTTCGGTGGCGTGCGAGCGCATACCGCGTGCGGGCGAGACCGTCGGCGGCAGCGGGTTTATCACCAACGCCGGCGGCAAGGGCGCCAATCAGGCCGTAGCTGCCGCGCGTATGGGCGCTTGCACGCACATGATCGGCGCGGTCGGTCGCGACGCGTTCGGCGCGTCGCTCGTGGCGGGGCTCCAAGACGCCGGCGTGGACTGTGACTTTGTAGTGCATCGCGATGACGTGGAGACGGGAACGGCGACCATCATTCGCTGCGAGGGCGACAACCGCATCGTACTGTCACCGGGCGCCAACCATGCGCTTGCGGGCGCGGACGTTGCCTGCGCGCTGAGGCGTCTGGTGGCCCATGAGCTCGACGGCGACGCCAGCGAGATTGCCCCGGCTGCCGGAAGCGTCTTTATCGCCCAGAGCGAATGTGACCTTGCAGCGACGGCCGAGGCGCTTGTTTGCGCTCGCGAGCTGGGGTTCTATACGGTCTTTAATCCGGCGCCTGCCTGCGAGCTGCCTGCGGAGGTCTGGCCTGCGGTCGACCTGGTCTGTCCCAACGAGACCGAGTGCCAGGTTCTGACGGGCATTCTGCCCACGGATGATGTGAGTTGCGTCGCCGCGCTCAATGCGCTGCTCGACAAGGGCGCCGGCGCCGCGGTCATCACGCTGGGCGGCGCCGGCTCGGTTGCGCTCGGCGATGGCGGTGAGCTGCTGCACATGCCGGCACTTTCGAACACGTTGGTCGATACGACGGCCGCGGGCGATACGTTTATCGGTGCGCTTGCCGCGGCTCGCCTGGAGGGCTTGCCGCTCTTTGAGTGCATGGCCGCGGGTGCTCGCGCCTCGGCGGTGACGGTGTCGCGCCTGGGCGCTCAGCAATCGATTCCCACGCGCGCCGAAGTTGAACATTGGTTTGGTTAAACGATAAAGACGGAGAAGCGGAGTAGAACAATGGCAATCAAGAAGCTGATCCTTGATCTGGATATGGGTGTGGACGATGCGATGGCGCTGGCCTATGCCATCGCGAGCCCCGAGGTGGAGCTCGTGGGCATCACCACGTGTTTTGGCAACGTGCGCGTCGAGCAATCGGCGCACAACTGCCTGGCGGTGCTCGATCTGCTGGGTCGCCCTGAGGTTCCGGTGTACCTGGGCGCCGATCGTCCCATTAAGGCGACTGAGCCCTATACACCGCCGGCGTCCACCACGCTCATCCACGGCAAGAACGGCATTGGCGGGGCG
>CABUUK010000027.1 GCA_902494765.1 uncultured Collinsella sp.
CGAGCTCGAAGAGCCCTATGGCCGCCTTCCTGGCCTCGACATCATGCTTCACCCTCAAATCAACGCGCATAAAGAAAGCCTCCCATTTCTCATGTCCAAGAAATGGGAGGCAGTTCAGGGCGGCGGGCTTTTCGTGTCAAAGGGTGTGTCGGGAGGACCTATGCAGACGGGTATGTATGCGATTAGCGAGATGGCGAGCTTGTTTAACGTTTCGCGCCAAACGCTCATCTACTACGACAAGATCGGTCTGTTTAAACCCGCCGTGGTTAACGAAAAAGGCTACCGTTTCTATTCGCCCACGCAGATCCCGCTCATGCGTCTGATCTGCATGCTGCGCGACTTGGGACTGGAACTCGATGAGATCGATCGCCTGACCTCGACGTTCGACATTGGAGAGATGACCGATCACCTGCGCTCGCGGGTGCAGGCGCTCGACGAGCAGATTGCCGGGCTCAAAGCCGAGCGCGCGAGCGTGCAGGAGCGGCTGAGTTTTTACGACGAGGCGGTCTATTGGCGCGAGCGCGAGGGCAAACCGGAGCTCAAGCAATTCGAGCGCCGCTACGTGGTCTTTGAGGAGTTCCCGAGCGATATCGAGCGTGGCCGCTCGATGCTGCACCCCACGCTCATGCGGGCGATTCTGCGCATGCGTGCGCTCACGGGCACACGCCCCATGCGCGGTTGGGGCGCCATGCTGCGTCGCGAGGCGCTGCATTCCGACGACCCCATCGCCGGTGCCGGTTCCTTTGCCGTGTTGCCGCGTGGTGCCGAGGAAATACTGCCGAGCGATCCTGCCGAGCTGGCGGAGATTGGCGTCGAGGTGCTGCCCGAGGGCACGTACCTGTGCATGAGTCGCTGGGGCATGCCGTACGAGCCCGAGGGTATCCGCGCCATCGTGGCCTGCATGGACAGGCACGCGCTCCAGCCCATCGGCAATGCTTTCGATTTTTGCTACCTGGACACCACGAGCTACGACGAGTCTCACCAAGAGGACTTCTGCTGTATCCAAATCCCCGTCGCCCTCAAATAACTTGCGGTGAAATAGTCCCTAAATAGCTCGAGTGGGCGTGCAAACAGGAACTATTCCACCGCAACTTCGATGCGACAAAGGAGCAGTCCCTTTATCGCATTCCGTGCGAGCTCCAGCGCCATCTGCGGGTATAAGGCTAACAAGTGTTTATTTGCGAGGCCTAAGGGGCGCCCCGTATGGATATCGATAACTTTGAATGGTGGTATAGCGAGGGCGAGGCTCCGGACGAGGAGTGGGACGAGCCCGCGTCGCGTGACGTGTCGAGCGACGAGGACGAGACCGGCAACGATGCCGCTGTCGAGCCTGATGCCGCCTCCGATGCCGCCGAGTCCCTGACCTTTGAGCAGGCTTGGGCCCAAGCCGAGGCCGATGAAGCTAAGGCCGATGCCACGGCCACACTCGGTGAGCCGGCGGACATGTCCATCTCGCCGGCAAAGATCCCGCAGCCGCGTCACACCATCGACCCCGACAGCACGGCATCCTTCAGCATTCTCGACGTGCCCGCGCAAGGCGCCCAGGCGCCTGCGCCCACACATCGCCCCGACCTGGCTCGTGAGGAAGACGCGGGCCGCCGTTCTCCGCTCGGCCCCATCCTCATCGCCTTCATGGCCGGCGTTATCGCCTGCTCGGCAATCGGTAGCGTTTGGAGCCATGTCGAGCAGCAGCGTCAAGACGCCGCCAAGGTCGAGATGTCTGTCGAGCAATCGCTCAGCCGCACGCGCTCGGTACATGTGTCGGTCGAGGTCAAGGACGGCGCGATGTGGGACACCGCGCGTGGCGACAGCCAAATGCTCATCCACATCGTGGGGCGTACGCTCAAAGGGCAGACGATTGACGAGTATCAATACGTCAATTCCGCTGGTGACGGCATCGAGCTCAAGCCCGGCGACTACGAGCTCACCGTCGACGAACCGCCCGTCGCCACCGACGGCACGCGCTTCCGCGCCTCAAAGCGCATGGTTCCCGTGAGCTTTAACTCGCAGGCGCCCGATACGGTCGATAGCACTCCGCAGGGCGGGTTTGACCTTTACGCTATTGCTCAATAACTGCGCCTGTCGCTCAACCCCGCCGCCAAGAGTGGGACAATAGCCATCGACACTATTGTTTACTTTTGGAGGAAGTAGCATGTCTACCGTCACTACCATCAAGCGCGGCAGCCTCACCGCGGCCATCGATTCCATGGGCGCCCAGCTCACGAGCCTTGCCCTCAACGGCAACGAGTATCTGTGGCAGGGCGACCCCGCCTTTTGGGGCAAGCATGCGCCCATCCTGTTCCCCATTGTGGGCTCGCTGCGCAACAACACGGCGACGTCTGCAGCCGGCACCTGCGAGATGCCGCGCCACGGACTCGCGCGCATCGTCGAGCACAAGCTGGTCGAGGTCTCCGAGGACGGCTCGTCCGTCACCTACGAGATCACCGATACGCCTGAGTCGCTCAAGGCTTTCCCCTTCCACTTTAAGCTCAACATGACCTATGCCCTAACCGGCGACGCCACGCTCACGCAGACCTTTGCCGTCACCAACACCGGCGACGTGGACCTGCCGTTCTCGGTGGGCGGCCACCCTGCATTTAACGTGCCCGCCCCCGGTGCCGAGGACGAGACGTTCGAGGATTACGAGCTGGCATTTACCGAGGCTTGGACCAACGAGGCCCCCATCATCACGCCCGATGGCCTCATGACGTTCGAGGGTAGCTACAAGGCTCCCGATAACTCGGACGTGCTGCCCATCACGCACCGCAGCTTCGATAACGATGCCATCATGTTCACCGATGCCCCGGGCTCCACGCTCACGCTGCGCGGCCGCAAGTCGGGCCACGGCGTCAAGATCGACTTTGAGGGCTTTAAGTACATCGGCGTGTGGTCTGCCGCCAACGACGCCCCGTTTGTGGCGCTCGAGCCCTGGACCGGCCACACCACCATGGACACCGAGGACGACGTTTTTGAGCACAAGGTCAACACCATTACCTTGGCTCCCGGCGCTACCGATAAACGTAGCTTTAGCGTAACGCTGCTCTAGATGTGACAAAGGGACAGTCCCTTTGTCACATTCCCGTCCGCTAAGCCTCCCTGCCACATCCGGCAGGGAGGCTTTTTGGTAGGTAGTCATTGGGGACGTTTTTAAACGACTACTGTGTGTCTATTAATTTTTCGCGCACATGCCGCGCTGCTGGTTGCGGGCGTATATCCTGTCTTATTGTCAGTAACGCAAAATAGGGAAGGCACCAGATGCAACCTCGGCAACAGCGCGGCATGCAGACCCAGCCGGTATGCAGCCGTCGCATCTTTTTGGGTAGCGCTCTCGCTGCGAGCGCTTCCGTCGTCGCCGGCGCGCTCGCCGGCTGTCAGCGCCCGTCCACGCTCAAGGTGGTTCAGCCCACGACGGGCGGCGGTCGCGACGACCTGTCCGATTCCGTGATCGGCAAGGACAAGATCCGCATCGGCATGGAGGCGGCCTACGCCCCGTACAACTGGCAGGTTTCCGAAGCCAGCGAGTACACCATCCCCATCGACAACGTGCAGGGCGCCTATGCCGATGGCTACGACGTGCAGATCGCCAAGATCGTCTGCAAGGCCCTCGGTGGCGAGCCCGTTGCCGTCAAGCAGAGCTTTTCGGGCCTTATCGATTCGCTCAACAACGGCCAAATCGACCTCATCATCGCCGGCATGAGCGCCACGCCCGAGCGCGAAGAGTCGGTCGGCTTCTCCGACCCGTACTTCATTGGCTACTTTGGCCTATTCGTAAAAGAGGGCTCGCCCTACCAAAACGCCACCAAGCTTAGCGACTTTAGCGGTGCCACGGTGCTCGGCCAAAAGGACACCATGCTCGACACCGTCATCGACGAGATCCCGGGCGTTGTGCACAAAAACCCGGTCGACTCCGTCCCCACGGTGTTCTCGAACCTGCTGCAGGGCACCTGCGACGCCGTGACCTACAACACCGAGAACGAGAAGGGCTATATGGCTCAAAACCCGGGCATCGTTCCCATTCATTTTGCCGAAGGCGAGGGCTTTAAGCAGGAGGTCGCGGCAAACGTCGGCTGCCGCAAGGGCTCGGACAAACTGCTTAAGCTCATCGACAAGACACTCAAGGGCATTAGCCAAGAGGAGCGCGACCAAATGTGGGACGCGTGCCTCGACCGTCAGCCGGCATAGGGAGGCAGCATGAAAACCGTCAATCGCCTGGCCTCCTTTATTAAGGACGACCACCGTTATGTATACCTGGGCACGAGCGTTATCGCGGCGCTCGGCCTGGCGTTTAGCCAGCGCAACCCCACGCCGCTGAGCTTCTTGGCCCCCACCGGTATCTTCCAGGATTGCCTTTGGGCGATTCTTTGGGCCTGGATTGTCGTGTCGGCGGCGGCGCTGGTCACCAAGCTTATGCACTGGAGCGACTATCGCGTAAAGTCGCCGTTCGCCTCCGAGCGTTTCCGCCGCGGCGCGCGCCTGGGTAGCTATGTTGTGGTCGCCATCGCAGCGATCTTTTTCGTGGACCGCTGCATCATGTCGTTTATCGACCTGGTGCAGGTGAGCATTGTCTCGGATTCCAACCCCAGCGACTTTTTGTCGAGCCTGGTCTACATGACCTACAAGAGCGGCGACTTCTTCATTCGCGGTATCGAGATCACCATCGCGCTTGCCACCTTCGGCACCGTCATCGCATTCTTCCTGGCACTGCTCTTTGTGTTCCTGCGTATTCAGACCTTCGACCGCGTGGATAACGACCTGGTGCGCTTCTTTAAGAGTATCGGCCGCGGCTTTGCGACCATCTACTCCACCATCGTGCGCGGCACGCCCATGATGGTCCAGGGCCTGCTCATCTATTACGCGGGCTTCACCGTTTTGCGCGGCATGGGCTTCGAGACCGCTCAGGCCAACCAGATTTGGAGCACCTTCACCGCCGGCCTCGTTACCATCTCGCTCAACTCCACCGCCTACATGATGGAGGTCCTGCGCGGCGGCATCGAGTCCATCGATCCCGGCCAGGCCGAGGCGGCGCGCTCGCTGGGCCTTTCGCAGTGGCAGGCTATGCGCAAGGTCGTGTTCCCCCAGGGCATTAAAAACGCGATTCCGGCGCTCACCAACGAGCTCATCATCAACATCAAGGATTCGTCGGTGCTCTCGGTCATCGGCGTGTTTGACCTCATGTACGCCACCACCACCGTCGCCGGCGTGTACTACCGCCAGATGGAGGTCTACTGCGTGGCGCTCGTGGTCTACCTGATCCTGACGCTCGTG
This sequence comes from uncultured Collinsella sp., assembly GCA_902494765.1. Taxonomy (GTDB): domain Bacteria; phylum Actinomycetota; class Coriobacteriia; order Coriobacteriales; family Coriobacteriaceae; genus Collinsella. Next base: position 5,266 of record CABUUK010000027.1, read on the forward strand.
GCGAGCCGCCTGCTCGAGGCCTTTGGCAAAAAGCTCGGCGCCGAGGCTCCGGTCACGCTGCCCAGCTCCAACTAGGCTCAAGACGAGGAGAATTATCATGGCAGATACCGCCATTACCGGCGTTGCGGCCGCCGCACAGACCAATGAGCCGCTCATCCGCGTTGAGGGCCTGCGCAAGAGCTTTGGCTCGCTCGAGGTACTCAAGGGCATCGACCTGTCCGTTAACCCCGGCGAAGTCGTCACCATTATCGGCGCCTCGGGTTCGGGCAAGTCGACCTTCCTGCGCTGCCTCAACCTGCTCGAGACCCCGGACGCGGGTCACATCTGGTTCCACGGTCAGGATCTCACGGCCGAGCGCTGCAACATCAACAAGCTGCGCGAGGACATCGGCATGGTGTTCCAGGGCTTCAACCTGTTCAACAATATGGACGTGCTCGACAACTGCACGCTCGCGCCCGTCACGCTCAAAAAGATGAGCAAAGATCAGGCCGAGCAGGTCGCGATGGAGCACCTGGCGAGCGTGGGACTCGAAAAATTCGCCCATGCCGCGGTTGGTCGCCTGTCCGGTGGCCAAAAGCAGCGCGTTGCCATCGCCCGCGCCCTGTGCATGAACCCGCAGATCATGCTGTTTGACGAGCCTACCTCCGCGCTCGATCCCGAGATCGTGGGCGAGGTGCTCGACGTTATGCGCAAGCTCGCCGCCGACGGCATGACCATGGTCGTCGTTACCCACGAGATGGCCTTCGCGCGCACCGTGTCCGACCGCGTGGTCTTTATGGACCAGGGCGTGGTGCTCGAGGACGCCGCGCCGGCTGAGCTCTTTGGCAATTCCAAGCACCAGCGCACCCGCGAGTTCCTCTCGCGTTATCTCAACGACAAATAATGCAAGCGAACGTGGCAAAGGGACCTCCTCTTTGCCACGCTGTTTTTGGAGGAAGGCATGGCCGAGGTTTGGCGCTTCTTTGCGCACGAGGATGATTTTGCCGATATCGACGAGGTCGGCGCGTGCGAGCGCCTGGGCCGCGTGCTGTCGTTTCCGACGATTTCGAGCATGGATGCCCAGACGGTGGACTGGCAGGCGTTTGACGACCTGCGCGCCTATATGCAGCAGGGCTGGCCGCGCGTGTTTGCGACGGGCGAGGTCGAGCTCATCGACCATTCGCTGCTCGTGACGCTTGCCGGCACCGACCCCGCCCTCAAGCCGGTCATGCTCATGGGCCACATGGACGTGGTTCCCGTGGTGCCAGGCACCGAGACGGACTGGACGCACGATCCCTTTAGCGGGCACGTGGACGACACCTATATTTGGGGTCGCGGCGCCATCGATATGAAAGACCAGGTTGCGGGCATCCTGGAGGCCGTTGAGTATGCGCTGGCGCACGGTTGGCAACACGAACGAACCCTGCTGCTGGCCTTTGGCCAGGATGAGGAGACCACGCAGTACGGCGCGGGTGCCATTGGTCGCGCGCTCGAGGAGCGTGGCGTTGAGCTTGAGTACCTGATCGACGAGGGTGACTATCGTATCGTTTCGGCTGCCGAGTATGGCGCAGGTGCGGGTTGGCTTATGCATGCCGATCTTGCCGAGAAGGGCTATGCCGATATCGTGCTCAAGACGAAGAGCGAAGGCGGGCATTCTTCCAACCCTTACGGCGGCACGTCGCTCGAAGTGCTCAGCCGCGCTATTGCCGCGATTTGCGATATCGAGTGGCCGACGCGTGTGACCGATCTGCTTGCCGCCCAGCTCGTCGAGCTGGGGCTCTACACGGCGGATGAAATTGCCGCCAACGGGGGCGCCATTGTCCGCGATTGCCTCGCCAGCAAGAAGCTCTATCCGCTGGTGACGACCACCTGCGCACCCACGCAGATTGAGGGTGGCAGCACCGGCGCCAACGTAATGCCGCAGGATATGTGGGCCAACATCAACTTCCGCATGCTCGAGGGCACGAGCGTGGCCGACGTTGTGGCGCGCTGCCGTGAGGCGGTTGCCGGGGCGGACCTTGCCGGTCGTGTCGAAGTGGAGCTAGGCCCCGGCAGCTCCGAACCCTCGCCGTCCCCGCGCATCGGTGGTCCCGGCCTCGAGGCGGTTCGCTCCATCGCCGCCCGCTATTTCCGTGATCCAAAGGAGACGGAGGAAAATGGATCATTCGAGCCAGTGGCAATTGTGCCCTCGACCGTGATCGGTGCGACCGACGCTGCCAACTACCAGCACATTTGCCCTGAGTGCATTCGCTTCTCGGCCTTTGTGGTTGATGACGACGAGTGTGATCGCGGCGTCCACGGCACCAACGAGCGCATCACCCGCCGCGCCTACCTCCAAGGCATCCGCTTCCTCGTCGCTCTACTCCAAACGCTCTAGCCAAAAAGCAAGCCCTTGGTGCAATGGGGTCAGGTTTGTTTGCACCAATCATTCCGTGCGGGTTATATGCAGGTTTGCCTGCGCACGCTATCATGTATGGGTTAGACCGCAACTATGTACCCCATACGCGAAGGGATGCGCATGTATCTGAAGATCGACATGTTCTAGCCGGGCTTACCCCCGCAGCGGCGCCGTGCGCCCCATCAATTCTGCCGATTTTCACCTTCACGCATATAAAGGAGTCCCGCCATGCGCGACAAGCTCGAAAAGATCATCAAGGCCTACGAGGAGCTCGAGAAGAAGCTTTCCGACCCGGCCGTCGCCTCCGATATCAAGGAGTTTACGCGTCTCAACAAGGAGTACGCGCACCAGTCCGACCTCATTGCCGCCTCGCGCGAGTACATCGGTGCGCTCGATGACATCGAGGCTGCCAAGGAAATGCTGCACGATACCACCGATGCCGATGAGAAGGAGATGCTCCAGATGGACATCTCCGAGAACGAGGAGAAGCTTCCCCAGCTCGAGGAAGACATTAAGTACATGCTCATCCCGAGCGACCCCAACGACGACAAGAACACCATCGTCGAGATCCGTTCCGCCGCCGGTGGCGACGAGGCGGCCATCTTTGCCGGCGATCTGTACAAGATGTACCAGCGCTTCTGCGAGTCGCGCGGCTGGAAGACCACCGTGCTCGATTCCAGCCCCAGCGAGGCCGGCGGCTTTAAGTCCATCGAGTTCAAGGTCGAGGGCGACCGCGTCTACTCCGTCATGAAGTACGAGTCCGGCGTGCATCGCGTCCAGCGCGTCCCCAAGACCGAGTCCCAGGGTCGCATCCAGACCTCCACGGCAACCGTCGCCGTGCTTCCCGAGGCCGAGGAGATCGACGTTCAGATCAACCAGTCCGACCTGCGCATCGATACCTACTGTGCCTCCGGCCCTGGCGGTCAGTGCGTTAACACCACCTACTCCGCCGTGCGCATCACCCACCTGCCCACCAACACCGTGGTGCAGTCGCAGGAGCAGCGTTCCCAGATCCAGAACCGCGAGGTCTGCATGCAGATGCTGCGTGCCCGTCTGTACGAGATGGAACTCGAGAAGCAGCAGGCCGAGCTCGGCGCCGAGCGCCAGAGTCAGATCGGTCACGGCAACCGTTCCGAGAAGATCCGTACCTACAACCAGCCCCAGGACCGCGTGACCGATCACCGTATCGGTTTCAACTCCACCTACAACGGCGTCCTTCTGGGCGATCAACTCGGCACCGTCATCGAGGCGCTTGCCGCCGCCGAGCGAGCCGAGAAGCTGGCACAGGCTGTTTAGGTTACGGCGCTTTACCAAACGCCGTAACCAGCCGACGCTGCGCGGGCCGCATTTGGACAATCTGACGTTCAACTTCAAGGGCGCGACCAGAAGGTCAGCGCCCTTTCGTTTCACGTCACCTTGTCTCAAATGCGACTCGCTCGCTGTCCGTCCTCTACCTGCGGCGTTGCCTTGCTCCGGATGCGGCATGCTCAACCTGCGGCGCCTTAGAGGTAGTCATTGGGGACGTTCTTAAATGACTAGGTTGGACACATTGCTTTGAGGTGTTATTCAATCGGTTTTGATGGCCTTTAGGCTGTTTGCCTGCTTAAAGCAATTAACGGCATGCATCCAATATTGAAAATATTGCTCGAAAAATCGTCCAAGAAGTCGTGGGGCCCTTTTTGACGCGTTGCGTGTCAAGCGATGTGGCAAGTTCTTGGTTAGATATTGGTCAGTTTTGGGGCAACCTTGCCAAAAGCTTGACGGATGCAGATTTAGACGTCGACGAATGAACACTCTAGGCGGGCTCCAAGCAAAATTCTGGGCTGATTCTCGATAATCGCTTCCAATCGTCCCTTGTCGCGTGCCGCCCTCGCTTACAATCTGCTCCGACATTCGCGCGCCGCCCGGCGCTTAAGAGGGGAGGACCCCATGGCAAACGAGATCTGGACCATCAAGCGTTGTCTCGAGTGGACCAAGGAGTACCTGGCCGAGCGCGGTGAGGAGCATCCCCGTCTTTCTGCCGAGTGGCTGCTGTGCGCGGCCACGGGCCTGGCGCGTATCGACTTGTATATGCGCATGGACGAGACGCTCGACGCATCGCAGCTCGAGACCATGCACGCGGCGGTCGTCCGTCGCGCGAAGGGCGAGCCGCTGCAGTACATCACCGGTAGCACGCAGTTTCGCATGATCGACGTCGCGTGTGCCCCCGGCGTGCTCATCCCGCGCCCCGAGACCGAGATGCTCGTCGAAGAAGTCCTGAACTACCTGGATGCCGAGGTGCTGAGCCCCGAGGTCGCCGCCCGCCAGCGCGTGGAGCTGCCTTGGAACGATGAGGTCGAACAGGCTCGCAAAGCCGAGGCGGCGCTGGCCGACGAGCGCGCGACCGCCGAGCGCCGTGCTGCCAACCTGACGGCCGCCGATGAGGCTGCGCTGGGTAGCGATGTGCTCGGTAGCCGCGCCTATGCCGAGGAGCTTGCCGATCGCGAGGCCGAGGAAGCCGCCGCGCAGGCGGCAGAAGCAGAGGCCATGGAAACCCCCGAGCCCGAGCTCGACGAATACGGTATCGCCATTGAGGGTGCCGACCAGGAGACGGCTTCAGCTCAGGATGCCGCTGCGCCTGCCCCAGCCGAGCCCCGCACTGCCCGCGTTCTCGAGGTCGGTTGCGGCACGGGCTGCATCTCGCTCTCGCTTGCCTGGGAGCGTCGCGGCCACGTCACCTGCACTGCTACCGATATCGAGCCGCGCGCTATCGACCTTGCTGGCAAAAACCGCGATGCGCTTGGCCTCACGTCAGATGAGGTTGCCTTCAGCCTCACCAACCTGGTGAGCTCCATTCCCCACGACGAGTGGGGCACCTTTGACGTACTCGTCTCCAACCCGCCCTACATCCCCACCGATGTCATGCGCTCGCTGCCGCACGAGGTCAAGGACTTTGAGCCCGATCTGGCGCTCGAGGGCGGTGCCGACGGCCTCGATATCTTCCGCCGTCTGCTCAACGCGGCGCCCTACATGCTGCGCGCCGGCGGCCTCTTTGCCTGCGAGCTCTACGAGGGTGCGCTCGACGCTGCGGCCGAGCTCTGTCGCCAGGCAGGCCTTTCGGACGTGCGTATCGTCCACGACCTCACCGATCGTCCCCGTATCGTCCGAGCCATCGTCACCGAGCCCAAGCAGCGCATTTAAGCTGAACTAATAGACATTTGCTCAAGTTTGCTCTTGCAATATACCGTAAAACTTCTACTATAGAAGGAGAAAGGTATGTCAAATCAGCTGCATCGGTACCGTATCGTGCTTGATTACATTGAACCTTGGCTTGATGAGCAGGATGAAGCTACGCTGAAGCAGATTTATGCAGACCTTTTGGTGCTCGAGAAGGAAGGTCCCAGCCTTGGTCGTCCACTGGTTGACCGTGTCAAGGGCTCGAAGCTTCATCATTTAAAGGAGCTGAGAGTGACTTCATGTGGTGGGCAGGTGATCCGCATCCTCTTCGCCTTTGACCCCAAGCGCCAGGCGGTATTGCTATTGGCGGGTGATAAGTCGCGAGCGGGATCGTCAAGGGCAAAATGGAACGGCTGGTATGCGATCAACATTCCAAAGGCCGAGCAAATATACCGTCGCCACGTAAGGAGGCTCGATCGAGATGGAACTGCATGAGTATATGGAATCTCGCGGGATAACACGCGACTCCATTACCGCCGAGCAGGAGAGGACTCGCGATCGTATCGAAGCCTATAAGCTTGCTCAGATTCGCAGGCTAAAAGATCTAACACAGGCGTCGGTCGCCCAATCGATGGGCGTTTCTCAAAAACGCGTATCCGAGCTCGAGCGTGGGGAATTGGGTTCGATGAGGCTTGACACGCTGAGCAGGTACGCAGAGAGCCTCGGCGGAAAACTGGTTGCAAGCATCGAGTTTCCCGATCGTACCGTTACGCTTGCGCGCTAAAAATCTTCAATTAACCCCCTCACTTTCACCGACTACTAGAGCCGCTCACCAAACCAACATGCGCTCTGGGCAAATAGGTTGAACGTTTCGTGCGAGAATGCCCCACAGTAAACAAACTTGCACCAGAGCGTAAGGGGCTGGCATACACATGCAGACGGTCTATCGGGTATACGAGGGAGCGCGCGAGCCGCATCGGCTTGCAGTCGAGCGCACGGCCGAGCTACTCGGTCGCGGCGGCCTGGCGCTTATTCCAACCGAGACGGTCTACGGTGTCGCCGTGGCGGTCAACGCTTTCTCGGATGCCGTTCCACAAGATACAAGTGAGCCTCTGCCGTGGCCGCGCGATCCGCAGGCCACCGTCAACGGCGCCGCGGTCCCTGCACTCGGTACCGGCTATCGTCGTATCTTTACTCTCAAGCAGCGCGAGCTCACCCAAACGGTTGCCTGGCTGGTCGATGATGCCGAGGCACTCGACCGCTATGGCGTGGATATTCCCAATGAGGCCCGCGTGCTCGCCCGACGATGCTGGCCGGGCGCCCTGACTATCGTGGTCAAGGCGGCCCCCTGCGTGCCGACCTTTATGCGCGCCGCCGACGACACGGTGGCACTTCGCGCTTCGGCCTCGCCCGTGGTGCAAGCGCTCATCCGCGCCTGCGGCAGCCCTCTTGCCTGCACCAGCGCCAACACGCACGGCGCGCCCGCGCCGGCAAGTTTTGTCACGGTGGAGGAGCGCATCCTGGAGGGGGTCGATGTGGCCGTCGACGCCGGTGAGACCCCGTGTCGCGACGCCTCAACCATCGTGTCGTTTCAGCACGGCGAGCTCCAGATCCTGCGCCAAGGCGCGCTTCCCGCATCAGAGATCGAACGGGTCCTGTCCGACCCGATGCAATAGAAAGGTGTAAGCGATGTCGTTGAATCTAGGCAGCCTGGGCATGGAAGACGCCTCGTTTAGCTTTGGCGGTTCCTACATCATGGCGCTCGACTGCGGCACCACCTCGGTACTTGCGACCATCGTCGACGAGTACGGCTGCATCGTCGCGCAGGCACGTCGTAGCGTCAAAACCAGCTTCCCGCGCCCCGGCTGGGTGGAGCAGGATCCCACGGAGGTGCTTGCCAGCCAGATCGGCGTGATGATGGAGGTCCAGTTTAAGAGCGGCATCCATTCTGACCGCATTGCCGCCATCGGTATCTCCAACCAGCGCGAGACCACGGTGGTGTGGGACCGCATAAGCGGCCAACCCATCTATAACGCCATCGTGTGGCAATGCCGTCGCACCGCACCTCTGATCGACGAGCTGGTCGAGCAGGGCGCAGAAGAACTGGTGCGCTCCCGCACGGGACTCACGCTCGATCCGTATTTCTCGGCTTCCAAGGTGCAGTGGATCCTCGACAACGTCGACGGTGCGCGTGAGAGCGCGGCGGCGGGCGACCTCATGTTCGGCACCATCGACACCTGGCTCATCTACAACCTCACCGGCGGTCAGGTCTTTGCCACCGACTACACCAATGCCAGCCGCACCGCGCTCTTTAATATCCATGCGCTCGATTGGGACGACGATCTGCTGGCGCTTTTCGACGTCCCACGTTCCATGATGCCCGAGGTTCGTTGGAGCTCGGGCGACTACGGCCGCGTCGCGAGCGACATCATGACCAACATGCCACCCATCATGGGCGTGGCGGGCGACCAGCAGGCGTCGCTGTTCGGCCACTGCTGCTTCCATCCCGGCCAGACCAAAAACACCTATGGCACGGGTTGCTTTATGCTCATGAACACCGGCGACGAGATCGTCGAATCCAAGAACGGTCTGGTCTCCACGATCGGTATCGCCGCGGACGGCAAAATCAGCTATGCGCTCGAGGGTTCTATCTTTGCCGCCGGCTCAACCATGAACTGGCTGCGCAACAACATGGGCATCATCTCGAGCGTGAGTGAGTCCGCGCAACTCGCCACTTCGATCAGCGACAACGAGGGCTGCTACTTCGTCCCCGCCTTCGCAGGCCTGGGCGCTCCCTGGTGGGACCCGCGTGCTCGCGGTATCGTGTGCGGCCTGACCGGCGCCTCGAGTCGCGCGACCATTGTACGTGCGGCCTGCGAGTCCATGGCCTACCAGAGCTATGACGTGCTGCGCGCCATGGAGCAGGACGTGGGACTTTCGATTGAGCGCCTGTCCGTCGATGGCGGTGCCTCGCGCAACGAGTTCATCATGCAATTCCAGGCCGATCTGCTGGATATCCCCGTGCTGCAGTGCGAGACGGTGGAGACCACGGCGATCGGCGCCGCGTACTTGGCGGGCCTTGCCGTCGGCTATTGGGAGGATTTGGAGGAGCTGGAGCAAAACGCTCAGATCGTCAAAGTCTTCCATCCTCACATGTCCGCCGAGCGCCGTGAGAGCAACCTCGCTGGTTGGCGTGATGCCGTCAAGCGTTCGCTCAACACCGCTCAGTAGGGTTGCGACGAGCTGCTCGATACAACAAACCGTTAAACTTATGCACGGCGCGAGGCAACAACGTCGCCATGCGTCTTGTCAGCAAGGCCATCTTCCGGCCGCAATGAAAGGGGCATCAACCCATGACCGTCACCTACGATACGTCCCGTGTGACGCTTGTCGATCACCCGCTCGTCCAGCACAAGCTGTCGATCCTGCGCGACAAAAACACCGGCACCAACCAGTTCCGTCAGCTCGTGCGCGAACTCGCGCTTTTTGACGGCTACGAGGCCATGCGCGACCTGCCTATGGAAGACGTCGAGGTCGAGACCCCCATCACTACCGCCACGTTCAAACAGCTTGCCGGCAAGAAACTCGCCATCGTGCCCATCCTGCGTGCGGGCCTTGGCATGGTCGACGGCATCCTCGACCTGGTGCCCTCCGCTCGTGTGGGCCACATCGGCATGGAGCGCGACGAGGTCACCCACGAGCCGCACGAGTATTACTGCAAGATGCCCAAGGATATCGACCAGCGCATCTGCCTGGTCGTCGACCCCATGCTCGCCACGGGCGGTTCGGCCGAGATGGCCATCAGCTACCTGCGCGAGCGCGGTGTCAAGGACATCCGCATGCTGTGCATCGTCGCGGCCCCCGAGGGCCTCAAGTCGCTGACTGAGAAGGACCCTGATGTGCATATCTATACCTGCGCCATCGACGACCATCTCAACGAGGCTGCCTACATCGTTCCCGGCCTCGGCGACGCCGGCGACCGCATCTACGGCACGCTCTAGTCGCTGGGCTAAGACGGCCGCGGCTGCAAATACGAAGAAACGGTGCGCGCGGACGAACAAAAGGCGACCGCGCGCACTCCTGTTAACGGACGTTTTGCCCTGCAGGGTTCGAGAAAAACGTATTACCGTACCTGCGGCATAAAGAAGGTCTTAAGAAAACGAACAGGTGCGTATTAACCGATGCTTTTTCGGTTGTACTTTAGCGATTGGCTCGTACAATAGTCACCAATGTTTGGCGGGAACTGTTCTGTGAAGCGTTAAAAAGGAAAGTGAGGACGCCAGTGTTTCAGATAGCCGATCTGCTCGCTATCGTTGCAGGCGCCATCGCGGGCGCAATTGCCTTCCTTCCCTTTGTCTTTACGCTCAAGCCGGTTCTTGACGATAAACAGAATGCGGACATGCTCAAGGGTATGGTGAGTCTGGCGGTCTCGGCAATCGCCCTGCTCGTCTTTACCTTGGTTGTGTTTGTGTTGTTCGGAGAGGCATTTCGCATGTTCCTCCTGGGCGAGGCGATCGGCTTCGTGGCCTTTATGGCCGCCTGCACGGTTCGCGTCGCCAAGGCGCTGCGAGATCCTCATGAGGTCGAAAGGTAAGTCGTGGAAATTTTTGAAAAGCTGCCTGATGAGATTAATCATCTGGTCAGCGAGTTCAGCTCCACCCCTGTCGTGGGCGATCTGAGCTGCGGCATCACGCAGTACTCGTTTTGGCTGATCGTCTCCACGATCGTGCTCCTGATCGTCCTGGCCGTGTTCAAGAAGAAGCAGACCCTGGTTCCCAAGGGCTTCTTCGTCAACGGTTTCGAGTACATCATCGAGTACGTCGAGAACGATATCGGCAAGGGCGTCGTGGGTGAGAACTGGAAGAAGCACTTCCCGTTCCTGTGCTCGCTTTTCCTGTTCATCCTGATCAACAACATGATCGGCCTGATCCCGGGAATGAAGCCCGGCACCGGCGCAATCGGCTCCACCGCCGCGCTCGCCATCTTCGCCTTTGTGTACTTCATCTACTACGGATGCAAGGCTCACGGCGTGATCGGCTACATCAAGAGCCTCGCCCCGCAGGGCGTGAGCTTCCCGATGAACGTGCTCGTGTGGGTCGTCGAGCTTTTCTCGACCTTCCTGCGCCTCATCACGCTCGCCGTCCGTCTGTTCTGCAACATGTTCGCAGGACACGTGGTCATGGGCTCGTTCGCCATCATGGCGAGCATGTTCATGCAGCCGCTGCTTCAGCAGGTTTCCGCGGCCCACGCCGTCGGCGCCCTGCCTTCGCTAGCCTGGCTTGCCATCCTCATCCTGATCTATGCGATCGAGCTTGTGGTCGGCGCCATCCAGGCTTACGTCTTCACGGTCCTTACCGCCGTGTATGTCTCCGAGGCAGAGGAGGTCGCGGAGGAGGAGTAGTCTTCCGTTCGTGCCTTAAAGGTAAGGCAATTCGTTAAACCGCCGGTGCCCGTACCCATGGAGCCCGGCAGTTATAAAAAGGTTATCCTGCGTGAAATAAGACACGCACGACAAAGGAGGAATCGTGGGAGTTATCGGTTACGGTCTCGGTGTTATCGGCGCTGGTCTTGCTATCGGCCTGTCTGCTCTGGGTGCTACGGGTGCTATGGCCCGTCAGCCTGAGGTCCAGGGCCGCGTGTTCACCGTCTTCATCATGGGCTCCGCCTTCGGCGAGGCTCTGGCTCTGATCGGCTTCGTTGTCGCGCTGATCGTTAAATAGCACGGAGCGTCAAGTATGAATCTTTCATCCCAGAAGAGCGCGATCGCACTCTCCGCGTCCGCGGCCGCGCTGCTCATGCCGGTTTCCGCGTTCGCTGAGGACGGCGCTGCCGGTGCGGACATCCTCATCCCTAAGATGGCGGAGTTCATCCCGGCGCTTATCGCCTTCCTGATTATCTGGATCGTGCTGGCCAAGGTCGCCCTGCCGGGCATCATGAAGACCATGGAGGAGCGCGGCAAGAAGATCGAGGAGAGCCTCGACGAGGCCGAGAAGACCAAGCAGGAGGCTATCGCCAAGCGCGCTGAGTCCGACTCGATCGTCACCGACGCCCGTCGTCAGGCTGCCGACATCGTTCTCGAGGCCCGTAAGGACGCCGAGTCCGAGCGCGCCCGTATCATCGAGGCTGCTCACAAGGAGGCCGAGGAGATCATCGCCAAGGCCCATACGACCGTCGAGGACGAGCGCAAGTCCATCTACGCCGGTGCCGCGAGCTCCATCGCCGACCTGTCCGTTGCCGTCGCCACCAAGATCGTGGGCGAGGCACTCGATGACGAGGCCGAGCAGAAGAAGCTCATCGAGCGCTACATCCAGGAAGCAGGTAGCCTGAATGCCGACTAGCCGCTATCAGGACAAGGTGCTCGAGACCTACGCGCGCTCCCTTCTGGAAGCCGCTAAGGCCGAGAACCATGTGTTCGAGGACCTCGAGATGATCGAGCGCCTGGCTTCTGCCAGCCCCGAGATCATCGCCGTGCTCGACACCATGTCCAAGCGCGACCAGCTCGACCTTCTTCCCAAGGTGGCAGCTGCCTTTAAGTATGTTGCCGAGGAAGACGAGGATGTAGTGGGCGTGACCGTCACCACGGCGATCCCGCTCGACGACGAGCTGCGTCAAACCATCACTAAGAAATGCGAGCAGGACTTCGGCCGCAAGGTATTCCTTATCGAGCAGGTCGACCCGTCTATCGTGGGCGGCCTGGTGCTCGAGGCCCGCGGCGAGCGTCGTGACATTTCCGTCAAGACGCAGCTGCGCATCGCGCAGGAGACCCTCGCAAACTCTGCTAATTCGTACGGAGGTGAAGCCTAATGTCCGAAACCCTCAATGCCCAGGATATCGCCAAGAAACTGCAGGAGCAGCTCACGAGCCTCTCCGCGACGGTCGATACGCATGAGGTTTCAACGGTCGACGAGGTAGGCGACGGCATCGCGCGTGTCTCCGGCCTCAAGAGCGCCATGGCAGGCGAGCTTCTGGAGTTCAAGAGCTCCGATACCGGTGAGACCGTCTTCGGCCTTGCCCAGAACCTTGACCGTGACGAGGTCGGCGCCGTTCTGTTTGGTGCCGTCGACTCCATCAAGGAAGGCGACGAGTGCCGCACCACTGGCCGCATTATGGATATCCCTGTGAGCCGCGCCATGCTTGGCCGCGTCGTCAATCCGCTCGGCCAGCCCATCGACGGCCTGGGCGACATCGTCGCCACGCACCGTCGCCCCATCGAGTTCAAGGCCCCCGGCGTCATCGACCGTACCCCGGTGTGTGAGCCGGTTCAGACCGGCCTGTTGGCCATCGACTCCATGGTGCCTATTGGTCGCGGTCAGCGAGAGCTCATCATTGGCGACCGTAAGACCGGTAAGACCGCCATCGCCATCGACGCTATCCTCAACCAGCGCGGTAAGGGCATGGTCTGCATCTATGTCGCCATCGGCCAGAAGGCCTCCACGGTTGCCAACATCTGCGAGACCCTCGCTCAGCACGGTGCGCTCGACTACACCATTATCGTTTCGGCCACCGCTGCCGATTCCGCCCCTATGCAGTACATCGCGCCTATGGCCGGTGCCGCTATCGGCGAGTTCTTCATGTACAACGGTGAGGACGGCAAGCCCGCCAGCGAGACCAACCCCGGTGGCCACGTGCTCGTCATCTACGACGACCTGTCCAAGCAGGCCGTGGCCTACCGTCAGATGTCGCTGACGCTGCATCGTCCGCCCGGACGCGAGGCCTATCCTGGCGACATCTTCTACCTGCACTCTCGTCTGCTCGAGCGTGCAGTCAAGATGTCCAAGAAGAACGGTTACGGCTCCATGACGGCTCTTCCGATCATCGAGACCCAGGACGGCGACGTCTCGGCCTACATTCCGACCAACGTCATTTCCATTACCGATGGTCAGATCTACCTGCAGTCCGAGCTTTTCTTCCAGGGCCAGCGCCCGGCAGTCGACGTGGGCATTTCCGTGTCCCGCGTCGGTGGCGACGCACAGACCAAGGCCATGAAGCAGGTCGCCGGCAACCTCCGTCTGGACCTTGCTTCGTACCAGGAGCTCGCCGGCTTCACACAGTTCGGCTCCGACCTCGACGAGGCCACGCAAAAGCAGCTTACCCACGGCGCTCGCATGACTGAGCTCCTTAAGCAGCCGCGCTACAAGCCGTTTGAGGTTGGCGAGCAGATCGTTACGCTGTTCGCTGGCAACGAGGGCTTCCTGGATGACCTGGAGATTGCCGACGTGCTGCCTTTCCGTGCCGAGCTCATCGAGTACATGGACAATGGCTTTGGCTCGCTGCTCGACAAGGTTCGCGCCAAGAAGATCGATGATGACACCAAGGCTGAGCTCTTGCGCGTCATCGGCGACTTCAAGCAGCAGTTCATGGCCAAGCACCATTCGGATGTTTCTGGATCAGAGGAGAACTAAGCCCCATGGCCAACCTTCGCGACATTAAGAAGCGAATCTCCTCGGTTACCACGACCAAGCAGATCACGCGCACGATGGAGATGGTCTCTACGGCCAAGATCCGTCGTGCTCTCGATCGCTCCAAGCAGGCCGAGCCCTATAAGGAGGCGCTGACCGACGTCATGTTGACGGTCGCCGGCGACGCCTCCTGTTCGGGCACCGATCCCATGCTGCAGAAGCATGAGAGCGTCAAGCATGGCCTGATTGTCGTTATTGCCTCGGACCGCGGCCTTGCCGGCGGTTTCAATACGACGGTGGAGCGCACGGCCGAAAAGCTCGCCGCTTCTTGGGCGAACGACGGCATCGAGTGCGAGATCATCGCGTGTGGGCGCAAACCGGCCACGTATTTCCGTGACCGCGAAAACGTCGTCATGCACTTTGAGGGCAACTCCTCTGAGCCCGATTTCAATCAGGCCCGCATGATCTCCTCTCATATCTGCGATGCGTATCGTGCCGGTGAGCTTGACCGTGTCGAGCTTGTCTACCACCACGCCAAGAACCGCGTGGATCAGGAGCTTCGCGTCGAGCATCTGTTGCCGCTCGACCCCGAGATGATCGCTATGGCCCACGGTCCGCGTAAGAACGAGACCGACGCCCCTAAGCGCATCTCGTCCACGTTCGAGTTCGTGCCCTCTCCCGAGCATGTTCTCGGCAAGCTTGTGCCGTCTTATATCCTGACGGTCATCTACCAGGCCCTGATCGATTCGGCGGCTGCCGAGCAGGGTGCACGCCGCAAGGCCATGCACTCCGCGACGGAAAACGCCACCGCGATCATCTCGACCCTTACCCGCACGTATAGTCGCGTGCGCCAGGCTTCGATCACGACCGAGATTAACGAGATCGTCGGCGGAGCCTCAGCATTGGAGGAACAGTAATGGCTAATAACACCGTAAAGCTTGCGGTCGAGGAAGCCACCAAGAAGACGACTGCCGGTGATGGTCGCATCGTGCGAATCATCGGCCCTGTCGTCGACGTCAAGTTTGACGGCGCGGTGCCCCCGATCTACAACGCGCTCACGGTCGAGGCCGAGACCCCGATCGGTCACCTGAGCACGATCCTCGAGGTCGAGAGCCAGCTTCCGGGCGGCGTCGTCCGCACGGTCGCCATGTCCTCGACCGACGGCCTGCAGCGCGGCCTCATCGCCACCGATACCGGTGAGCCCATGAAGATGCCCGTTGGTCCCAAGACGCTCGGCCGCATTTGGAACGTCATGGGCAAGCCCGTCGACGGCAAGCCCATGCCCGAGGTGGAGGAGTTCTACCCCATCCACCATGCAGCGCCCCGTTTCGACGAGCTCACCACCAAGACCGAGATCTTCGAGACCGGCATCAAGGCTGTCGACCTGCTCGAGCCCTACATCCGTGGCGGCAAGACGGGCCTGTTCGGCGGCGCCGGCGTCGGCAAGACCGTTCTGATTCAGGAGCTCATCAACAACCTCGCCCAGGAGCACGGCGGCACCTCGGTGTTCACCGGCGTCGGCGAGCGTACCCGCGAGGGCACCGACCTGTTCCTCGAGATGAGCGAGTCTGGCGTTATCGACAAGACCTGCTTGGTCTATGGTCAGATGAACGAGCCGCCCGGAGCGCGTCTGCGCATCGGTCTGGCCGGCCTTACTACCGCTGAGTATTTCCGTGATCGTGGCCAGGACGTTCTGCTGTTCATCGACAACATCTTCCGCTTCTCCCAGGCAGGTTCCGAGGTTTCCGCACTGCTGGGCCGTATGCCGTCCGCCGTTGGTTACCAGCCCACGCTGGCAACCGAGATGGGCGACCTCCAGGAGCGCATTACCTCGACCAAGACGGGCTCCATTACCTCCGTCCAGGCTGTCTACGTCCCCGCAGACGACCTGACCGACCCGGCGCCTGCCACAACGTTTACGCACCTCGACGCCACCACGGTTCTTTCGCGTAGCATTTCGTCGCTCGGCCTGTTCCCGGCTATCGACCCGCTCGCATCTTCCTCCGACGCTCTCGATCCCTCGATCGTCGGCGAGGAGCACTACCGTGTCGCCGTCAAGGTCCAGGAGCTCCTGCAGGAGTACTCCGACCTTCAGGACATCATCGCCATTCTGGGTATGGACGAGCTGTCCGAGGAGCAGCGCCTTACGGTCAACCGTGCCCGTAAGATTCAGCAGTTCCTCTCGCAGTCCTTCCACGTCGCCGAGAAGTTCACCGGCAACCCCGGTGTCTACGTCCGCGTCGAGGATACCGTCCGCTCTTTCGCCGAGATTGTCGACGGCAAGGCCGATGACCTGCCCGAGCAGGCTTTCCGCTATGCTTCCACGATTGAGGACGTGCGCGAGCGCGCCCGCAAGATGGGGGAGAAGTAGGTTATGCGTATCCGCATCGTGTGCCCCGTGAGCTGCGCCTATGAGGGCGACGCTGCGTTTGTGTCGATTCCGTCCACGGATGGCGAGTTTGGCGTTCTGCCTGCTCACTCCAGCGAGATCTGCACGATCGACCGCGGTTACGTTCGCGTTTCCGATAAGGCCATGGGCACTGTCGACCACACGTTTGCCGTGGCCGGCGGCTATGCCCAGGTTGCGGACGATGTCGTGACCGTTCTCGCCGAGCGCGCTTGCGATTTGGCGACCGTCGATGCCGACAAGCTTAAAGCTGATATTCAAGGTTTTGAAGAGAAGCTGGGTAATTTGTCGGAGGATGATGCACGCCGCGCCTACCTCTATAATGAAATCGCATGGTGTAAGCTCAAGCTTGCCCAATAGTCAAACGATTTAGCGTTCGACCATTTGCGAACACATCATGCCCGGGATGGCTCAGCCATCCCGGGCATGCTTTTTGAAAGGGTAGACCTTGGATATTATCCGCGTTGAGGGTGGCCACGCCATCGGAGGCTCCGTGCCCGTTTCGGGCGCCAAGAACTCCGCACTCAAACTCATGGCGGCAACGCTTCTGGCGCCGGGCAAGACGACGCTGCAGAACGTGCCCGATATTTCCGATGTCCACGTGATGGGCAAGGTGCTCAAGGGCATGGGCGCTACGATCGATGTTCTCGACGAGCACACGCTCGAGATTGATACCTCTCAGGTCGATTCTTGGGAGGCCCCCTACGAGCTCGTCGCCAAGATGCGTGCTTCCACCGCCGTGATGGGACCCCTGCTGGGCCGCTTCCATCGCGCCAAGATCGCCATGCCGGGCGGCTGCAACCTGGGTGCTCGCAAGATCGATATGCACATTCTTGGTCTCGAGGCCCTGGGCGTAGAGTTCGATACCGCCCACGGCTACATCAACGCTAATGCGCCCCAAGGTCTGCGCGGTACCACCGTTACGCTCGAGTTCGCCAGCGTCGGTGCGACCGAGAACCTCATCATGGCATCCGTGCGCGCGCAGGGCACCACGGTTATCGACAATGCCGCCCGCGAGCCCGAGATCGTCGATCTCGCCAACATGCTCAACGAGATGGGCGCCAAGATTGTTGGCGCCGGTACGCCTGTCGTGACCATCGAGGGCGTGGAAGAACTGCATCCTGTTACCCATCGCGTAGTGGGCGACCGCATCGAGGCCGGTACCTTTATCGTTGCCGGTGCGTTGATGGCCGACGATCGTGGTGTCGATGTCACGGGCTTTTGCCCCATTCACTTGGGCATGGTGCTCAAGAAGATGGAGCTCATGGGTATCGACTGCGAGCGCGTCGAGGATGGCGTCCATGTGAACCGTGCCGAGCGTATCAAGCCGGTCGACATCCAAACGCTTCCGTTCCCCGGCTTCCCGACGGACATGCAGGCGCAGATTATGGTGCTCTCCGCTCTCGCCGACGGCAGTTCCGTTATTACCGAGAACATCTTCGAGAATCGCTTTATGTTTGCCTCTGAGCTGGTGCGCATGGGTGCCGACATTCGTATCGAGAGCCATCATGCCATGATTCATGGCGTCAAGGGTTTCTCGGGTGCACAGGTTACCTCGCCCGATCTGCGTGGCGGAGCGGCCCTCGTCGTAGCGGGCTTGATCGCCGACGGGACGACCGAGGTTTCGGCTATCCATCACATCAAGCGCGGCTACGAGGAGTTTGTCGAAAAGCTGCAGGCGCTCGGCGCGCATGTCGAGCATGCTACCGTCCCCGATCCCGTCATCTACTAATACAGGTTGCCTATGTTTAATAAAAAGCCCCTCGCGGATACCACCGTCCGAAGACCCTCAACTGGTGCGCAGGCCAAGATCTACAGTCGCGATAACGTGGCTCGCTATTCCGAGCGCGCTCGTCAACGTCGTCGTAGCCACACGATTCGTCACGTCGCGCTCATTGTCGTGCTTGGTGTGCTGCTGAGTGCCACTACCGCTGCCGGCCTGTGGTTTGCCACCATTATGGGCAAGCTCGGCGATTCTAATGTCATTACCGACAATCTGCGTCGGGTTCTGGTTGACACCGATGAGGCAAAGGATCCGTTCTACGTGCTGCTTCTTGGCACCGACGGCCGTCCGGGCGAGGATACGTATCGTGCCGACTCGATTATCCTGGCACGCATCGACCCCACGCAAAAGCAGGCGACGCTCATTTCCGTTCCGCGCGACACCAAGGTCGAGTACAAGGGCGAGACCATGAAGATCAACGCCTGCCATACCGTTGGCGGCGCCGAGGCCATGGTCGAGGCGGTCAACGAGCTGTGCGGTGTTCAGATTTCCCACTATGCCGAGGTCAGCTTCGACGGTATGCAGGCGCTGATTGATTCGGTTGGCGGTATCGACATTAACGCAACCGATGATGTTGACGACCCCGAGCACCTGGATATTAAGATTACCGCTGGCCAGCAGCATATGGACGGTGCCACCGCCCTTACCTATGCCCGCTGCCGCTACACCTATGCCGACGGCGATTACACACGCATGCGCCACCAGCGTCAGGTGCTTGGCGCCCTTGCCAACCAGATTCTCAATAACTTCGATGCCACGAAGATCTTTGGCCTGGTTAATTCGCTGTCCGATATGCTCGTAACCGATATGAGCGTTCAGGATATCGTGGCTACGGTCAACGCCATGCGCGGTATGGATGTCGACGGTATCTACTCGGCCAACCTGCCCTCGTACGCCGACGACAGCACCATGATCGACGGTGTGAGCTACGTCTTTGTCTACGAGGACGAGCTCAAGGAAATGATGGAGCGCGTCGATGCCGGCAAGGATCCCAAGGGTCCCAACACCATGGGTCTTTCCGACGGTTCCAGCTCTACAATCGGCGACCTGAACAACAACACGTCTGACGACTACGCAAACGGTACCGCAACCTCATCGGTCAGCTCTGACGATTCCGATGACTCAAGCGATTCGAGCGATTCGGACTACTACGTAGAGCCCACCGGCGACGGCAACGGCTACGAGGCCAACTACTAAGTTACGGCGTTTTACCAAACGCCGTAACGGCTCGACGCTGCGCGCCGCCCAAGGCGACAATTTGTCATTCAAAAGGCAGGGCATGACCAGAAGGTCAATGCCCTGCCTTTTTCATGCCAACTTGTTCGCCTTGGACGTCGCTCGCTGACGTTGGCTCAACCTGCGGTGCTGACTACTCCCCTTGCACCAAAAACCGCCCCGTTCTCGGTTTTGAGGACGGGGCGGTTTTGCTTACCTAGATTGTTCGAGTTCCCTATGCAAAGCGGGCGACGAGCTCCTGGAGCACGTCGGTCATCTTGACGAGCGAACTGACCGGGACGAACTCGTTGACGCCGTGGTAGCAATAGCCGCCGGTGGAAAGGTTGGGGCAGGGCAGACCGCGGAACGACAGCTGGGCGCCGTCGGTGCCGCCACGAATTGGCAGCACTTGGGGCTCAACGCCGCAGGCAAGGTAGGCTTCCTTGGCAACATCAATAAGCTCGGGATAGTCACGAACGATCTCGGCCATATTTCGATACTGCTGCTTAATCTCGACCGTCACGCGCTCCTCACCCAGACGCTGGTTGAGCATCGAGGCAGCGGCATCAATAAGGTCGAGTTTCTGCTGGAACTTGGCGGCGTCATGGTCGCGGACGATATAGCGCGCTGTGGCGTGATCGACGGTCGCAGATACACCCTCAAGGTGATAAAAGCCCTCGTAGCCTTCCGTATACTCCGGGCGCTGTACGTAGGGGAGCAACGCGTTGAAGTCGCAGAACAGATTGCCTGCGTTGACCATACGGCCCTTAGCGTCGCCCGGGTGGATGGACTGGCCCTCAAAGCAGACGGTCGCCTCGGCGGCGTTAAAGCATTCCCACTCCAGTTCGCCGATGGGGCCGCCGTCGACCGTGTAGGCGTACTTGCAGCCAAAGGTATCGATATCCAACAGCTCGGCTCCGTGGCCGATCTCCTCGTCAGGGCAGAAGCAAATGCCGAGTGCGGGATGGGGCAGAGAAGGGTCCTGAGCGATACGCGCGACAAGCGACATGATCTCGGCGACGCCTGCCTTGTCGTCCGCGCCCAGCAGCGTGGTGCCATCGCTGCAGACAAGGTCCTCACCTGCGAGGTCGTTCAGGGCGGGAAGCTTGGCGGTACTCATGGCAACGGGCTTACCGTCAACCGTGCCGCAGACCAGGTCGCCGCCTTCGTAGTGTACGATGTGCGGTTTCACGCCGGCACCCGGTGCAACTTCGGTGGTGTCGAGATGGGCGATCAAGCCCAGGGCGGGCTTGTCCTCAGCGCCCGCACTTGCGGGGATATGCGCGCAGACATAGGCGTGCTCGGTCACGTGGGCATCTTCCGCACCAAGCTCGCGCAGCTCTTCAGCCAGCATGTTGGCAAGGTCAAACTGAACGGCGCTCGAGGGTACCTGGTCGCAGTTTGCATCCTCGGACTGCGTGTTGATCTGGACGTAGCGCAAAAAGCGCTCGAGGACATCGGGGTTCGTGGTGGTGTTTTCCATAAAGACCGCTCCAATCTTGGTCGTCGTGTGCAACAAGAACTCTAGCACGGTATGCCACGGCATACCGCGACGCTTGGATGGGGTAGAATCAGCCATTGAATGCAGAAGGGACGGAAGATCATGGATACGACAAATAGCTCGCGCGAACTACATCTGACGGTGGCGAACGAAGACTACTTGGAGTGCATGGTTCGCATTGAAAGCGAAGAGGGGGAAACCAACGGCGTTCGATCGGTCGACATCGCGCAGCGCCTTGGCGTCTCCAAGGCATCGGTCAATAAAGCGGTTTCGGCTCTCAAGGCATCCGAGCTTGTCGAGCAATCGCACTACGGCAAGGTGATCCTGACCGATCGCGGCCGCGAGGTTGGCACGGCTATCTGGTACCGTCATCGCCTCATCCGCACGTTTTTGGTTCAGGAGCTCGGTGTCGAATTTGAGCGAGCCGATTCCGAGGCCTGCATGATGGAGCATGCGCTATCCGAGGACACGATGAGCCGCTGGCTCGCCTATCTCGAAAAGCAGGGAATCAGCGTCGAGGAATAGCGGGATATATGGATACGAGTTATTACAACCGCTTTGGTGCCGAGGAACTTACGCGCCGCTTGTCGAGCGAGACCTTGTTGGCGCAGGGCCCCATGGGCAGTGTTTTGTTGAGTGAGTACGATGCCGCCGACATTCCACCGGCGTTTTGGAATCTGGCAGAGCCGCAGACCGTTTCTCGTATCCATCGCTTGTATGTCGCCGCCGGCGCGCAGGTGCTCATTACCAATACCTTTCAGGCATCGAGCTATGCCCTCAAGCACGACCAGATTGCGCCGTCCGTGGCGGAGGTCAATCGCGGGGCCGTCGACGATGCCCGCCAGGCGCACCCTCAGCTACTGCTGGGCTCGATGGGCCCGATCGGTATTGAGTGGTTTGCCGAGGACTCTGTCGAGTATCGTGAAATCCGCGGCATTGCGCGCGAACAGGCGCACGCCTTGCTCAATGCTGGTGTTGACGGTCTGCTGATCGAGACGGTGACGTCTATCCGTAATCTGCAGCCCATGCTTGCCGGCGCCCGAGATGCCGCCGACGGCATGCCTGTTCTGGTGAGTTTTGTCGTTGACGATAAAGGCGACCTGCTGGGCGATGGCCTCAACATCGAGGCAGCCGTTTTGTACGCCGAAAAACACGGCGCAAACTCGGTTGGTGTTAATTGCTGTTCGCTTGCGGCCGCGAATGCGGCGGTGCCCAGGATGGTTGCATCGGCGACTACTCCCGTTACGGTGCGTCCCAACGTAGGCGATCCGGTCCAGACTCAGGATGGCCCCGTATGGCACGAGAATCCCGAAGCTTTCGCGCGCGCATGCATCGAATGGAGACATGCCGGCGCCGCAATGGTGGGCAGTTGCTGTGGAACCACGGCAATCACTACGGCAGCGATGGCCGAGGCGCTCGATATATAAAGGGCAAAACCGCTCCATACGGGGCGGTTTTTTTTATTGCTTGCATGTCCTCGGCAGCATTTGCCCAAATGGTGAATGCTGGTGCCGGCAGGTTGCTGAGTGCGTGTTGCGGGTATACCTCACGCGTACCATGATCCAAACACTGTGAGGTGTCTGCGCGTGTGCGCGATAATTCATTTTGGAACTGACGGTTGGCGCGCTCGCGTCGATGAGGACTTCACTGCCGATAACGTTGCCCGTATCGCCGATGCCGTCGGCGAGTTGTGGCAAAAGACCAATCCGGGCAAAACGGTATATATAGGGTTCGACACCCGGCCCCTGGCGAGCGAGTTCGCTGAGCTTGCGGCGGGCGTGCTAGCAGCGCACGGGCTGGACGCCGTGCTCGCTTCGCGACCTGTTCCGACCCCTGCCCTTACGTGGGCGGCGGCTTATGACGGTGGGGCGTGCGGCGCGCTCATGGTGACGGGGTCCCATCATCCGCAGGGTTATCTGTGCCTCAAGATTCGCATGGGTGACGGCTCGACCGCCAACCAGGATGTCATCGAAGAGCTCGAAGAGACCATGGCTCCCGAGCCAATGGGGATCGAGGGGCAATATCGCACCGCGGATATCATTCCTGACTATATGCAGGCGGTGGCATCGTTTGTCGATGCCGAAGCCATCCGCGACGCGCACCTGCGCGTGGTTGTCGATCCCATGGGCGGCGCAGCCCAGGGTTATCTAGCCGACTTGCTGCGCGAGCTTGGCGTTGAGGTGCACGAGATTCACGCCGGGCAGGCGTCTGACCAAGAAGATATCTGCCCCGACCCCGTTGAGCCTTGGGTGGACACTTGCGAGCGCGCGGTTATCGAGGACGGAGCTTGCGCCGGCCTGGTGACCGACGGCGACGCCGATCGTATCGGCGCGGTTGACGAGCGCGGCAGATATATACATCCGCATCAGATCATGGCGCTCGTTTTGGGCGACTTGGTTCAATTTCGTAATTTGGAGGGGCGCGTCGTCGTCAATCTTTCGTGTTCGACGCTCGTGCGTCGCATTGCCGAGGCGCTTGGCTGCCGCGTGACCGTCAAACCAGTCGGTTTCAAATATATAGCGGCAGAGATGAAGAAGGGCGGCGTCCTCATAGGCGGTGAAGAAGCCGGTGGTATCGGCATCGCCGCGCATATGCCCGAGCGCGATGGAATCCTCGCCTGTCTGATTCTGTGTGAGCTTATGGCAAAGACGGACGCGCCTTTGGGCGTTCTGGTCGACCAACTCGAGGATAGTTTTGGTAAGACGAGTTACGGTCGACGGGATTTGCGCCTTGAGGCCGAAGATGCCGAAACGTTACGAACCCTGCTGCCGGGCGTAAACCCCAAGTCGATTTGTGGCAAGGTGCCGCAAAACGTTAGTCATATGGATGGCTTGCGTTTGGCATTCGAGGATGACACGTGGCTGCTGGTCCGTCCTAGCGGGACCGAACCAGTGGTGCGCGTCTACGCCGAGGGGTTCTCGGTGGAAGAACGTGATGAGTTGCTCGATGCTGGCTGTGCTTTAGCTAGGGGGACGTATCCGCTTTACCCATGAGACTGCCTTATATAAAGAGATGCTCGGCGAGCGGTAGTTAACGGCTGGCAAACGTTAGTCGGATCACAGGATGTGTAGGAAATGTGTACGCCCAGATTCCCGCCCACGGCGCCCCTCCGGTCTGGCAATATATCTCCTTGCCGCGCGGCCCGGTGGAACCGGGAACCAGCGCAGGCGTGCACCTTGAG
>CABUUK010000028.1 GCA_902494765.1 uncultured Collinsella sp.
AACTCGAGCTTGTCGAGCAGCTCGTTGGCACCCTCGACACCCAGCTCATTCACCAGCTGGTGATAGGCAACGGTAAGCTCGTTGGCAGGATCGACCTCGGTATCGGTCGACGCACCGGCCTCGCGCTCGCGCAGCTGCGCCACACGGTAGTTCTCCTCCGACAGGTTTGCCAGATGGAAAAAGCTCGTAAAGGCGCGGACAATGACCTGCTGCTTATCGAGCGGCAGGCTGTCGATCAAATCGACGACCTCACGAAATGCCACGGCAGTGGGCTCGTCGGCGGTGGGCACGCCCTGCTCGTCGACGGCTTCGTCGGCAGCGCAGGTACCGGGGTTGCCGGCATTGACCACAATCTCGGCTGTCAAAATCTTGTCGAACAGGTCCGCGATCTCGGGATCATACTCGCTAAGCACACGGCGCTCCAGGCGCAAGAACAGCGCCAGATTGTCGCGCAGCTCCTCGGGGATCTCGATCTCGGCGAGACGCTCCCTGGACTCGGCATTCGAGCCGATTCGGTTAACGAGGCGGTTGACCACGGCAGCGACGCGCGCCGCGGCTTCGGGTACAGACTGGTTGCTTAGGTTCTCAGCCACGTTTCCTCCCATTCCTCCTTCTATGCACGTAACATGCGGTATTCATTATAGGCGCTTGAGAAATACTTTCGACACTGATTGCGCTTTACCACACAAAAGTATTTTCTGCATTGCAAAGGTTTTGCCCTAAATGGTCGTATTTCTCGGTGGGCGGCATACGTAAACGGGGGCATTCCGCATAAAAGCGAAACACCCCCGTAACAATCGCTCTCCATGAGCAGGGCACGTTAGCAGGCCCGAAGCTCAAAAAGATGCGCTACAGGCGCTCGCGAACCGCCTCGACCACGTTGGCCAGATCGACGAGGACCTCGTCATGGCTCTCCATGTCGCGCACCTTGACCTTGCCGGCGGCAAGCTCGTCGCCGCCCAGGACCAGGATGAGCTTGGCGCCTACCTTATCGGCCTGCTTAAACTGGGCCTTGAGCGAACGGCCCTGATAGTCGGCCTCGGTCACAATCCCTGCGGCGCGAAGCTGCTGCGTAATGGTAAAGACGTTCTGACGCAGCTCCTTGCCGGCATTGGCGACGTAGACGCACGGGACCTCCTCGGCACCCAGGTCGCTGCCAAAGGCCTGCAGGGCCAGCAGGGCGCGCTCAAAACCGACGGCGAAGCCGACGCCTGCCGTGGGCTTGCCGCCCTCGAGCTCGACGAGGCCATCGTAGCGGCCGCCGCCGCCGATGGAGCCGACGCCGGCGCCAGGGGCCTCGACCTCAAAGACAGTACGGGTGTAGTAGTCCAGGCCGCGCACCAAGGTGGGATCCTCGACATACTCGATACCGGCGGCATCCAGATAGCGCTTGACTTGCTCGTAGTGCTCGCGGCACTCATCGCACAGGTTGTCACCCATCAGCGGAGCCTCGGCCATGATCTCGCGGCAGTGGTCGTTCTTGCAGTCAAAGGCACGCAGCGGGTTGAGCTCGGCGCGCTCGCGGCACTCATCGCACATCTCGTCTGCGTGATCGAGGATAAACTGCTTGACTTGCTCGCGGTAAGCCGGACGGCACTGAGCGTCGCCCATCGAGTTAATGAGCAGACGAAGCTTGGAAAGATCGAAGCCCAGGCGCTTGTAAAACTCCATGAGCATGATGATGCACTCGGCGTCTGCCGCCGGATCGGGAGCGCCGAGCCACTCGATGCCCACCTGGTGGAACTGGCGCAGGCGGCCCTTCTGGGGACGCTCGCCGCGGAACATGGCCTCGGCGTAGTACGCCTTAAACGGCGTGGAGCCCTGGGGCACCAGGTTGTTCTCGACGACGGCGCGCACCACGCCGGCCGTGCCCTCGGGGCGAAGTGCCAGGCGCTGCTTGGGCTTGAGTTTGGTGTCGGTGCCCTCGGTAAAGACGCGCTCCAGGTTGGCACCGCTGAACACACGGAACATTTCCTTGCGCACGACGTCGGTCGACTGGCCGATACCGTGGACAAACACGTCCACCTGCTCGATCGCGGGCGTCTCGATGGGCTTAAAACCAAACGGCTCGAACACGCCGGCCGCAATCTGCTGCATCTTTTGCCAGGCGCGCATCTCGGCGCCGATAAGGTCGCGGGTTCCCTCCGCCTTCTGTGCCTGCATGGGCAAACACCTTTCTTTTGTATCGCGTCATAGGTAGTGGTCATTATACGGCACAAACTCAAACCGCGGCGGTGCATCTGACCGAACGAGGGTATGGGGACTCGTTCGGCCAGATGCACCGCCGCGACAGCTGATCCGCTTTCCTCCGACCCCTTCGGGTCACATGATCTGCTGGGGACGAAGGAAAGCGGACCGTCCTTTGACCTGCGGCGACCTTGGAAACCGAATGATGGTACGAGCATCCATTCGGCTCCCAAGACCGCCGCGGGCAGATCAGGGTGAGCCGGCAAACGCGGCAGCGCCCTTACTCTCCCGCCGCGCTCGCGCGCAGCTTGGCGGCAATGGGCTCGGATGCCAGCAGGAACACGAGCATGACCACGGAGCACGCCAGGCATACAATCCAGGTGCTCGCAAAGGAGCCCGTGGCATCGAACAGCACGCCCGAGACGATGGCGCCCACGGTGCCGCCGACCATCTCGAGCGAGGTAATGGTGCCCGTGACCTTGCCGAGGTCGGCCATACCAAACTGCTTGGATGCGGCAATGGTAGGCGTGATGGCGCCCATGCACGTTCCGATACCAAAGCTCACAGCGGCCACAATAGGACCAAGGTCCGTCGTCGGGAAGCACAGCGCCACACAGGCGACAATACACGCAACGGAGCCAAGGATATTGCCAAAGCGCAGGCCAAAGCGGTCGTAGATGGCACCGAGCGAAATCTTGGCGATAACGACCGTGACCATGTAGGCAGAAAGCACCGTACCCGCCCACATGGGATCGTGGCCGCCCGTGACGATCTTGGCACCGTTGACGGTAACGCTCGTCATGTTGGTGACCTGGTTGGGCAAGATGGCGCCGTTAACGAGGCCCATAAAGAGGAAGGCGTCGACAAGCAGCCAAAACGCCGGGCTCTTCTTGATACGAGACCAGCCGAAGCTAACCTCGGGCGCCGTGTGCTCGTCCTTGTCGCCAGCCGTCGAAACGGACGGATCGCCCGGGTTCTCGCCGAGCGGCTTAAGGCCCATCTCGGAAGGTTTGGTGCGGAAGGAATAGGCCGTGATGGGCAGCGCCGCCACCATACAGATAGCCGCGAGCACCAAGAAGGCAGAACGCCAGCCAACGCTCACGATAAGCGAGCTCACGATGGGAGACAGAATAGCGCCGCCAAAGCCCGAGCCCGAAAGTGCGATGGAGATGGCAAGGCCTCGCTTGGCCGTAAACCAGTTGGCAGTGACGAGGCTAATGAGCAGGCGGGTCGAAGCCACGGCGAAGCAGCCCGAGACGGCAAAGAGCACGTAGACCTGCCACAGCTCACCGACAAAGCTCATGCCGGCAAGAACGGCAGAGGTGGCGATAACAGTGAGGGAGCCCAAAACGCGACCGCTCACCTTGTCGGCCACATGACCGATCACAAGTGAGCCGATAACGCTCACAACGGTAGAGATGGCGTTGGAGATGTTGTACTGCGCAAGAGAAATGCCCAAGTCGCTGACGATGAGCGGCTGAAACAGGCTCATGCAGTTGACGAAAATCGTGTAGCACGTGGCCATGATGACAAAGCCGGAGGCCACGACGAGCCAACCGGGGAAGAATTTATGCTGCCGGGACATACTGCTCCTTTTAAACAAACGAATAGCCTGCGCCGGGCGCCGGTAGTGCCCAAGATTGCCTTGAAAGACAAGGGCATAGGCCTTATGGCCTTGCCCGCAGGCTTGAAAGGCAAGGTTGGGTGCTACCGGTGGTCGGCGATATAGCCCAAAGCGACCGCCGTGTAAGCCGCGGCGCCGAGCGGCAGCTCGGCATCGCTAAAGCGTGCCTTGGGATGGTGTTGGGCAAAGTGCTCGTCCGTATCGGACACAGCTGCGCCGATCGTAAAGTACGCACTCGGCATCTCGCTCGAGATAAGCGCAAAGTCCTCGCTCGCCATGGCATGGAACAGCGGCAAGAAGGCGGCCTTGGGCAGCGTCGCACCCACATAGCCAAGCGAAGCCTGGGTCATGTCGTCATCGAGCACGAGCGGGGGAACATCCGAGAGCGTCTCGATGGTGGCCGGCGTGCGATACGTTGCGGCCACGCCGTTGACGACCTCGGCGATACGCTCCTTGAGGTGCTCCATGAGCTCAACGTCGAAGCCGCGCAGCGTGCCTTCGAGCACGCAGGTATCTGGGATGACGTTGGCCGCTTGACCACCGGCAAACTTACCCACGGTCAGTGCGACCTCCTTGGCCGCCGGCACTTCGCGAGCGATAAGCTCCTGAAGCGCCAGGTGCACATGGACGCCGGCCGTGATGGGGTCGATGCAGATCTCGGGGCTCGAGCCATGGCCGCCCTTGCCCTGCAGCGTGATGCGGAAACCGTACACGCCTGAGAGCGCCGGGCTCCCATAGAGCACCAGGCCAAGCGGCGATTGGCTGTTAACATGCATGGCAAAAGCCGCCTGAGGACGCGGGTTCTGCAGCAGACCGTCGGCGATGGCGGCGCGGGCACCCTCAAAGGTCTCCTCGCCCGGCTGGAACAGCAGTTTGACAGTAGCGTTGGCGTCGACAAGCTCGGCCTCGCGGGCCTTGAGCAGGCGCGCCGCACCAAGCAGCGCCGTCGCGTGCATATCGTGACCGCAAGCATGCATGCAGCCGTTCGTAGAGGCGAAAGGCTCGCCCGACTCTTCGGCAACGGGCAGGGCATCCATGTCGCCACGCAGCATAATGACCGTACCGGCCTGTTCGTCCGTGCAGGCTCCATTGCCCTGGGCCGCGGCGGCACCGGCACCGACAAGGCCCACAACACAGGAACCATCGACGAGCGTGGCAAACGGGATGTCCATCTCGGTCAGGCGCGCCTGGATATACGCAGAGGTCTGCGGGAGGCTATTACCCAGCTCGGGCATCTGGTGCAAATCGTGTCGCCACGCAGCGAGCTCGCCTGAAAAAGCCTGAGCCTCTGCAACAAGACCGTCACCGATAGCGGCCTGCGCCGCCGCGGTGGCCTTGGGCGCTGATTGCGGTTGAAAATCGGACAGAGCTGGTGCCATAGATGCCCTCCAGTGAAGTTTTAGCAGTAGGCACTTTCATGTTCTAAAGTGCAATGCATAACTTTAAAGGCGAGGCATAAAAAAACGCCACCCCAGAAGGGCGGCGCAACAAGTTGTTTACAATCGCGTTCGCGGCTTTTTGCGCAAAAAGTCGAAATGCGTCTCGCTCAAAATAATCGATAGGAAGATGAGGGCGAAGCCGGCGAGCAGGCGCGAGGTGAGCGCCTCCCCCATCAGCAGCACCGAGAACAGCGCACCCGAAGGCGACTCCATGGAAAGGAGCAGCGAGCCCGTCGAGGCCGGGACATGCGCCAGGCCGACGTTTTGGATGAGCAGGGCCACGCACGTACAGCCCACCGAGAGAAACGCCATCGCACCGATAAAGCTCGGCGTCCACACGGACAGAGGCGCTTGGGTCTCGAATAGCAGCGACGAGACCAGGCTCAGCACGCCGTTGCCCATAAACATCCAAAACGTGATGACGTTGATGTCCATTTTGCGACCGTACTTGGCGGTCACCGCCATCTGGATGGCGAAAAAGACCGCACCCGCCAGCGTAATGACGTCACCGATGTTGAACTCGACGCTATCGAGCGCCACCAGGCCAATGCCCGCCAAGCACAGCAGTGCTGCACCCAGGTTGTAGCGGGTGAGCTTTTCGCCGCTCAGAAAATAGCTCGCGAACGGCACAAGGATGCAATACGTGCCCGTCAAAAAAGCATTCTTGCCTGCCGTGGTCTGCGCCAGGCCGACCGTCTGCAAACCGTAGGCACCCCACATGAGCGCGCCCATGCCAAGCCCGACGATCAGGTTGCGGGCATTGAAATGAGCGACGATGCGCTTATGGAAAATGGCAAACATTACCAGTGATGCCGGGAGAAAGCGAACGTAGACCAGCTCGAACGCCGGAATGGTGTCGAGTGCGCCCTTCATAGTGGTAAAGGAGTAACCCCAAACGACCGCCACCGAAAGTAGCAGGACCTTCCAGAACAGCGGCGAGCGTGCGCCGGCGCCGCGAGAGGCACCACCGGCACCCAGGTCTTCGCGGGCTACAGGGCTATCGGGCAAGTTTTCGATTTCGTTGGCAGCGTATTGGGCCATGGAACATCCTCACACTCAATCTGGGCGTGGTGTCCGCACGCGTATGGCTGCGTGCCGCCTCATGGTCAAATAAAAACGGGGCGCACCGGACCCCCGGCACGCCCCGCTACTGTAGCAACAACCAAGCAACCCACGCAATCCAGCCCGCTAAAGCGTTTTGTTCCGCCGTTCTACCGAACGGCGGACCGGCCGACGCTGCATCAGCGTTAACGCTGCCGCATCAAATTAGCTTTGTCGACTCCAGCTTTTCGATAATCCAGTCGTTGGCTTTGATGACCGGACGGCGGAAGACGACGCCCAGGGCTAGCGACGGAACCAGATAGCTCGCCAGAATACCCAGCTCAACCCAGTACTCCATATGGTAGGCGCCAGCCATGGCGGCATGCATGGCGTTGATACCGTGAGTGAACGGCAAGAACGGATAGATCGCCTGGAACACAGGGCCGGTCATCTCGATGGGGAATGTGCCGCCCGAACCACCGACCTGCATGACCAACAGCACGACAGCGAGCGCCTTGCCGATATCGCCAAACGACACCGTAAGCGTGTAGACGATATTGGAGAACACGAGACTCGCGACCCAGCCCGCCAACACAAACTGCAGCGGGTTGTCGCACTGAATGCCAAAGAACAGGATGTCGCCCGCGCACACGAGCGTCGCCTGTAGCAGGGCCAAACCGCCAAAGAACAGGTAACGACCCAGGTAGATCTCGTGCAGGCGCACGGGGATGAGCTCGTTGATGAGCTCATCGTCAACCGAGACCTTCATCATGGCCGCCAGTACGATCGAGCCGACCCATAGCGACAGAATCGTGTAGAACGGCGCCATGGCCGAACCGTAATTGCGAATCGGATAGACCGGCTTGCGGTCGAGCGCGACGGGGCCGGAAAGCGACACGGCCAGACCCTCGGGATCATTGCCGATCATCGTCTTGATCGTAGCGAGGTCATCCGACATCAAGGCGCCGTCGAGCTCGTCCTTAAAAGCGCTGATCTTATCGGACGCTTCACCTAGCTGATCGGAAGCCTTGTTGACCAGCTTGGCGGCCTTGGAGAGGCCCTTCGCCAACGAGCCGGATGCGTCGGTCAGGCCGGCAACAGCACTATCCAGATCGTTCGAAATACCGTTCAGCGAATCCAAAACGCCCGAGATGGTCTTCTTGAGCTCCTTTGCCTTGGCCGAGAACGTGGAATCGTAATCAATCTTGGCACCCGAGACGCCCGCCTTGGCGTCGGCGATCGCCTGGTCGGTTTCGGCGCGGACATCGTTAACCTTTGCCATGCTGTCCGAGAGCGACGCCGCGATGCTCGTCAGCTCCTTGGCATTGTTGCGGTACTCCGTCGCGATTTTGCCCAGCTCTGCAGCCGCGTCCTCAAGCCCTTCCTTGAGCTTGTCGTTACTCACCTGACCGGCAAGGCTGCGGAGCTTATCGGCCGCAGCGTCAATCTCATCGGCACGCGCGTTGAGCGACGCGGCGCCATCGTTGAGTTGCGATACCGTCAGATAGACATGCTGGTTCGCGGCGTCAAAGGCCTTTGCGAGCTCGGTGGACACGTTGTCGAACGAACCGGCACTTCCATCAATCGCCGCATCGATGGCATCGCTGGCTGCCTTGAGCGCCTGCTCGGAATCAGCAATACCGCTCTCGGCATGCTCCATCAGCTGCTTCACCGACTGGTCGGTGGTCCCGGTTTGCTTGAGCATGCCGCTCGCCGACGTCAGCGAATCGGACGTGGAGCTCAAAATGCCCGCAAGCGATGTTGCGCTGGCCTGAACGTCTCGCAGGTCCTCAATCGAATCGCCAAGCGTCGAGGACAGGTTGGCGATAAAGTTGCTGACCTGGTCGGTGCTCATGTAATCGAGCAGGCTGGACACCGTCTTAAGACCGATGGACGTGATGGTCTTGGTAAAGGTCTCGTTAACCTGACTCTGAACGGCGCTCGAGCCCTTCTCGGTCACGATCTGCGCGATGGCGTTGGCCTTCTGATTCTCGTAAAACTCGATATCGGCGTGTTTCACGTCGGTCGAGAAAAGCGTCATCATGTCGGCGCTAAACGTTTTTGGGATAACGACGGCGGCGTAGTATGCGCCCGACTTGACGCCCTCGATAGCCTTTTCGCGATTGTTGAGCACGACCCAGTCGAAGTTCTCGTTGCCGCGCAGGGTGGCGGTTACGTTTTCACCCACGTTGACCTCGACGGGAATCAGATCGCTCTCGTAGCCCTCGTCGGTGTTGACCACTGCAATCTTAAGGTTGCCGGTATTGCCGTAGGGATCCCAGCTTCCGGCAATGTTAAACCACGCGTACAGGCACGGCACGGTAATGAGGCCCATCACAACAACCATGCCGATCACGGAGCGAGACACGTTTTGGACATCACGCTTAAACAGATGCAGGATGTTCTTCATTTATGCCTCACCTCCTTTGGAGTGCTTGCCAAGCGCGGTGGTATCTCCATCATTTGTGGCTGTGCTGTCGCTGCCCTGAGATTTATGGTGCGAGCCTATATGCGGCAAGCGGCCCGTGGACTGATCGCCGCCCTTGGCACCACGCTCGCTGGCGTTGAGGCCAAACATATGGCGGGCGGCAGGAATGGCGGCCGTGTGTTCGCGCATCTCGCGACGCAGGTCCTCATCCGAAAGCGCCGAGATGCGCATCTGGGTATTGAGGCTCGCACGGATATATTCGATATTGATAAGCCAGCCGCAGATGGCAATAACCGAGATGATCCAAATGACAAGCAGGATGATCTTGCCGTTATTGTCGATATCGAGAACCGTCGACAGGACAAAGAGCAGGACCTGAACGCCCACCACGGCGGCAAAACCGCCCTTGATGTAGTACGGGTAGCGATGTTCAAAGGCGACCGCATGATCGAGCAGTTCGCGACGGTACGAATCAGAATCGAGTATGACGCGCATTGCGGTGCGCAGCGAATAGCGCTGGCGCGGCAGGTCGTTGGACTCGCAAATCATCATACCGGTCGTAGAAAGCTGTTTATCAAAGAGCAGGTTAAGGTTGAGCAGCAGCGGACGCAGCTGCAGGCCGATAAAGAGCGCCACGATCAAGAACACGCCCAGAATGCACAGGTTAAACAGGTAGTTGAACGAGTACATGCCGCCGACGGTCTCGCGCAGCAGATTGATGCCGTAGGTAAAGGGCAGCAGCGGATGCAGCCATTGGAAGAAGCCGGGCATCATCTCGATGGGATACATGCCCGATGAACCCGGAATCTGCACGATAACCAGGATGACGCCGATTGCCTTGCCGATATGCTTAAACGTGGTGGACAGCGCATAGATGATGTTGACGTACGTAAACGAGATGGCGATGCCGCCCAGCACGAACAGCAGCGGGTTGACGCACTGTACGCCAATGACCAGATCGCCTACCGTAACGATGATGGCCTGCAACGCGCCCAGGATCACCATGAGCAACCGGCGGCCAAAGTAGCCCTGACGCGCGGTAAAGCTGCCGATGCCTTCGCGGTCGACTTCGAGCTTATAGATGGCGATGAGCACATAGCCGCCCACCCACAGCGCCAGATTGGTGTAGAAAGGAGCAATGCCCGAGCCGAAGCTCTTGACCGGATAGATCGACTTAGACGTGAGCTCAACCGGAGATGCCATGAAATCTGCGACGTCATTGACATCGACGCCCATCAGATCAGCCAGCTCGCCCATGGATTCGGAAGTCTGCAGGGCCGCGATGTCGTTGGCGGCGGTTGCAAGCTTGTCCTGGACCTTGGCAAGCGAGGAATCGGTCTGGGCCAGCGTGGTCTTGGCCTGCTTGAGCGTCGCATCGAGTTGGGCCAGCGTGCCACGCGCGCTCGCAATCGTGGGGGTCATACCCGACACAATGCCGGTCAAATCGCCCGAAACGGCGGCAAAGGAGTCCAGCGCGCTCGAAGCCTTCGGCAGCGCGTTCTGCCCCAAATCGGTCTGAGCCTGACCGAGGTTAGCCGTACCGGTCTGAATTGCCGCGTTGAGTGCGCTGCTCGCGTTCGAGATTGCCGTAGCGTCGTTTGCCATGGCGCTCGACTGCGCAGACAGACCGTCCTTGATGCTCTGAAGCTTTTCATTCTGCTCGCGAAGCGAATCGATGGTCGATACAATGTGCGCGTCAATTTCCTCGGAACCTGTCGACGTGTCATTGACGAGAATCTCCAAGTGCCCGATAACGGCCTTATTGTGGTCGATCGTCGCCTGGAGAGACTCGAGCGAGTTGTCGATACGGGTGGTCGTAGATGTGACCGTACCCGTCAGCTTGCCGATGGCAGCGTTCGCGGAGGCCGACGTCTTGGTGAGCGCAAGGCTGCCCTCCGAGAGCGCCTTGGAGAGCGAGGCGATAGAGTTGCCCGCCGTAGTGCGGGCCTCGCCCAGCAGGTCATTGCCCTGAGCGATTGCCTGCGTTAGCGAAGGCGCCTGTCCCTGTAGGCCCGCCAACGCAGCATCGGCCGAAGCAATCGAGCTGCTTGTCTTGTCGATGGCGGTGTTCATATCGCCGATGGAATCACGTACTTCGCCCAGGTTATCAGACGCTTCGGACACCGAACCAGCCAGCGAATCCTGGGTCTGGGTCGCTTTGTCCTTTAAATCGACTCCGGCATCTTTCGCGATTCCGGCAACAGTCTCGCCCACCGTAGAGACAAATTCCGAGTTGATCTGCTCCTCGATGGTATTGGCGCCAGTGTCGGTGACCTTGGGCGCAATAGCGCTCTTCTTCTCATTGACGTAGTACGTAAGCTTGGGCTGATGGTAGTTGCCGTCGAGCATTGAGACAAGATTGTCAGAGAAGTTCTTGGGGATCACGATGGCAGCGTAATATTCGCCGCTCTCGACGCCCTCTTTGGCATCGGCGGCCGAATCGACGAAGGTCCAGCCCAGCTGATCGTTCTCTTTGAGCTGGTCGACAACCTTGTCGCCCGCATTGAGCTCGCCCACCAAGTCGTTTTGGGTGCCTTGATCGTTGTTGGCGATGGCAATCTTGATACCCTGGGTGTTTCCATACGGGTCCCAGTTTGCCACGATGTTGTACCAGGCGTACAGCGAGGGAATAACGCACACGCCCAGGGTAACCACCAAGGCGACGGGGTTCATAAGCAATCGCTTAATGTCGCGCTTAAATATCGCAAAGGAGACCTTTGCGTTGGATAGTTTGCTGCCGAGACTCACGCTTGGACCATCCATCCTGTCGTTGAATCGAATCGTACTATCGACAACCATTGTACGTAGGCGCTTTAGTGTCTCACGGCACAATGGTGCTGAGTTTTGCTGGTAGCAATATACTACGAAGATAAGTTAACGTACAGTTGTACAGTATCTTTAATTTCAGCAGGTCACAAAACCACAACCCGCACAAATTAGCAATCCGATTAGTCGTTTAAGAACGTCCCCAATGACTACTCCGTACAAAAGCAAACGAGAGTGGAAAATCTCCCACTTCAAGCCCGCATCCGAGCCAAAAGTGGGAGATTATCCACTCTCGTTCTAATCTAGTTACGGTGCCGTATCCCCGAACTACATCAAGTTGCAGACGGCTGCCGCGAAGGCTACGGGATCCTCGGGGAGGATACCTTCGACCAGCAGGGCCTGATCGTAGAGCAGGCCGGAGTACTGCTTGATCTTATCGGCGTCGCCGGCCTTCTGGGCAGCAGCAAGCTTGGCGAAGACCGGGTGTTTGGCGTTGAGCTCGAGCACGCGCTGGCTCTTGGGCATGCCGTCGGGCGCACCCTCGGGACCCTTCTGGAGCACCTTCTCCATCTCGAGCGAAAGCGGGCCTTCGGTGGTGATGCAGGCGGGGGCATCGGTCAAGCGCGCGGAGACGGCGACCTTTTCGACCTTGTCGCCAAGCGCTTCCTTCATAGCGCTAAAGAGGTCCTCGTTCTCCTTGGTGGCGCCCTCGGCCTCCTTCTTCTCGTCCTCGGTCGCCAGGTCAAGATCGCCGGTCGCGACGTTCTTGAGCTCCAGATGACGATCCTCGACCTCGGGCTCGGCACCGTCGGCCACAGCCTTCTCGGCTGCCTCGCGAGCAGCGTCGTCCTCGTAGATCTTAGGCATATCGGCGGCAACGTACTCGCGCATGGCCTGGAAGGTGAACTCATCCACGTCCTGCGTCAGCAGCAACACGTCGTAGCCATGGTCGAGCACGCCCTTCACGACGGGCATCTTGGCCAGACGCTCGCGCGAATCGCCGGCGGCGTAGTAGATGGCCTTCTGGCCCTCGGGCATGCCCTTGGCATACTCGGCCAGCGTGATCATCTTCTGCTCCTTGGCAGACCAGAACAGCAGCAAGTCGGCGAGCTCGTCGGCCTTCATGCCGTAGCTCGAGTAGATACCGTACTTAAGACCGCGACCAAAGTTCTCAAAGAACTTCTCATATGCCTCGCGGTCGTTGTCGCGCATATCCTCAAGATCGGCGGTAATTTTCTTCTCCACGCGCTTGGCGATTGCCTTGAGCTGTCGGTTCTGCTGCAGCGTCTCGCGCGAGATGTTGAGCGACACATCGGCGGAATCAACGACACCGCGCACGAAGTTGTAGTAATCGGGCAGCAGGTCGTCGCACTTCTCCATAATCAACACGTTGGAGCTGTAGAGCGCCAGACCCTTCTCGTAGTCCTTGCTGTACAGATCGAACGGGGCGCGGCCCGGCACAAACAGCAGGGCGTCGTACTCGAGCGTGCCCTCGGCATGGAAGCTAATGGTGCGCGCGGGGTCATCAAAGTCGTGGAACGTGGACTTGTAGAACTCGTCATAGTCCTTCTGCTCAACGTCGGAGCTACGCTTTTTCCAGATCGGCGTCATGGAGTTGACGGTCTCGAGCTCCTGATAGTCCTCGTACTCGGGCTTGTAGTCGTCGCCAGCGTCCTCGGGCTTGGGCTTCTGGCGGCTCTTGGTCACCATCATCTGAATCGGGTAGCGCACATAGTTGCTGTACTGCTGAATCAGGCTCTTGAGGCCCCACTCGGTCAGGAAGCGATCGTAGGTCTCGGCCTCGCCGTCGGCGTCGAGTTTCTCGTTCTCGCGCAGCGTGAGGATAACGTCGGTACCGTGCTCGGCACGCTCGCCGTCCTCGATGGTGTAGCCCTCCAGACCGTCGGACTCCCACACATGAGCGGCGTCCTCGCCATAAGCACGGCTGACAACCTTCACATGGCTGGCAACCATAAAGGCCGAGTAGAAGCCCACGCCAAACTGGCCGATAATATCGACATCGGAGCCCTGCTGCTCGGCGTTCTCGGTCTTAAACTCCTCGGAGCCGGAATGCGCGATGGTACCCAGATTGCGCTCGAGCTCCTCGGCGGTCATACCGATGCCGTTATCCGAAATAGTGATCGTGCGGGCATCCTTATCAAAGGAGACACGAATGGCCAGGTCGCCCTGGTCGAGCTTGACGCTCGGATCCTGCAGGCTCTTAAAGTTGAGCTTGTCGACGGCATCGCTCGCATTGGAGATAAGCTCGCGCAGGAAGATTTCCTTATTGGTGTAAATGGAGTTGATCATGAGGTCGAGCAGTTTTTTGCTCTCGGTCTTAAATTGACGCATGTGCAGTCCTTTCGCGCTACCCCTGTCCGCAAAAACGGCCCGGTTGCCCGAGCCGCCTCGCAGACCTGCTATGTTCAGACTTAGATTTTATAACCCATTAGCGCGCATATATACATACAGAACCGAAAAACTGCATGTTGCAATGCCCCATGCACCAATTGTCGAGGAGTGTCCCCAACTGCCGGCGGAAAAGGAACGTCCCTATCTGTCGCCCAGCAGTTTAGCCATCCAGACATGAGGCTGGCCTTCGTCTTCGTAGTCCACCGGGGCAATCTGCGTGTAGCCGGCCTTGGCATAGAGCGGCAGCACGTACTCCTGTGCATGTAACTTTATGAGCTTGGCGCCGGCATCGCGCGCAGCGGCATCGCTGGCTTCGATAATCTTGCTTGCCAGACCGCGACGGCGCATGGTGGACAGCACGGCCACGCGCCCCATAATGTAGGTCTCCCCCGCCGCGACACCTTCGTCCAAGTCGCACGCCGGCGACACCGGAGCCTCTGCGTCAGCCGCGCGCTCAAGCTCTTCGGGAAACACGCGCGAGCAACCGGCAAGCTCGCCGTCTACATAGAGCGTCACATGAATGCAGTTCGGATCCTCGTCGATAGCGTCGAACTCATTCTCGTAGCCTTGCTCGTCCATAAAAACGACGCGGCGCACCAACGCCGCGTCATCAAAGCATCCCGTCTTAAGTTGGATATCCATGGCTGCCCTTTCATTCAATGCGAACGTTAGGGACAGATTTTAGCGAAAATGAGCTCCGCGTACGCTAAACTTCGCGCGAGCCTTCGCCAGGCAGTCGTAATGACCCACGTTATGGGCATCGCTCGCGATGAAGCTGTACAGGTTCTGATCGAACAGGCGCTGTGCCGGCTTTTTCTCGCGACCAAAGCGACCGCCGGCAATAAAGTCCGCCGAAGCCTGCAGCTTGCAGCCCATATCGACCAGGCGCTCCGCCACGCTTACATCCTTTTGAACCGCACGATAGCGCTCAGGATGAGCGATGATCACCTGGTAGCCACGGCACTGTAAATCGTAAATCGTGTTCTCGTACTCTCTAAACGCATACGCATCGGCATGCGTCGAAAGCTCGAGCAGAAACTCGTTGGTCCCATCGAAATGCAAGTGCTCCGCGGCATCGATACCAAGCTCAACGAGCTTTCGATGGTTGACCTCGAAGCCCATCTGGAGCGGAAAACCGTCAGCGTTATCACGCAGCAGTTCAAAGGCATCCCACATCTTGTCGTAATCAAAATAGGGATCACGGCAGTGAGGAGTGCAAACGATTCTGGTTACACCGGCCCGCTTGGCAGCCTCGAGCATCGCCAAGCTCTCATCGAGATCGGCGGCGCCGTCGTCTACACCCGGCAAGATATGGCAATGAATGTCACGCATAGGTCAGCCTTAATCAACTAAACGTTTGCTCGGTTGGTGAAGATGCCCTTTTTGGAAGTCCCCTGATCGTCGGAGCCCTTCTTCACCTTCTTACCGTCCTTGGTGTAGTAGGAGTAGTAGTACTCGCTGGTCTCGGTCTCGCAGTAGTTCATAACGGTACCGATGAGCTTGACCTTTTCGGACTTCTTAAGCTGGCCGATAGCGTTGAGTGCCTCCTCGCGCTTGGTGAAGTCCTCGCGCACCACGAACAGCGTGCCGTCGGTCAGACTTGCGATCTCGGCAGCATCGATGAAGGTGCCGACCGGGGGAGCATCAAAGATGACGTACTGAAACTTGGCGGACAGTGCCTTTACCAGCTTGGCAAAGCGGTGAGAGACGATGATGTCAGCAGGATTGGGAATATGCGGCTCGGCATCGAGGAAGTAGAAGTTCTTCTGACCCGTCTCGACAATCGCCTGGTCAATGGAGATCTGCTCGGAAAGAACCGCATAGAGTCCGCCGCGCGAACGAACGCCGAGCATATCGGAAAGGGACCTGCGGCGCATATCGGCCTCGACCAGGAGCACGGACTTGCCGCTCGTGGCGATAGCCTGGGCAAGGTTGATGGAAACCGTAGACTTGCCCTCGTTGGGAATCGAGGAGGTAACGGTGATGGTGCGAATGGGGTCATCCACGCTCGCAAAGCGGATGTTGGCCAGAAGGGTCTTGGCGGCATTCTGTACAACGAGCTTATCGGTATTCTTTGCCTTAGCCATGCCTATTTACCACCTTTCATAGCCGGAATTCGGCCAACAACGGGAATGCCCAGGAGCTCTTCTGCCTCTTCGGCACCGCGGATGCGGGTATTGAGCATGTCTGCCAAAACGACATAGGCAACTGCGATAAAGATACCGGCGAGGAACGCGACAGCAACGTACAGCATACGCTTGGGACCGCTGGGGGCTTCGGGGGTCTTAGCCTCGTCGATAACGTTGATGCTCTGGGCAGCGCCGACGTTCTGAGCGACCGTACTCACCGAACTAGCTATGGCCTTTGCGACCTCAGCCGTCTCCTTGGCATCGGTGCCGGTAACCGAAAGCGTAATGACACGCGTGGTGGTCTCGGAGGAAACAGACACCTTGTAGTCATCCAGATCGGTGAGGCCCAGTTCCTTGGCGGCGCCACTCTTAACGCTATCGCTATCCAGCAGCGTGGCGATATCGTTGGAAAGCATCTGGCTCGCCGAGAGATCGTTGTAGCTCATCTGACCGCTATCGTCGGTCTTGGCGAGAATGTACATGCTCGTCGTCGCGGTATAGGTGTTGTCCATCGCAACGAAGGACACGATGCCCATGGCGATCGCGCAGACCACCGGAAGGGTGATGACCAGCTTGAGGTGCTTCTTCAGCAGCTGGAACAGTTCGAGAAGGGTCATGCAGCTTGCCTTTCATTTCCCCAGTTCGGATTGACAAAACTGTCCGTATGTTATCGCATCTTTTTACCGAGACCAAACTCTATACATAAGAAACAGGCTCTCCTGTAAAAATGTCGGAAGCAATCGTAAAATTGCACAACAACGCCGCACCCGAAAGTCAAATGCGGCGTCTACATCAATATCTATGTTGTATCGCTATGCGAATGGCTCGTCCTGCTGTATGGGAAACGTCACCGTAATGGTGGTTCCCACGCCCAACTCGCTCGACAGATCGAGCGTGGCGTGATGATACAGGGCCGCATGCTTGACAATGGCAAGCCCCAGGCCGGTTCCGCCGCGTGCCTTGGACCTACTCTTGTCCACGCGATAGAACCGCTCAAATACCTTGCCCTGTTCTTCAGGCGCGATACCGATTCCCGTGTCGGCGACCGCGAGGAACGGATGGCCTTCGTCGTTGGTGCCGCACTGCAGCGTAACCGTACCGCCGGGCCGATTGTAGCGGATGGCGTTGCTTGCCAGATTATAGATGAGCTCGTCGATCAAGCGCGACACGCCTTCGATGACCACAGGCTTGGTCTCATGACTTATCGTCACATTCGCCTGACGGGCGACCTGTTCAAGACGCTGCCCAACCGCGTAGATGGCACGCGAGAGCTCAATAGGCTCCGTGGACCCAATGGGCACCGCCTCGCCCTCAGTTGCACGCTCGGCCTCATCCAAGTTAGACAGCGTAAGGATGTCGTTGACGAGCGCCGCCAAGCGGCCTGCCTCACGATAGATGCGACCGCCAAAGTTGCGCAGGTCGTCCTCGCCCTCGACCATGCCGTTTGCGATGAGCTCGGCATAGCCCGAAATCGCCGTAAGCGGCGTCTTGAGCTCATGGGTGATATTCGCCGTGAACTCGCGGCGCATACGGTCGTTGTCCGTCAGCACCGCCATTTGGCGCTTGAGTTCCTGGCGCTGCGACTCGATACGCTCAAGCATGGGGACCATCTCGGCATAGGCGTGCTCATAGCTACGGCGTGGGTGGTCCAAATCCACCTCTTGCAACGGCGCGATGATGGCACGGGACTCGCGGCGCGCCATAAAAAACGAGAGTACCGCACCCGCTGCTGCGATAAGCAGCATCGGCGCCACCATCGACAGCAAAATCGCCGCAACGCCAGGCTGGGCCTGCGCCAAGCGGACAACCTGGCCGTTATCAAGGGCGACGGCGCGATACAGCATAATCTCGTCGAGCGTAGAGCTTGCGCGCTCCGCGGAACCCAAACCACTCTCAAAGGCCTCGATGACCTCGGGGCGATCGCCATGGTTGGGCAGTGTGGAAGGCGACGCCTCGTTGTCGTAGGCAACCGATCCATCCTTGTTAATCAGCGTGATGCGCAAGTCCTCGCGATCGAGGCTACGCAAGAACGGGATGGGCTCCTGCTGCTCATCGAGGGCGGCAGCAATGAGCTCGGTTTCCTGCGCCAGGTTGGCACTCGTGGCATCCGCCAAGGTGTTTTGCACAAAGAACGCACCCAGCACCGTAAACGCCACGATAACCGCCATGGCGCAGACAAAGATCGTCACAAAAACGCGGTGCGACAGCGTATGTTTTCCCTGGGGGGCGAAGACCACGGGTTACTCCTCTGATGCGGTGGCCGCGGTGTCATCACCTTCGGCACCATCACCGGCAGAAGGCTCGGCCAAGCGGTAGCCCACGCCGCGCACGGTCTCGATGGCGCCGGCATGCTCGCCCAGTTTTTGGCGAAGCGTCTGCACGTGCACGTCAACGGTGCGCGAACCGCCGTCGAAGTCCCAGCCCCACACGCTCTGCAGCAACGACTCGCGGGTAAAGACCACGCCGGGCTTGCGCATGAGGTACTCGAGCAGGTCGAACTCGCGCAGGGTGAGCTTAAGCGGCTCGTCGGCAACGGTCACCTCGCGATGGCTGGGCGAGAGCACGATGTCGCCCACGCTGAGCACATCGCTCGCCTGCTTGACCATGCCGCCGCGACGCAGCAGTGCGCGGCAGCGGCTGGCGAGCTCCATGAGCGAAAACGGCTTAGTCAGGTAATCGTCGGCACCGCCATCGAGCGCCATCACCTTGTCGAGCTCGGTATCCTTGGCGGTAAGCATCATGATGGGCACCGTCGCCGTCAGGCGGTCGGCACGCAGGCGACGCATAATCGCCAAGCCATCGGTATCGGGCAGCATGATGTCGAGCAGGACGGCATCGGGTACCCGTCGCGCCACGGCAGCCTTAAACTCACCGTCGCACGAAAAGCCCTCGGCCTCGATTCCCTGCTTGCGCAACGCATAGACCGTCAAATCCCTGATGTTGTCATCGTCCTCGACGTAATAGATCATGTTGAACCCCTTTGCGGCCGGCATGACCGCATCTTAACCCTAAAGGTACCTTTACTAGATGGTATCAGCCAAAACGGCCCGTCAAATAATCCGCCGTGCGCGGATCGGTCGGATTCTTGAAGAGTTGCGCGGTGGGC
Source organism: uncultured Collinsella sp. (assembly GCA_902494765.1). Taxonomy (GTDB): domain Bacteria; phylum Actinomycetota; class Coriobacteriia; order Coriobacteriales; family Coriobacteriaceae; genus Collinsella. The sequence goes on from CABUUK010000028.1 coordinate 19,133, forward strand.
GCGTGCTCCACCAGCTCACCCAGCAAAAAGAATGCGACCGAATCGGAGATACGCGCCGCCTGCTGCATATTGTGCGTAACGACCACGAGCGTGCAGGTCTCCTTGAGCTCGCAGGCAAGCTGCTCCACCACCAGCGTCGAAACGGGGTCGAGTGCCGAGGTCGGCTCGTCCATCAGCAGAATGTCGGGCTGCACGGCAAGTGCGCGGGCGATGCACAGACGCTGCTGCTGGCCGCCCGAAAGACCCAGACCCGACTCTTTGAGCTTGTCCTTGACCTCATCCCATAGCGCAGCGCGACGAAGGGAGTCCTCGACCAGCTCATCCAGCGCAGCGCGATCGCGCACACCCATACCGCGCGGACCATACGCGACGTTGTCGTAGATGCTCATGGGAAACGGGTTGGGGCGCTGGAACACCATGCCCACGCGCTGGCGAAGGCGGCAGATGTCGTAGTCGCCCAGGATATCTTGACCATCGAGCGCAATCTTGCCCTCGATTCGGCAGTCCTTGATGCCGTCGTTCATGCGGTTAAAGCAGCGCAGCAACGTGGACTTTCCGCAGCCCGAAGGCCCGATGAACGAGGTAATCTGCTTGTCGCGAATCTTGATATTCACGTCCTTGAGCGCATGGTGGTCGCCATAGAACAGGTCGAGGCCCTCAACATCGATGCGCGTCGGCGAGGCGGCAAGATCCTCTGCCGTGGGGCGAGTCGCATCCCCAACCTCGCGCTCGTGCGCGGCCTCGGCCTGCGCTTTCATGAGTTCTTCAAGCTCCGCGGGCTCCACTGCCGCAGCAGCCGTCATACCGCATACCTCCACATCGATATCAATTCAGCAGTATCGATAGTAGAAATCGCGGCTCATATGCACGTGAGCGCATTGTCAAGTGTTTGTAAGGGCACGCTGGCTATGCGGCGGGCAGCTCGATGGTGAATATCGTGTGTTCGGGCGTCGATTCACATGCAGCGGTACCGCCGTGTGCCGCGATGATCTCCTTGGCAATAGCAAGGCCCAGACCGGCACCACCGCGATTGGTCGCACGCGCCGCATCCAGGCGATAGAACTTCTCAAAGATCACCTTGAGCTTAGCCGCAGGGATAGGATCGCCCTGATTGATAAAGCGCACGCGCACGCCGCCATCGTCTTGGCGCCCGGCCTCAATCGTGATAGTCGAGCCCTCATAGCTATAGGCGACGGCGTTTTTCATGATGTTGTTAAACACGCGGGCCATCTTGTCGCCATCCACGAGCACCGTCAGGTCCTCGCGAATATCAACTTGGACTTCCTTATGCTGCTCGTTGAGGATGGGATAGAGCTCGTCAGTCACCTGAGCCAGCAGCAACCCCAGATCAACATAGCCGCGCGTGAGCACGATATCGTGGAAGTCAAAGCGCGTGATATCGAAGAACTCTTCGATGAGCGCATCAAGCCGGTGCGCCTTGTCGAGCGCCACGCCCGTAAAGTGCGTACGTTGCTCAACCGGCAGCTCGGGAGCCTCTTGCAGCAGCGAAAGATAGCCCACCACGCTGGCAAGCGGGGTGCGCAGGTCATGTGCCAAGTACGTGACCAGATCGTCCTTGCGATGCGACTCGTCACGCAGAGCTTGCTGCACCTTGCGCTCACGGTCACGCACGCGGTTAAGGGCGCCCTCGGCCTCCAAGAAGTCGCCGTCGATGTTGTCCCAGGTGTCGGGGTGATCGATCAGGCGATCTTGAATACGAGCGGCCAGCACACAATCGGCATGCTGCTCGCCCTGCTCGTAGCCCTGGTAGTACAGGGCGCGGCCACACAAGAACAGCACGCACGCGGCAAGCGCCAGCACAAAGCCAAGCATGTTGAATACAAAGCCGGCATCGAACAGCACCGGCCCTTCGATGCCGCCGAGCGCCATGGCGCCAATCGCCAACGTCATGGCCCACGCGGCGCCGCCAATCACCACGCAGCGGCACACGATCTCAAATCGATCGATCAGCAAAAAGCCGACAAGCAGCACCGCCAAGATTCCGACGATGTTGTCGATGCCAATCAGCAGCAGGCTCAGCAAAAAGAGCAGCACCGTTGCAAGCGCGCGGTTGTCGACGACCAACCTCACGTATTCAAAGAGCCGATCGGGCACCTCGAACGCTTGCCTATCGTCTTTTGTCATATCAAGATCCTCACAAGCGAAAAGCGTTATTCGATGATGTAGCCGACGCCCCAGACGTTTTTGATAAAGCGTGGCTTTTGTGCGTCGTCGCCGATTTTTTCGCGCAAGTGGCGAATGTGCACCATCACCGTATTGTTGGAGCCGGGCATAAAATCCTCGTTCCACACCGCGCGGAACAGGTCCTCCACGGCCACCACGCTGCCGCGATGCTCGACCAGATACAGCAAGATTGAATACTCGGTGGGTGTGAGGCGTACCGGTGCACCGTCCACCGTCACGGAACGAGCGTCGCGGTTGATCTCCAAGCCGTCGAGCTGAATGGTCGGCGACTCGGCCGCCTGTGCACGGCTACCGTAGCTGGTGTAGCGGCGAAGCTGAGCGTGCACGCGCGCGATGAGCTCCAGCGGACGGAACGGCTTAACCACGTAATCGTCCGCGCCAAGCGAAAGGCCCCCGATCTTGTCTTGCTGGGCATCGCGCGCCGTCAGCATGATCACGGGATAGGTATGGCTGGAACGGATCGTACGCAGCAGCTCAAATCCATCGATATCGGGCAGCATGACATCGAGCAGCGCCAAATCGAACTCCTGCTCCAAGATTGCCTTGGCAGCATCGGCCCCGCTATAGGCAATCTGGACATCAAAGCCCTCTTTTGTAAGGTAGATACCAACCAAGTCGGCGATGGCCTTCTCGTCATCAACTACCAGTATGCGCTCGTTCATGCGTGCTCCTCTCGCGCTCCATTATGCCCGAGGCGACGCACGCCACACACAACAAGCGTGGGTGATTAAGTCGGCCTTAAGCACCCTTGTGCCCGTTCGGGAGCGGATGTGGGCCACGCACGCACGCGATGATCGCCGACGCCGGCAAACGATATACTCTAGTTCCAGAAGAGACCATCCCGTCGAAAGCGAAATCCGTGAAGTCCCTCACCCCTTTTGCAAAGCGCTCAGCCCAGCTTGCCGCCGGCTTTGTCTGCGCTATCGCCCTTGCCGCTGGCGTGCCCACCGTCGCCGGCGCCCAAGTGCTCACGACCGACAATGTTTGCGGCAAAACCGCCGATGTGCGCGGTATCACGGCCGAAAACCTGCCCGATATCGATGCGACCAATGCCCTCGTCATGGGCAAAGACGGCACCGTCTACTATGCCCGCGACGCCGATGAGCAGGTCAAGATTGCCTCGATCACCAAGGTCATGACCGCAATCCTAACCGTCGAGAATTGCAAGATGGACGAGAAGGTCACGGTGAGCAACGCCGCAGCCACCGTGGGCAATTCGACCGCCGGCTTGCTCGAAGGCGACGAGCTTACCGTGGAGCAGGCGCTGCGCGGCCTGATGATTCCCTCGGGCAACGACGCCGCCATCGTGCTCGCCGAATATGTGGGCAAGAAGATCGACCCTAAGACCAAAGACGCCGAGGCCACATTTGTGAAGGCCATGAACGAGCGCGCTAAGAAGCTCGGCTGTACCGGTACGCTTTTTGAAAACCCGCATGGTCTGGACTTTGATGAGTGGGCTGGCGATATGCACTCAACCGCACATGACGTGGCGCTGATGATGCAGGAGGCCATGAAAAACGACACGATCCGCGAGGTCGTAGCGAGCGAGGATTCCTGGATCGAGGTCACGGGCGCCGACGGCACCGACCATTCGCATTCCATGGACACGCATAACTATTTGCTGGGCCAAGATGGCAACATCGGTGGCAAGACCGGCACCACCGACGATGCGGGCTATTGCTTTACGGGTGCCTACAACCGCGATGGCGACGAGATCTACACCGTCGTTTTGAACTCCACCACCACCGACCAGCGCTTTACCGATACCGCAACCCTTGCCAATTGGTACTACGGTCACAAGGTGACGGTCGCAATCGCCAACACGCAGGAAAAGACCGCCAACGGCAACCCGCTTATGGCACGCATTAGCCAGACAGATTGGACGGACAAGACGATCGACGCCACGCTCGCCGACCCCACGGCGCAAGCGACCGTGTTTTCCCTTGCCGGCGAGGTGACCGAAAAGGTTAGCTACGACGATCTTTCGGGCACGGTGCATGTGGGCGACAAGGTGGGCAGCGTTACGCTCAAGCAGGACGGCACCAAAATCGCCGTTATGGACCTGGTTGCCGACGAGGAAGGCGCAGGGCCGAATCCCATTGAATGGATACTCGTGAAGCTCGATCGCTTGGGCCGCCGCATCGACAATCACCCGCTCACAGCCGAGAGCGAGATCGTAGCCAAGGCGCCCGAGGTGTAGGGCTGGGGGAACATTACATTTGAGATTGGAGAGGCGTCCAACGGGCGCCTCTTTTTGAATACCTCTTAAACGGGATGCGTCAGAATCACCAAAGCGACATTGCTAGCCGTTTACCTTCGCTGTGTCTTTTCGGACCTTGAAAACGGGTCCACCGGGCATGCTAGTAGATCCTTTCGACCTCCTTGGTCAAGGCCCTGAAAAGATCCCCAGCTGAGGGGTCTGCCCCAGGACACAGCGATTGCCAGGCACCCGTTTCTCCGATGGTGCCCGCACTCGTCATAACAAGATCGTCGCTCCGCCTGCGAATGGAGACACTAACGGAGCGGCCATTATGGAACCCATGGATATCGACTTTATTTATGCGCCCATCAGCTAGATAACTAATCATGACATTGATGCTGTCACCATACTCCGGCAATTCGAAGCCGTGGGAATCCATCAATAGCTTCACGTCCTGATGGTAAATGCGGGCCTCGACGACATTCTTGGGCATTTTCCCCGTCTTTGTTGGAGAGCAAAAGCTGATGCTTGGCTCCTCTTCGCTCATGCCTCGGTCAAACCTAAGCATGCACGGGCATACCGACTCAATGGTTCGCAAGGCGTCCGCCGCGACCTTTTCCTCGGTAAACATCTCCACGTCGATGCCGTTTTCTTCCATATAGGCACGGTTTTTACGTTGAAGCTCTAGCCGAGCCGCAGCCTCCCCATCTCCACGCTGTTCCCAATTTCCGGAGTCGGCGACATTTCGATCGAATGTAGAATCAACGGAACATGGCGCTTGCTGTTGAGTCTGATCACTGTCGCCGAGACGCCTTAGCTCGGAGCGTCTCATCAGTAGTGTCACAATATCAAACAGCCAACCAAATCCAAAAAGGCCAAAGGTAAAGAGATATAGAAAGAAGCTACCCCACATCCGTGCATACGCCCTATGAGCGCCCGACCACCCAAGAAGGAAGCATAGCAAAAGCGCCTTGTTTGCCCTGTCAACCGACGTAATCTCTCGAGTGAGAGATTTCTGTTCAGGCTTCGCCAAAGGTGTAATTTCATGCGATGAAACAGTAATTGAGGACGTCCTTGACGCCGAGCTCCGAGCGCCTGATTTAGCAACGGCGCGAGCGACATCCCCCAACTCCGACGGTCGTTCTGCTGTATACGGCATTGTAAGCAGCCTTCTTCGGATTTTTGATCCACCCCATGCCCTTCTTACCATAGCCGGGGATTATCGCCCGCTTTACCGCGCGCTTCGCTCTGCCGGTCGTTCTTGCCTTGAGTGATGTCTTTAGATTCGGCTTACGCAGCCCGACCTTTACCATATTTCTACTCCATCCCCTCGGAACCCCACACCGGGGTGCACGAGCACGCCTGGGTCTCCCCGTTTTCAAGCGCCCCGTGTTTGCCTAATGTTCACGCCCTTTCGGACTCTAATCCCCAGCTGCCATTCTTGATAAAAAAAGGGGCCCAAATGGGACCCTTCTTCAAAGTCATACTGGCGGAGAGCTGGGGATTCGAACCCCAGATGCCCTTTTGGGGCATACTCGCTTAGCAGGCGAGCACCTTCGGCCTCTCGGTCAGCTCTCCGTAACAGCCGTTCTATAGTAACCAAACAGCCGAAGTTGGGCAAGGGGAATTTTGAGGCGTTTCCTCTTTTACCTCTCTTTTACCAGTAAACGTCTCAGTCAATCATCTCAACCTGTAACATCTGCAGGCCGTAATCCCCTCCAGATGTTACAGGTTGAGACAAAGATACAAGGACGGCCCCAGCGACAGCGCGGACAGCCCATTCTTTATTAGTCCTCTCGAACGGTCTCCAACAGATAATCGCGCATGTACGGAATTGCAAACGAAACACAGCCATAGCCCGCGGGCTCAATCAACCCCGCATCGATCAGACGCTTGCGATATGACCCAACTTTGTTCGCCGACAAACCCATCTTCTTGGCGATATCGCCGTTGGCGATATCGACGCCCTCGCATTGAGCCATCGCCGCGAGATACTGAAACTGCCGTTCCGACACCCTGCGCAGCGCTGGGGCAATCACCATAGCATTAAAGCTATCAAGAGCCGCCTGGATACCCTTACGAGCCGCCTCTTCGCTCACGCTCTCCGCCCCACTGCGCGCAGCAACCTGCCAAGCGTAATATCCGACCAGCTGGACCATAAAGGGATAGCCTGCCGAAGCTTTTGTTAATAGCTCAGCGGCACCTTTGTCGAGCTCCTTGCCCGCTCGTCTCATCGTATCCTCAAACGATCCGCCAACTTCAAAATCGGAAAGCCGAGTAAGTTCAACATGTTTGGCTCGCTGAAGGAACGTCAACGTATCATCCACCACCACGCCATCTACCGATGTCGGCAGCCCGGCGAAAGCGAAAGCGACATTCGCTCCTTGGCGGATCAAGAGCTGCATCTCATTGCCTAGCTCGCGCATTTCCTCAGTTGAGGCATCCTGGATCTCGTCGAGCGTAATGAGCAGACCACCGCGCTTCGCAGCATCGTACATCGCCTCGCCCAGATGAGAGGCCGACTTCGACATCTCCATGGAGCCAAGGCTGACCCCTAAAATCGATGGGGAAATCGAGATTGATTCAAGACGAACGTTTCGCTGCAGAGCCTCGAGGATTCTATTGCAAAAACCAGCATTGGAGGCAACGTCAACGACCTCGAATCCTTTTTTGCGTGCAAGGTCACCCAATGCATTAAGGAGCACCGTTTTACCTGTGCCTCGGACGCCCGAGATGCGCATGAGTCGATCGGGGGCACCAGGACCATTCTCAAGAGCCTCGGCAAAGTCATCCAAAACAGTGTCCCGTCCGATAAGCTCAGGCGGATTCATGCCCGCCGTTGGCTTAAAGGGGTTAACAGCTTTCGTCATTCTGCCCTCCTCTGCTAGTTTTAACAACTTTAACAAAGTTTAGCAACTTTAGCAGAGTTTAACAGTTTTAGCAGGCTCGGCGGCTTTATGCCTTACCAATCCTGCCGGGTCCTCCCGCCCGCGCCGATACAAATAGCGCGGTGCGGCCCCTCTATATCGCCCCTACCCCAGCGAGCGGTTGAGGGAGCCGAGCTCGTCGTTACCCATGGTGCGCCACATTTGGAAGATGCAACCGCGTGCCAGGAAAAAGAAGCCGTTGTCGACCAGTTGAACAGCGGCATCTGCCAGCTGATTCGTCACGGCGGACACTGGCGGCAGCTCGAGTCCAGCCTTGCGAATGGTCTCGACCGCTTCCTCGAACGTCGGAGGCTCGCTGACGCCCATCTCGTTCATAAGGCCCTGCATTTCTTCCAGCGCGCTGCTGCCCGACTCCTCGCCACGTGGCACCAGACGGTAACAAGCCAGCGCAAGGTCGAGCTGATCGCAATTCCAATAGGCAAACGCCAGGCGATAGAACAGGTAGCCGATTGCAGAGCGATCGCTGGCAATACGTAGGCCGTGGCGCGCCACCTCGATAATCTCGTCAAAGCGCTCCAGACGCGCAAGAACGTTGATGAGCGCAAAGTGCGATTGCATGGACGAGCGCGCCAGATCGTAAAGATGGCGCACCTCGGGCAGCGCTCGTTCAAAGTCCTCTTGCTCGACGTAAAAGCTGCAGATCTCGTGCTGGGCAAAGTACAGCGCATCGGGCGCACGAAGGATTCGCACAGAGCGGTCTTCTTCCAACACCGGTAGCACCATGCGCACCAGCTGGTTATCGCAAAACTGCGTTTGAACCGGACCTGTCGCCAAAAGCTCGGCAACGGCGCACTTAGCCTCCAACTCCTCAACAAGACGGGAAAAGCCTTCAAAAGCACCTGTACGGTCGACTTTTGCCTGCTCGCGCAATTCAACAACACGGGCCACGTATGGGTCGTCGTCCTTTTCCATGACCTCCAACTCGTCAGCCGTATCGGCAAGCAGCAAATCGCGCAGCGCCGGCGGAAGCGTGCGATGGTCATCACGCGGACGAGCATGAACCTCCGCAGGTTCAATCGTCTCCGGAGCAGTTGACTCATACGCCTCAAGTACACGCTTGCACGGCATATCGTCCATGTCCATGCTCTCAAGATCCTTGGCGACAGGCACGCAATCGGCCAGATAGGCCGCGCGCCCAAAGAAATACGTTGCGACAACGCGCTCGCCCTGCTCACTGTCGGGAGCAGCAATCTGCACATAGCAGCGCGTGATGCAGGTGCCCGCGGCAAAACACGCTGCCGCAAGCGTGAGTGCCACGCGCGCATCGTGTTCCGCGGCCCAGACCGCGCGCGTGTCCTCGTCCAGCTCGCGCCAGGCGTCATCTTGAGCGTCGTATTCACGTTGCGGCATGGCATCCACGACAGACTGCCCAAACCGAACGAGCATAATCCCCTCGGCAACGTTTGCCCGATAGGTATAGTCGAGCCGTGTGACAACGTTAAGTGCCTCGACGATACGCGCGAAGCGGGTACGCACATCCCACTCACCGCCCGGCTGGCAAGCCACCGTACCCGGTTTGCCCCACGGGTTATCGCTCGAGGCCGTATCGAGCAGTCGGGGAACATCGTTGGTCGTCTTGGCGATATGCCACGAATCAAAGAGCGCGCAGCCCTCAAGGCTCGGCGAGGATGCCGCAGGGACCAATCCGGCCCCGATGCGCTCAAGGATGCCGGAGAGGCGGTTGAGACGGCACTCGATGGCAAGCAGCATGTCAATCTCGTCCTGGTCCAGCAGGCTGCGATCAAAATTGAGATAGAAAAGCTTTGAGCGATCGATACGCGCTAGGCTCATTTCGGTCTTTACCGCGATGGTGCGCAGGTGCGGCAGGTTGACCTCGCCCATCAAGGCCGCGGCATAGCGCTCGATACCACTCGGATCATCTGTGTGGTCGATGCGATAAAGCAACGTCTCGATGGCATCGGGAAGCGGCGTGGAATCAAAGCCCAGAAGCACCTCAACCGGCTCGGAGAGTTTTACAAGCTTTATTTTGTCGACGGCATTTTTCATTCCTTCGTCGAGCCTGTCAGCGTCTGGCGTATTTGCGGCAACATTTTCGGAATCGGCAAATATCACGTAGCGTAAAAACATCGAGGCCATAAACTCGCCGTAGCGAAGGCTGCGAGTCGAATTCCACGTCTCGTGATCGGATTGTTCGCGCATGGTACCTTCGGGAGAGCCGTTGACTCGTGCTTGGGGACGCATGGTACCGTCGCTGTCCCTCACTGTAATCTCGCCAATGCTGGGGTTGGACTCGTCAAGGACCAGCTGCAAGTCGGGCTCATCGGGCAATGACGCCTCGCTAACGGGACGGTCCACCTTGTACACCTCACCCGAAACGCTTACGTAGCCCAAAAGCGACACATGGCTTTTGCCAACGAATTCGACGACATAACAAGATTCATGCTGATCCTCGCCAAAGAGTTTCCAGGCCACGCCATATGAGCGTCCCGCAGGCTGCTCGGGCATTACCGGAAAGCGCTTCTTGGGATCGAGAAACCTGAGCTTGTATGTCGGACGCTCTGCCACGAAATATCACCCTGATCGGTCGCTTGAGAAGGAGTGGTCGCGGATGGGCCGCGACGCCTACTCGGAATCTTACACGAGTCGACAGGAAATCGTCCCTTTGGACAAAAGCACTCAAGCTGGCGCAAAAGAAAAGCCCCCGTTGCCGGGAGCTTTAATCTCAAATGGTGCGGCGTATAGGATTCCGCGCATCCGCTGCGCGGATCCGCACCGGCTTCGCCCGCCT
>CABUUK010000029.1 GCA_902494765.1 uncultured Collinsella sp.
ATTTGAGACAAGGTGACGTGAAACGAAAGGGCGCTGACCTTCTGGTCGCGCCCTTGAAGTTGAACGTCAGATTGTCCAAATGCGGCCCGCGCAGCGCCGGCCCGTTACGGCGTTTGGTAAAACGCCGTAACTAAAAACGGTTGCCGCGGAAGCCGCCGCCGTTGCGGCCGCCACGATCGCCACCGCGACCGCCACGGTCGTTACCACGGTTGCCGCCGAAGCCGCCACGGTTGCCACCGCGATCGCCATAGCCACCACGGTTGCCGCCAAAGCCGCCGCGACCGCCACGGTCGCCGCCACGGTCACCAAAACCGCCACGGCCGCCGCGATCGCCACCGCGACCGCCACGGTCGCCGCCACGGCCACCGCGGTCACCAAAGCCGCCACGGCCGCCTCGATCGCCACCGCGACCGCCACGGTCGTCACGGCCGCCGCGAGGACCGCGGTCCTCGTCCAGGCCCATGGCGACAAGCGGAGCGATAACCTTATCGAGAGCGGCCATCAGCTCGGTGGCCTCCTCGTAAGAAAGCTCGGGCAGGAGCTTCTCCTTCTTGTTGGCAAGCTCGACCAGGCCCTCAGCGGCATCCTCGGCAGCGAAGACGACGATCTTGCGCATATCGCCCTCGGCGTCGTCGATACGGCCGACCAGATCGGCGGCCTCGGCCTCGGCCATCAGGCCATCGAGCTCACGGAGGCGCATGCCCAGCAGGTCGGACATTTCCTTCTGCTCCATCTTGGGCTTGAGGTCAAGAAGCTTGATGGCGCGCTCGATGTTCGCCATGCGCTCGGCCTTGGCCTCCTCCTCCTTGGAAATAGCAAAGCGACGGCTACGCAGCAGGCGGGCGGCCTTCTGCATCTTGTCCATCAGCTCTTCGTCATCGTAATCAACGGCGGCCTTGACAACCTCGGCCTCCTCCTCGGCGGAAACCTCGTCAGCAGCCTCAACCTCGGCAGCTTCGGTCTCCACGGTCTCGACTGCCTCGACCTCGGCAGCCATGGTCTCGTTCTCGGTCTCGTTCATGATCTCTTCGTTCTCAGACATGAGACTCCTTCTTGGCCCTCTCGGGCATCATCGCCCCATTCGCGGGGCCCGTCGCGCACTCTTTGCGCTTTAAACATTCATGCCTCTCGGCAAAACGTCCATTAGTTTATGGTGTCGCCATCCAATCTAGCTGCAGAATCTATGTGCACACATTAATGCGACATGTGCGACTCGCGACGAGCGTACACCAGCGACGCCACGAACCCGACCACGGCAATTACAGCCGCCACACGCACGGCAGCTGCAAATCCAATCGCCTGGGCAACGTCGGTCGCAGCGCCAGCCGCGCCGGCGGTCGCCGCAGAACTCGAGAGCAGACCGATAAACAGCGACGGGCCAAACGACGCGGCAATCATATTCCACGTGTTAAGCAATGCCGTTCCGTGAGGATGCTCAGCGGCAGGAAGCGTCTCCAAGCCGGCCGTCTGCGAGGGACTCAGCACCAGGCCGACTCCGGCATACACCACAACGGTCAGCGCCACGACGACGCCGATGTTCATGCTTGCCGCCGTCATCGAGATTGCAGTCTGCCCCACGGCAATCAGGGCAAAGCCGACCGGCAGCAGCGGCCATGCGCCACGGGCGTCCATCACGCGTCCGCCCACAATCGAGGTCACGGCGTTGCAGGCAATCGCCGGCAAAATGAGCAGGCCCGCAACAAGTGCGGTCATGCCGTAGGCACCTTCAAAATAGAGCGGCAACAAAACACTCATCGAGAACGTCGTCATCATCGACACCACCACAAGCAGGCACGCAGGCCAAAAGCGAACGCTCGCCATGGGACGCACGTTAAGCACCGGATGCTCGAGCTTGAGCTGACGGGCCGCAAACAGGCCGAGCAGCACAACGGCGGCGAAGAGCGTCGCGATGCCGGTGGTCAGATTGGTCGAGAACTCGCCTACGGAATACACAAATGCCGTAATGCCGGCGGCGAGCAAAACAACCGACAGAATATCAAGCGTGGTGTTCGAGCGCTCTCCGACATTCTGAACGAGCTTTACGCCCGCCGCAGCGACCGCAATACCGCCCACCAGCGGCACTACGAACACCGCCCTCCAGCCAAATAACGTGCACATTAGACCGCTGATCACGGGTCCAAACGCCGGCCCTAGCGTAATGCAGGCGCCGCCCAGGCTCAGATACAGACCGAGCTTCTCGCGCGGGGCGCAAGACAGCACCACGTTCATCATGAGCGGGAACAAGATGCCCGATCCCGCAGCCTGCAAAATACGACTTGGCAGCAAAACGCTAAACGACGGAGCGACCAGGCACAGGACTTCGCCGGCGACCATACATCCGCATGCGAAAAATAACAGCTTGCGCGTCGAGAAACGGCCGGACAGGAAGGCCATGATGGCCGTAAAGATCGACGTCGCGATCATGTAGCCCGAGACGAGCCACTGCGCCGTGGTAGCACTCACCGAAAAGGCTGTCATAATGTCGTGCAACGCCACGTTAATGATGTTCTCGTTAAACGCGGCAACAAAGGCTGCAATATACATAACGACGAGAATCGCCGCGGTGGCCGATGGCGTTGCTTGAACTTGTTGCTGAGATTTGCTCCCCATGCATTTCCTTCCTCTTGGAACGACAGTCGCATCGCCCCAGAGGAACAGTCCAGGGCGAAAAAATGAGCCCTAGACTTACGCCAGACGCCGTACACGACGAATCTGGCAACATGGTCCAACATCGAAAGATTGTAACGCGGACGCACAGCTTTCCTTCCGCGCTATTATTAAAGGTCTACGAAAGCATGAGACATGAGGAGCCCGCCATGATTAAGCCCATCATGAAATCCGAGTTCTTTTTGCGCCTGCCTTCCGAAGACGCGGGACCCGACGATGCCGCGACCGGGCAGGACCTCCTGGATACACTCCACGAGCATGAGCACGAGTGCGTGGGCCTCGCCGCCAACATGATTGGCGTGCGCAAACGCATCATCTGCGTAAAGGACGGCAACAGGACACTCCTGATGTATAACCCTCAAATTCTTGAGCAGGTCAATGCCTATCAGACGAGCGAAGGATGTCTCTCGCTGATCGGCGAGCGTCCCTGTACCCGCTATCGCCGCATTAAGGTGGAGTATTTGGACGAGAACTTCGTCCACCGCATCAAAAACTTCTCGGGCTACACCGCCGAGATCATCCAACACGAAATCGACCACTGCAATGGCGTCGTGGTTTAGGCCACCTGCCAAAATGAGGGTACCGGAGGCCTCCCTATGGATATCAGCCGCTTTGGCGAATTCGCCATCTTAGCGCAGTCACGCACGTTTCTTGATGCGGCGGAACTGCTTTTCATGTCGCAATCAACCCTCTCCAAGCACATCATGGCAATGGAGCACGAACTCGGCTGCAAGCTCATCGATCGAAGCCAGCGCCACGTAACACTCACCGCGCAAGGTGAAGCGCTCCTCCCCTATGCGCAAAAAATTGCGACGCTTCAGCACCGCTATCTTGCCGCCATTCAAATAGGCGCAGGTGAGCCGCTCGAGCACCTCACCGTAGGTTCTATCCCCATTATGGCCCCTTATGGGATCACGGACGCCGTCATCGATTTTCAGCAGGCGAACCCCTCATATTCTGTCGAGCTCATCGAAGGCGAGGGCGACACACTCAAGCGCATGCTCCTGCACGAGGACATTGACCTGGCCTTCATCCGTGACAGCGGCGCCATCGAGCCGGAGTTCAAAAAGATTCCCTTTACGACCGACCGGCTCGTGGCCGTCCTTCCGCTCGACCATCCACTCGCCGAATGTGACACCGTCGAGATAGACGACCTTATCGACGAGAATTTCCTCATGCTTCCCCAAGGCTCGTTCGTAAGCGAGCTCGTCCTTTCCCTTTGTCGCGAAGCTGGATTTGGCCCACGTGTTACGTTCACCGGCAAACGAGCCGAGAACATCATCTCTCTTGTCGCACGCGGCGCCGGCGTCTCATTCCTCATGCGCAAGCCGGCGGAATCGCTCGCCAGCGGAAAGGTAGCCCTGGTGCCGCTCGAGCCCGCGACGACCTCCGAGGTCAGGCTCTACCTCAAGCGAAACGCCGCGCACTCGCAGGCGGTCGTCTCGTTCATCGGCTTCCTCCCCTACCGTCAGCTCCTGCAGGGCGACCGTGCGTCTTCCACCGCGACACGACCGTCATAATCCCTGCTGCTCCACAACCGCAGACTTGTGTCCGCAAACACGCTGACAACGGCACAAAACACAAATATGCCTCGGGCGGCACGTCGCCGTCCGAGGCATATTTAGTTAAAGTGCGCAGACAGACTAGTCCACCGAGATGTTGAGCGCCTTACCGCCCTCGTCCTTCCTGGTACCGATCACCATAGCGGCGACAAGAGCCAGAACGAAAGCGACCACACCGGAGATGACAAGGCCGATAAAGCCCATGTCGATGCCGGCAGGGTTAATAAAGCTCGGAAAACCGAGCGGGCCGGAGGCACCGAAGGCATAGAGTTTGGCACCCATGAGGCCGGCAATGGCGCCGCCTACACCAGCGGAAATAAAGGTTGCCCACATAAGACGCTTACGCGGCAGCAAGATGGCGTAAAGCGCAGGCTCGTTGACACCGAAAATCGAAGAGACAAGGGCGGGAATGTTGACGGCAGCATTTTCCTCGGAGTCCTTGGTTCGGATGACCATGCCAAGCACAGCACCGGCGATGGCACAACCGCCTGCATACACGAGCGGGTTAATGAGGTCATAGCCGTAGGTTGCGACATCGAGAAACCACAGCGGGATGATACCCCAGTGCAGGCCGAACATGACGAGCAGGCTCCAGAACGTACCGATGACGAAGCCGGCGATGGCGGGCTGGAAGTTGATGAGCATCAAGATGATCTGGGCAACGATGTTGGAGAGGACCGTCATGACCGGACCGACCACAAGCAGGCCAAGGATGCCGCAAATGAGGAGCGTCAGGATGTTGGAGAAGAACGAGCTCACAAGCGCGGGCAGCGCGTTAGAAAGGGCCTTGTGCACCTTGGAGGCAATCCAGACGATAAAGATCGCAGGCAGAATCGTCGATGAGTAATTCTGCATGATCAGCGGGATGCCAAAAATATCACCATAGACATTGGACTCGAAGACCGTGCCGGCGCCGAGCGTGTAGAGCGGATCTCCGCCCATAAGGGCAACGAGCGTCGGGTAGACGAGGATACCACCGAGCGCCATTCCCATAACGGGCTTAAGTCCGAACTTCTTGGCCGACGTCCAGCCAATGATTAGCGGAAAGTAATAGAAGACCGAATCTCCGATTGCCGAGAGCGTCACATACGTATTGCTGTCCTTGGCTAGCCAACCGGCAACCGTGCAGAGCGCGAGCATCGACTTGATAAAGCCACCGGCCATAAGCACGCCAAGAACCGGTTGCAGGATCTCGGAGATGATGGCAAGCAGACGCGAGAATGGATCGCCCTTTTTGACGTCGTCGCCCTCATCGATATCGAGTGCGGGTTTGGAGTCGAACCCGCCAATCTGAACAAGGTCGTTGTAGACGGCCTCGACAGTGGCACCAATCACGACCTGATACTGTCCGCCGGCCTGGATGACGTCAACGACGCCCTTCGTCGCCTTAAGCTCATTGGTCTGGGCGAGCGATTCATCCTTGAGGTGGAAGCGGAGACGCGTAATGCAGTGGCTCACGTCTAACACATTGTCTCGACCACCGATCTTTGTGATGTTTTCATCGCAAAGCTTCTGGTATTTCATGGAATTCTCCTTTTTCTGAGCGGGGCATAGCGTAGATTTCATGCCTCCGTAGTCGACGTGGGAGGACAAGGAACCCGCTTCCCCCTTTGAAATCCGCGGACGCACGTACGCCCGGGATGGGAAACGGCAGAGAAGATGGAAGATGCCGATCACATGGCAGTGAGCCTCATTGGCCCATGCCACGCAATCAGGTCTACAGACGCGAAGCTGCTGCGCCGAGAAGTCTCGTCGTCTGGCAGAACTTGTCACACAGACGTTCCGGTTCACCCTGGGGAATCTGAGTACGCTCGGTCTCAAAGGAGAGGCCGTACTCGCGTGCCGGAAGGAAATACTCAAAATAGCCGTTGGTGTAACCGCAGACTATTCCCTCGACCGGGCATTCGCGCTTCATGCGAATGCCCAGGTCGCTGCCAAGCTCACTCGGGAACACAAAGAGATGCAGGCCGCCCAGACTGATGACGGCACACTTAAGCGTGAGCGAAAAGTCATCATGGGCAACGGTGTGATAGAACGTCTGAGGCTCGATGCGGTCAAGAACGACCTCGCGATCGAGCTTGATCTGGGAAATCGCCTCGGCAAGACCGGTCGAAACACGCTCAACCTCGGGAATGCCGCGTCCCTGGCGAAAATTGCGGTCGCTACAGTCGCCAGCAGCACCGACGACCATGGCCGGATAGTAACCAAGACTCTGAGCGAGCTTTTTGCCGGTAAGACCGGCGAGTTCGCTCGTGAGCTCCGTGCAGTCGGGTCCGACACAGGCAGAATGCACCGCCCAGTTCACAAAGCCCGCAAACGATTTGCCTTCGTCATCGAAGAACGACACCACGATAACCTCATTGTCGGCAAGCTCTCCGGGAATGATGCGGTTGTCGTAGAAACCGGTGATGACTTTTTTGCCCATGCGGCAGGTCGCAGGTCGCGCGTTGGCGCGGCACTCTTCGAAGCATTGACAGATGGTATCGAGGAACCAGCGATAGTAGTCCTCGTTGAATTTTCCCGTCCACCAGCTGCGATGGTAGGCGACGATCGAAGTGTGGTCGTGCGTCGCGGAGAGCAGGACGCAATCACGGTCGATTCCGTAGCGCTCGGCGAGCATCGTCTTAACCTCCTCGGCCATGCTTTCCTCAAACTCGAGAGCATCGGCGTTGAAGAGAAAAACTTCGCGGTCGTCCTGTTGGAAAAGAATCGCGTTGGCGAAGACGTCGTCATGGACGCCTGTCGCAGGCTCCAGACGGTTGGGGAGGTTACGGTATCCGATTAGATAGATGTCGCCTTGCGGGGTAATCTTGCGGCGTGCATGTCCGATATTCATGCAAGTTCTCCTTTTTGTCGCGCCGCGTTCAAAGCGGCAAGGATGGTTTAGAGGAGGCGCTCATGGGAGCCGGCGGCAAAGCCGGAGTTCATGGCCTCATAGGTGATTTTCTCGTACGCATCGGGGGCCGGCAGATACTTCTGCCCTCCGTTGACAAGCGTGGCAAAGAGCACGGGGCAGAATCGGGCGGCGCGCACGGCGGCGCCAAACGAGCTCGAAACCTCGGGCTGGATACCAACGAACTCGGCATTTCCCAGCCGAAGTAAATAGACCCTCGTACGCTGTTCGCCTGCCGCATGAAACTCATAAGTTCGATGCGGGGCCAATGAGCAGAAGTCGGCGCGCGTCTGGGCGGGCAAAAGGACGTCGACCGTGCGAGCATCGACGCCGATGGCATCGTCCTCACGCGCCGCACGGACGGCCTCAATCAACGCATCGCTCATAGCGCGACCCTGTCGATGCAGCATGCGATATCCACTCTCGTGAGCATCTAACGTTTGCTTCGCCCCGGTCGAATCGAACGCAACGGTCACGGCGCGCTCCGCCGGACTCTGATCCCCCGCGGCACCGGGCAGCAGCAACACGACTCCGCCCAATTCGCGCTCGAGAGCCGTGGCGGCAAAGCCAAAGAGGTCCCCGCTCACCAAGCGCTTCCCCTGAGAATCGTGCGATCCGTCGAGCACGGAAGACTGGACATCAGCCGTCGCAAGCATGGCAACGAGCCCGCCCTCGGCATCCCTCGCAACAAGTATGGGCATCGCGTGGTCGGCAAACCCCTTGGGGTCTACTCCCAGCCACCAGCCGGCCGGCGTCTCAATGTCGCGGTTAACGTTCACAGGACAGTAGCCCTCCGCCGAGGCGAGCGTGACAGAGCGAATGCCCGCAACCGCCTGCTCAACGGCCGCGCGTGTCGCGGCGATGAGCGCGGCACGATAGCGCTCATTTCGATCGCGGGCATCGGTGTCGGCCAGATGCCCAGGGGTGCGCACGTGAGGCGCAGAAAACGTGTGGGTCGGGACCACCCAAGAAAAGGCGCCGTCGCAATTGGAAACATCCTTGACAACCTCACGCAGATCGACGAGTAGGGCCGGAGCGATCGAGGTAACCTCAAGTGAAAGGATGCAAGCGCGCCGCCCCATCCCTTCGACCACGAAGGCACGGGCAAAGATTTCATGACGGAGTGCGTCGAAACCGTCGAACGGCAATACGTCCTCTAAGTTAATGGCCACCCGGGCGGCTCCGGCCTTCATCTCTCCCTTATCCATGGCGAACGCCCTCCTTTATCTGTCGCTCACTCGATGCCGTACAAGCGCTGTGCCGTGCCGCCAAGCATAAGGTCCTTGTCCGTATCACTTAAATCTGTGGCGCGGACGCAGGCGACACCCTCTGTTAGCCACTCGCGTTTAACGGGATAACTCGTACCAAAGACAATATGGTCTGCACCAAGGACTTCAACCGCACAGGCAAGAAGTGTCTCGCCCCAGGGCTGAGCATGGGACATGTCGAAATAAACGTTGTTCTCAAGACGCTTGGAGACCGTCTCGATATCGGTCTGGAAGCGACCCGAGGCATCTGGACGCTTGGGACCGTGCGGCAGCAGCATCTCCTTAAACGCAAAATAAGCGCCACCGAGCATGGAGTGGACCATCTTGATATTGGGGTAGCGCTCAAAGAAATCGCCAAAGATCTCTCGGCCGATCGCCGTAGTTTGGTCGACGCAGCGGCCATAAGAGCGGCGAAGGTTGTCGTACGCGAGAAGCGACTCGTTCTCGACCGGCACGGGAACATGGTGCACGTAAACGGTGACATGGCGTTCGTTCAGGTGCTCGAAAAAACTCGAGAAGACCTGGTCGTCGAGATAGCGCTTGCCGTAGTGAGCGCAGAGCTGCACACCCGCAAAACCATCGTCGAGCCTGCGGTCGAGCTCCTCAAAATTTGCTTTGGTGCCAAAGGGCGGCACAGCGACAAGCGGAATCAGACGGCCACTTGACGCCTTCGCGTCAGCAGCCATACCGTCGTTGAAACGCCGGCACATCTCGAGCGACATCCACTCGTGACAGCCGGGGAGCTTGAGGATCGCCTTGTCGACCCCCGCCTCATCCATATCGGCCAAGCGCTTCTCGAGGGTGTAGTCGCCCTCAATGTAGTTAAGACCCGGAGAACCGGCGGGCATCTCGATCACGATCTGTCGTTTGCCGGCGGAATTCATGGTCAGATAGCCTTCGGTGTCATAGGCGCGGGGTACCTCGGCCAAAAACTGTTCGCAGAGCGTCTCGTCATGAAAGATGCGCTCGTCGAACCAGTAGGAATTTGCATCGATAATCATTGGTTGGAACCGCCTTTCATCTTGTTGAAAACATTCTAGAAAAGCAGGTACCCGGACATCAATTCCAGCTTAAGCCCACTGTATTCCATTTTGGAATAGAACTTACCGCTCACACGCGAACCTCGCCCGCTCAACGAGACAAGCGCTAACAGCACGGGCTTAGACAGAAAACGGTCGGCCCGCATCCGTTGCGGGCCGACCGTTTCATTACAGGCTACCTTTGCCGTTACGCCTGACGGTAATGGTCAAAGAAGTCGGCGAGGTCTTCGAGGGACTCTTTGAGTACTTCCATGCGCGGCAGGTACACGATGCGGAAGTGATCGGGCTCGGCCCAGTTAAAGCCGCCGCCGCGCGTGATCAGAATCTTCTTCTCGTGCAGCAGGTCGAGGGCAAACTGCTCGTCATCGGTGATGTTGAACTCCTTAACATCCATCTTGGGGAAGATGTAGAACGCCGCACGCGGCTTAACCACCGAGATGCCGTCAATCTTGCTGAGTGCCTCATACACAAAGTTGCGCTGCTCGTAGACACGGCCGCCGGGACGGATGTAGTCGTTAACGGACTGATGGCCACCGAGTGCCGTCTGAACGATCGACTGAGCCGGCACGTTGGAGCACAGGCGCATGTTGGAAAGCATGTTGATGCCCATGATGAAGTCGCTCATGCAGCGCTGGTTGCCCGAGAGCACCATCCAGCCAATACGATAGCCCGCAATCATGTGCGACTTGGAAAGGCCACTAAAGGTAACGCAGGGCAGGTCGGGGGCGAGCGAGGCAATCGAGACGTGCTCGTAGCCGTCCATGCACAGGCGGTCGTAGATCTCATCGGCAAAGATCATCAGCTGATGCCTGCGTGCAACCTCGACGATGCCCTCGAGCACCTCGCGCGGATAGACGGAACCCGTGGGGTTGTTGGGGTTGATGATGACGAGGGCCTTGGTCGCGCTCGTGATCTTGGACTCCATATCCTCCAGGTCGGGATACCAATCCGCCTGCTCATCGCACAGATAGTGCACAGGATGACCGCCGGCAAGGGTTGCGCACGCCGTCCAGAGCGGATAGTCGGGGCTGGGGATCAGAATCTCGTCGCCATTGTCGAGCAGCGCGTTCATCGAAAGCTGAATGAGCTCGGACACGCCGTTGCCCGTGTAGATATGCTCCATCTGAACGTTGGGCAGGCCCTTGATCTGCGAATACTGCATGATCGCCTTGCGCGCGGAGAACAGGCCACGCGAGTTGGAATAGCCTTCGCAGTCGGGCAGCTGCTGGCGCATGTCCTTGATGACCTCATCGGGCGTGCGGAAACCGAAGGGCGCCGGGTTACCGATATTGAGCTTGAGTATGCGCTCACCCTCGTCCTCCATACGGGCGGCCTCGTCGACGACGGGACCGCGCACGTCATACAGGACGTTATCGAGCTTGGTGGATTTAGAAAAAGTACGCATGGTGGTGCTCCTTGCAATTTGAGCTGAGGGATGGGGTTCGGGCTTGGAATCGTTGCGGGGTGATGATGCCTCGCCTTGATCGGCGTCGCCGGCAAGCAGCCAGGTAACATCGACCTCCAAAATACGAGCGAGCAGCTCAGCCACATCGCGCCGCGGGATCGTCTTGCCGCTCACATATTGGCTCATCTGACTCTTGCCGAGTTTTTTGCCGAGCATCTCCGATGCGCGGATCACGTCCGACTGGCGAACGTCGCGATCGGACATAGCCTGTCGCAGGCGATCGCTAAACGTCTCTTGGGCCACAGGAACCTCCTCGCTGGCAAAGTTCAATTTATAGAACACGAATTGAACCGAGGTTCAATTTAGTAAGCAGTATAGCGCCGCGCCTCATTCGAAAGTTCAATTTCATAAGAAAACGTACCGAACTCCGAGGTTTGCCCAAAGCGGACAATGGCGTGTACGCGTTTAGAGGTATTCAAGGAATCGAGCGGCGGCAAGCGAAACGTCAGCCGTGCGATATATCGCATTGATCTGCCGATGGGGATGTCCCTCGAGCGAACGCACGGCAACATCGAACTGACAACGGCGCAAGATGAGCGCGGGAAGAATACTCACGCCCAGGCCGTCCTCGACCATGGCCATAATCGCATAGTCATCCCAGGTCGACAGCTTAGAGCGCACCGCCAGGCCCGCGCGGCGAAACAGCGGCGTAATCTCGTCGTCGCTACCGCATTCCAGCAGGATAAACTGCTCGTTGGCCAAATCGGCAAGGGAAACGACCTCCGCGGTGGCAAGCGAGGAGTCCGCTGGCACCACGGCCATCAGCTCGTCTTGCACCAACGGTCGCGACGCCATGCCGGCGCCGCGTGGCTCGCGCGGAATAAAGCCCAGGTCGCAGCGGCCCTCTGCCACCCATTGTTCGATCTCTGAATAGTCGCCCATCAGCAACTCATAATCGACATCCGGATGATCGGCGCGAAAGCGCGCAATCACCGGCGGCAGCACGTGGGTCGCCACACTCGAAAACGTACCGATGCAGATTTTGCCGCGCATGAGTCCACGCATCTCATCCACCCGTCGCTGCAAGCGAGTGAATTCCTCGCAGAGCGCCTCGACAGCCGGCATGACCTGCCGCCCGTCGGCAGAAAGAGCCACGCCCTCGCGACTGCGGTCGAGCACCTTAAAACCCCAGTCGGCCTCAAGATCGGCCACCATACGGCTCACGCCCGACTGCGAATAGCTCAGGCGCTCGGCAGCACGCGTAAAGCTTCCGGCGCGCACCGTCTCCAGCAGCACCTGCATCTTTTGAATATTCGTTTCCACGGCACCCTTCCACCTTTGCATGAGTTTTTGTCATGTTCTCCATGCATTATATTCGCTTTTCTTCTAGAGCCAGTTCACCCATAGTGAACATGCTCAGATATAGAGGGGATGTCAGCGCATGAACAACGGACTGTTTACGTACTTAGCAGCATTGCTATTGTTTGGCTCCAACGGCATCATCGCCGCCGCCATCGCGCTGCCGAGCTCCGATATCGTGCTACTGCGCACGTTTTTGGGCGCACTCTCGCTTGTCACCATCCTCGCCATCACCCAACGCCATAAGTTGCAGGCGCCATCTCGCCCCCGCGAAGCCGCGGCCCTCCTCCTCTCGGGAGCCGCGCTGGGCACCAGCTGGATTTTTCTGTTCCGCGCCTACCAGACGATCGGCGTCGGCGTATCCTCGCTGCTGTACTACTGCGGCCCCATCATCGTTATGGCGCTCTCCCCACTCATCTTTGGCGAAAAACTGACCGGCGGCAAAATCGCCGGGTTTATCGCCGTCGCCTGCGGCGCCTTCCTCATCGCGGCACAAGGTCTGGGCGGCAATATGCCCATTGCGGGTATCGCTTGCGGCATCGTCTCGGCCTTCTGCTACGCATTGATGGTCATCGCTAGCAAGGGTGCGCCACACATCGAAGGCCTCGAGAACTCCACGCTCCAGGTGAGCGCCGCCTTTGTGACCGCGCTGGTCCTCACGCTCATCACGCAGGGCGCTCCCTCATTCCTGTCCGCCAGCGTCGCCGCCAGTATTGATTGGCACGCCGTCGTCATGCTCGGCGTCGTCAACACCGGCATCGGTTGCCTGCTCTACTTTAGTGCCGTCGCCAAGCTGCCCGTCCAGACCGTCGCGGTCGTCGGCTACCTCGAGCCGCTTTCGGCCGTCGTGTTCTCGGCCGTCCTTTTGGGCGAAGCCATAACACCGGTCCGCCTGATGGGTGCCGCGCTTATCATCGGCGGCGCGATTTTTTGCGAACTCGCCGGCAAACGCGCAAGCGCCAAGGCTGGCATAGCCCAGACAGCACGTGCTTAAAAGCCCCTGTTTTGAAATGCTACCTACGTACATAAATAATCCCCAGCTGGGGATTATTGTCTAAAATAACCTGATGTGCCAAACTGCTCTTGTATGTATAAAGACGGCATAAAGATTATCTGTCCTAGACAGATAACCGGATGTCTAAGGGAGTCCACGTGGCACACAACAAACTGGAGGCAAGCCCCCAAGACCAGCGTGGTCAAGGCGGGCACGGAGCCATCCCCCTCTCCGCTGGCATGCTGCTTGTAACGCTCGGCGTCGTCTATGGCGACATCGGCACGAGCCCCATGTACACCATGAAATCAATCGTCGCCAACAACGGCGGCATCGGTACCGTCAGCGAGGACATGATTCTGGGCGCGCTTTCGCTCGTCATCTGGACCATGACGCTCGTGACCACGGTCAAGTACGTGGTAATCGCCATGAAGGCCGACAACCACAACGAAGGCGGCATCTTCGCCCTGTTCAGCCTGGTGCGAAAAGTGGCACCATGGCTGATCCTACCTGCCATGATCGGCGGCGCGGCACTGCTCGCCGACGGCATCCTCACCCCCGCGGTCACGGTCACCACAGCCATCGAGGGCCTGCGTACCATCGAGTGGGGCCACGCGCTGCTGGGCGACGGCCAGACCAACGTCATCATCATCACCATCATCATTATCTGTGGCCTATTTGCCATGCAGCGCGCCGGTACCTCGTCAATCGGTAAGCTGTTCGGTCCGCTTATGACGCTATGGTTCCTGTTCCTGGCGGGCGCCGGCCTGTTCAACATGCTCGGCAACCTGTCCATCCTACGCGCCCTCAACCCCATCCGCGGCATCATGTTCCTGTTCTCGCCCATCAACCACTCGGGCATCATGGTGCTCGGCTTCGTCTTCCTGTCGACGACCGGCGCCGAGGCCCTCTACTCGGACATGGGCCACGTGGGCAAGGCAAACATCTATGCATCCTGGCCGTTTGTTAAGGCGGCCCTTATCCTCAACTATCTTGGTCAAGGCGCTTGGCTGCTTGCCAACAACTCCAATCCCCAGATGCTCGCGATGGATATCGTCAACCCGTTCTATATGATGCTTCCCGAGCCCCTGCGTCCCTTTGCCATCGTGCTTTCGGCCGTGGCGGCCATCATCGCCTCGCAGGCCCTCATCACCGGCTCTTTCTCGCTGGTATCCGAGGCAACCCGTCTCAACCTTATGCCGCATCTGCGCATCCACTACCCCAGCGACACCAAGGGCCAGCTCTATATTCCGCTCGTCAACAACATCATGTGGGTCGGCTGCATCTTCATCGTTCTGCTGTTCCAAAACTCCGAGCGCATGGAGAGCGCCTACGGCCTCGCCATTACCGTGACCATGCTCATGACCACGACGCTTTTGACGAGCTACATCGCCGGCATCCTCAAGCACAAGCTGGGCGCCTGCGTCTTCGCCCTGCTCTTCGGTGCCATTGAGCTGTGCTTCTTCGCCTCGTGCCTCACCATGTTCTTTGACGGCGGCTATGTGATGATCTTCCTGGCCGCACTGCTGTTTGGCCTTATGTATGTGTGGCGTCGCGGCACCGCCATCGAGCGCACGCAGACGATCCTGCTGCCCGTCTCCAAGTACATTGACCAGCTCAATCGCCTGCGCAATGACGAGACCTACCCCGTGCTCGCCGACAATCTGGTGTTCCTTACCAACAGCCCCGACCCGCTCACGCTCGACCGCGACGTGCTCTACTCCATCTTGGATAAGCATCCCAAGCGCGCCAAGGCATACTGGTTCATCAACGTGCACGTTACCGATGAGCCCTATACGCACGAGTATTCCGTTGAGACCTTTGGCACAGACTTCCTGTTCCGCGTGCGCTTGGACCTGGGCTTTAAGGTCAATCAGCGCATCAACGCCTACCTGCGCCAGATCGTTGGCGACTTGATGACATCGGGCGAGCTGCCGCCGCAGCATCACACCTATTCCATCTACGAGACACGCGGCAACGTGGGCGACTTCCGTTTTTGCATGCTGCGCAAGATGCTCGCCCCCGAAACGGACATCAACCGCAACGACCATCGCGTCATGGCCATCAAGTACGCCGTCCGCCGCGCTTGCGGAAGCCCGGCACGCTGGTACGGTCTTGAGAACTCGGCCATCATCATCGAGTACGTGCCGCTGTTTGCCCGCATGCGCCCGGCCGTTAAGCTCGTGCGCACCCAGGTGCCGCTCGAGGTTCAGATCGAAGAGGCCGAGGAAATGGAAGTCGACATCTTCTCGGACGACTTGGTCAACGGCAACGAAGCCGGTAAGGACATGAACGTCGATCCCACCGAGTTGCTCGAGAGCGTCGCCGATACGCCCGAACAGCAACAGCTCGACGGCCTCGAGAACGAACAACTCAACGACGCCAACTTCTAGCGACGTCACAAATCAACGACAGCGGCCCTGCACCTCACGGGAGATGCAGGGCCGCTTTGCATTGCGGTAAAGCTATCGGCTACGAACGACGCGGCTCGGGAACCACGAGCCTATCGGGGCTCGCGCCCTCGGCATCCATCAGGCTCACGTAGCGAATCGACGGATCCCCATACATCGCGTAGTAATAATTGCCCGTGCGCGCGCTAAAGCATCCGGTGTAGATAGTCTTCTCGAACTTGCCATCGCCCATCCTGGACGCTCCCTCGATCATCACCACGCCCTCGAGCGAGCGGAACATGCGAACGACGTTTTCGGTCTCGCTCTCCTTTTGCGGGTAATTGGCATTGAGGTACGCCGCCTTTACAAAACGGCTCGGCGAATAGCAATCGCCCGGAATGCCGCGCATGCCGGCACCGGCTCCATAGGGCTTGAGCTCGGCGCCACGCCATGTCGCCGTCTGCGGAAAATCGCTTGTGGCGGTGATATAGGTGCGTAGGTTTTCCATATGCCACGGGAAGGCCGGCTGATTGGCAAGGGTGTCGACCGGATCGTCGTATACATGCAGGCCGTCAGCCATCATCTCGACCACGATGCTGCGCTGGCTGTCGCCGATAATCCAATGGAGCAGTGACACGCCCAGCCCCTCTCCGGCAGATTTGGCGACAATCACCGTGTCGCGCAGCGCGGCCTCGACCTCATCGACCGTCGAGAACGTCGCTGCCACCCACAGGGGAAACTCATAGGCCGCGATATTGGTCTTGCCGTCGACAGGGCCCTCGGCATACTCGGCATAGCCGGGAAAGTTGAGCCCCGCCACAGCCAGACCCGCATCGTTGCCGCAATCGAAGAACATAGGGTAGTTCCTGTAATCGATGCACATACCGATCACCGCGTGCGCCGCTGTCGCGTCGTCGATAAACGAATACGGAATGTGAAACCCGCGCGGCATCACGCGAACCTGTTGGCCGTAGTCAAAGCTCCAGTCGAGATTGCGGCCCAGATACATGTGGCCAGAATTATCGGTAAATCGAATACTCGTACACATAGCGCCTCCTAGCTTTACGTTCTTGCTAATTTCATTGTCTCCAAACAAAAAGGCGCTAAACACAAAAGCCCGGACATGACAACAATGTCATGCCCGGGCCAAAAGAGACGAAGTGCGGTGCTTTGGTCCCCTTAGACCAACTTTCCAAGACAGTGATCGATCATATGCTGGATCATCTGTGCCTCAAAGCCCGCGTAGTCGCGGCGGCACTCCTTCATCTTGCCGTCGACAATCTGGTCAAAGGCAACCTTGCACTTGATATAGCGCGTGGACTTGGTGACCTCCTCGTACGTCAGGCAGCTCTCCTCCATCTTGCTGGCACCCAGGCCAAACACCAGACGGGGGTTGTAGAGCACATGGGGCTCGCCGGCGTCGTCCAGATAGACGCAGACCTTCTTGGTGACGCCGATCTGGTTGGCGGCAAGGCAGCCGGCATCGTCGAGCGACTTGATGGTATCGATCAGGTCCTGTGCCACCGACTCGTCCTCGACGGTCGCGACCTCGCAACGCTGGGACAGAATAGCCTCGTCGTGGCAGAGCTCTTTAATCATACGTTCCTCCATAGGGGTCGTTGTAACTGCTTAAGTATACGGTACCCACACATTTTCATGCGAAAAATACCGTCCGTCTGCTACAAAGCGCCGAACATCAACATGCGAGGAACATCAACCTTTCAAAGGCGATATAGTAGTTGAGTTCGTGTCAATCGGCCTAAACTCGGGGCCGAACAAGGAAAGGGTATGCATGGACGAACTTTTTCACGTCAGTGAGCGCAAGTCCACAATCGGGACCGAACTTCGCGCTGGACTGACAACATTCCTGGCGATGGCCTACATCATCGCCGTCAACCCTGCGGTGCTCTCGGGCGCCGGCATCGATGCGGGAGCGCTCGCCTGCGCCACCTGCCTGGGCGCCGGCATCATGACCATCTGCATGGGCATCTTCGCCAACCGCCCGCTCGCCTGCGCGTCGGGCTTAGGCGTCAACGCGATGATCGCTGGAATCACCACCACCGTCTGCGGCGGTGACTGGCACGTGGCCATGAGCGTCATCTTCCTTGAGGGCGTCGTCATCTTGCTGCTCGTGCTTTGTGGCCTGCGCGAGGCCATCATGGACGCCATCCCGGTTGTCCTGCGTCACGCCATCTCGGTGGGTCTGGGCCTGTTCATCGCCATGATTGGCCTGTGCGATGCCGGCATTATCACCGCTGGCGCCGGTACACTCGTCGGTCTGGGCGACATCACCTCCCCCACCTTCATCGTCGGCATCATCTCCATCCTGGTGACAGTCGCCCTCGCCTGCCGCAACGTCCCCGGCTCGCTGCTCATCGGCATCGTCGTCGCCGTCATCGCCGGTATCCCCCTAGGTGTGACCCAGGCTCCGACCGGTATCATCGCCCCGCTCGATTTCTCGAGCATCGGTGGCCCCATCGCCGACGCCGGCGGCGTGCCTGCCATCGTCAAGGTCCTTACCGACCCCGCGCTCCTCGTCATCTCGTTCTCGCTGCTCATGAGTGACTTCTTCGACACCATGGGCACCGCGATGGCCGTGGCCAAGCAGGGCGAGTTCCTCACCGACGACGGCAACGTCGAGAATATCAAGGAGATTCTGATCGTCGACTCCGCCGCCGCCGCTGTGGGCGGTTTCATGGGCGTCTCCTCCATCACCACCTTCGTCGAGTCCACCTCTGGTGCTGCCGACGGTGGCCGCACGGGCCTCACCTCCGTCACCACCGGCGTGCTGTTCATTCTCGCCGCGTTCTTCTCCCCCATCGTCACCATCGTTTCCAGCGCCGCCACCTGCGGTGCTCTGGTCTACGTCGGCTACCTCATGATGAGCGAGGCCTCCGAGATTGACTGGTCCGACGTGTCGCAGGGTTTCCCGGCGTTCATGATTGTCGCCGGCGTGCCCTTCACCTACTCCATCTCTGCCGGCATCGGTCTGGGCTTTATCGCCTACGTAGTCGTCGCGCTCTTTAAGGGCGAGGCTTCCAAGATCAAGCCGCTCATGTGGATCGCAGCCCTCGCCTTCCTCGTCTACTTCTTTGTAGCGTAGCGGCATAGCCTGCTAAAGCAAAACAACAAGGCGCGGAATCGCATCGAGCGGCTCCGCGCCTTTCTTTTAGCGTCTACCCCCGTGCCAGCGTGCGACAATTGAGGCTGTCAATATCACAACACCGAGAGAAGCCTGCCTTGGAAGCGCATCATAAGCAGATAACCGTTTATTCAGAGTGTGTGGAAGGCGCGCCCGTCATCTACCTCCCCGTGGTTATGGGCGACGGTAGTGAAGTCTACGAGCGCTGCCGAGAGCTCGACTGCCCGCCATTCACCCTTGTCGCCATTGGAGGGCTCGATTGGAATCGCGAGCTGAGCCCCTGGGAATGTGAGGGAACTATACGAGATGCCGAGTCCTTTGGCGGACAGGCGTCTGAGTTTCTCGATGAACTGCTGAATCAGATAATCCCAGAGGCCGAATCATCACTTCCCTGCCCGCCCACCTGGCGCGGCATTGCCGGCTACTCGTTGGCGGGTCTTTTTTCCCTGTGGGCACTTTGGCAAACAGATGTCTTTGAGCGCGCAGCGAGTGCATCGGGGTCGTTATGGTTCCCCGGCTTTATCGACTACGCGCGCGAGCGCACGATGACAGCCACGCCCGACGCCGCCTATCTGTCGCTCGGTAAAAAGGAAACCAAGACGCCCAACCGCATGATGCGGCACGTACTCGACGATACGCGCGCGATGGAAGAGCTGTTTATCGAGCATGACATTCCAACAACGCTGGAGCTCAACCCCGGCAACCACTTTGCCCAAACTGACCTGCGCATGGCGCGCGGCATCCACTGGATACTGACGCATTAAAAATGGCGTCCACGCGTACATACGCATGGACGCCATTTTTTGATTTAGCTGAACACAACTACTATTCGACAGTCTCCTCGAGTTCAGATACGGCGGGCGTCGAGGATTGGGACATGGAAGTCCTTTCATGATGGAAGGGCGATCGGGCATATCGGATAACCTGCCCGAACGATACGATCCGAACCATTGTACGCGATACGCCATGTCTCGCACGCGCCGTCACCTGCAAACACTAGCGCTATTTCCAAACGCGCTCGGCAATGCGCTTGACCAGCGCGATCTTTGCCCATTGCTCATCCTCGGTCAGCTTGTTGCCAATCTCGCAGCTGGCAAAGCCGCACTGAGGCGACAGATACAGGTTCTCGAGCGGCACGTACTTTGCGGCTTCACGGATGCGCTCGACGATAACATCCTCGTTCTCGAGCTCTGCCGCCTTGGTGGTTACCAAGCCCAGCACGACCTTCTTGCCCGGGGCAACGTACTTGAGCGGCTCAAAACCGCCGGCGCGCGGCGTATCGAACTCCAGGTAAAATGCATCGACATCCTCGTTTGCGAACAGGTACGGCGCGATGGGGTCATAGCCGCCCTCGAAGGCATAGGTGGAGTGGTAGTTGCCGCGGCACACATGCGTGTTGATGACCAGATCGTCGGGCTTGTCCGCGATGGCGGCATTGTTGAGCGCCACGCCCAGCTCGCTTACCTTTTGCAGGTCGACCGGGCTCATGCCGGTTTTGGCGACAAAATCGGTGTCGCAGTAGATGCCCCAGGTGCAGTCATCAAACTGGATGTTGCGGCAGCCTGCTGCGTACAGGTCGGCGATCACCGTGCGATAAGCGGCTGCGATGGCGTCGGCAAGTTCCTCATCGGTCTTATAGACAGCGCGCAGGCTCTCCTGCTGGCCGTCGCAGCGGTCGAGCGTGACTTCGGAGAACGTCTGGATCGGCGCCGGAATGGTTTGCCGCGCGACCTGGCCCTCCCCCTCGAGCGCCTTGACAAATTTAAAGTGCTCGACGAACGGATGGTTCTCGCCGCTAATGGGGCCGGTTACCGCGGCGGTGTCGGCTGTGGTTTCCTCGTCGTGGAACATATAGCCCGTACGCGAGGTACGGCGTTCAATGCCGTTGAGCCCCCACATAAAATCGAGGTGCCAGTAACTGCGGCGAAACTCGCCATCGGTAATCACCTGCAGGCCAGCGGACTTTTGCTTGTCCACCAGGTCGCGAATGGCCTCATCCTCGACGGCCTTAAGGCCGGCGGCGTCGAGTGTGCCCGCAGCATAGGCGGCACGGGCGTCCTTTACGGCCTGTGGACGAAGAAAGCTGCCGACGATATCGGCGCGAAACGGCGCGTTCAGCGTGGTTAAAGCACTCATAGATATCTCCCTTTGCATTGGTTGCTTTACTGGGACAAAGTATGAGCGCTCATATAGCCATCGTAAAATATACGTTTATAACAGTTTGATATAGATGCTTCCTATATCAGTTGGGACTGCCATGAAGAGATTTGACCTGTACAGGACGCAGCAGTCTAGATATGCTGACGGATCGCGTCGATATAGGCTTGGCCATAGCGCGTGAGCGTCGTGTTTTTGCGCGTGATGATACCAATCTCCATGTACTCGTCCACATCGAGCGGAATGGAGATAATACCTGGACCGTTGAGCTCGTGGCTGATCACGCCCGAACACACCGTGTAGCCGTTGAGGCCCATGGCCAGGTTGAACAGTGTCGCACGGTCACGCACGCGGATATTCTTGCGGCGCTCAAAGGTCGAGGTCAGTTCCTCGGAATAGTAGAACGAGTTATAACTGCCCTGCTCATAGGACAAGAACGGGTAGTCTTCCAAGTCCTCGAGCGTCACGCTGGCGCAGGCCGCCAGTGGATGGTCGGCGCATACAAAGACATGCGGCGCGGCGCAGAAGAGTCCCTCGAATACGAGCTCGTTGGCGGCGAACATGCGCTCGATAACCTCGCGGTTATGCTCGGATAAGTACAGGATGCCCAGTTCGCTTTTCATATGCGCGACGTCCTCGATAATCTCGTGAGTCTGCTCCTCGCGCAGGGTAAAGTCGTAGCGCGCGGCATCGAACTCGCGGATCACGTCAACAAACGCGTTAACGGCAAAGGAATAATGCTGGCAGCTCACACTAAAGTGCGGCACCTGCTCGGACGCGCCCTTGTACTTGCCTTCGAGCAGATCGGCCTGGTCGAGCACCTGGCGCGCGTAGCCCAAGAAGGTCTCGCCCTCCTCGGACACAATGACACCCTTGTTGGTGCGCTCAAAGATATGCACACCCATCTCGTTTTCGAGATCGCGGATCGATGCGGTAATCGAAGGCTGCGACACAAAGAGCCGGCGCGAGGCCTCGGTAATGCTGCCGCATTCGGCAACTTTGACGACATATCTGAGCTGCTGAAGCTTCATAGCTTTCTCCCTAGACGTTCGTGACGTCGAAACCTGTCACATCCATCTGACGCATAAACGGCGGCATTTCCCCCGTCGCAGCGCAGGCGGCAATCTGATGCAGAGCCCCGGCGACCGCATCGTCTGCCGCAGCGCCGATATGCCAGCGCGCGGCAGCCGTGACAGCCTCGTTGGCATTGGCGACTGCAACGGAGTTGGGGACGGCACCGATCATGGGCAGATCGTTATCGGAATCGCCAAATACGGCCACCTCATCGGGCGTCAGGTCCAAAGCGCGCGCCAACTCCAGCGCAGCGCAACCCTTGTCCCAACCTGCTGGAAGGATGTCAAACAGGCGCACTCGGTTGTTGGGAAACACAAGCGAGAGTTCCGGCACCTCAACGGCAACGCGCTCGCGTAGCTCCGCGAGCTCCTCACGCGAACGGGCACTCCAGATATTCGCCTTGAACACCGGCGCGTCGTCGACAACAGGACGGCACGGGGCCTCTTCGCCTTTGAGCCATGCGTTGCCGCCCGACTCCATGGCGCGACGAACGCGCTCGGGATCACTCGTCACGCAATAGGCATCGTTGCCCCAAAAGTCATCGCCCAGGCTATAGACTTTTAAAAATGTATCGTCGGTCTCTTGCTCCAGATAGTCGGCCAAACGCATCAGAGCATCGTTGTCGATTGCGTGCGAGGCGACTACTTCGCCGCCGACAAACATCACCTGGCCGTTACAGAACGCGCCAATCGAAAAACACTCGGAACGATTTTTGAACATCCAGCCCATCGCGGACGGCTGACGACCCGAAACCGGACCAAAGTGCAGACCCGCCGCTTGCATGGCATGAATACCCTCGATGGCGTAGTCGCTGGCGCCGTCATGCCCGGCTGGAATCAGCGTATCGTCCATATCGGTCAGCACAAGTTTGATCATAGAGTCTCCCAGTCATTTTCACCGTAACCATTGTAACGACCTGCCAATAAGGGACAGGTTTATTTTGGCAGGTTTTATCTGGGAAAACGCAAAGTCCCAGTTGCCACCTGCCAAAATAAACCTGTCCCTTTTTGGCAGGTGCGTTAGTATAGGGAACAACAGATTCGATGCGGGAGTGCCGGCGGTGCAAACCACAAGGCTGAGAGGGCATGGGGCCCAATCCTTTGAACCTGTCAGTTAATGCTGGCGTAGGGAGCATGCCGCCTTTACAGGGGCGCTGTCTATGCACAGCGCCCCTTTTCTATGCCAAGGAGGCATGTGCAGTGATTGATTCGGAACAGCTTAAGCAACATATGGTCAAGGCCGTAGAGGAAATTCGCGCCACCAATCCGATGGCCGGCTCCATCACCAACACGGTGACGATCGACTTTGTCGCCAACGCACAGCTCGCCGTGGGCGGATCGGCCGCCATGGTCTATCTGCCCGACGAGGGCGAAGCGCTCGTTGCCGGCGGCGGCGCCATCTATCTCAACATGGGCACGCTCTTCCCCATCTACGAGCAGACAATTCCCCGCGCGGCCAAGGCGGCACACGACGCCGGCAAGCCCTGGGTGCTCGATCCGGTGGGCCTGGGCATCGGTAGCCTGCGCACCCAGTTGGTAAACGAACTCAAGCAGTACAAGCCCGCCATCGTGCGCGGCAACGCCTCCGAGATCATCGCGCTCGCCGGCCTGTGGGGTCTTGAGGGCGAGGCGGCCGATCTGAGCCGCGTGCGCGGTGTCGATACCACCGACACGGTAGACGCTGCCCGCGATGCCGCCGTGGCGCTCGCCCGCTACACCGGCGGCGCCGTTGTGGTCTCGGGCGAAGTCGACCTGATTACCGACGGCACAACCGTGGCCAAGTCCCACGGCGGCAGCCCGCTCATGTCCAAGATCACCGGTTGCGGCTGCTCGCAGGGCGGCGTGCTGGCCGTGTATGCCTGCGCCGCCGACCCGTTTACGGCAGCCATCTGCGGCACCGCGGTCTACAACGTTGCCGGCACGCGTGCCGCCGCTGTCGCCGACGCCCCGGCAAGCTTTAAGGTCGCCTTTATCGACGAGCTCTACCGCGCGAGCGCCCAGGACATCGCCAACAACCAGCTCGAGCTCGAGGAGGCGTAAGCCATGTCCGAGCCCGCAACCAATGCCGGAATGAACACGCTCATCGCCGTGGCCATCGCCCCGTGCGGCACCGGCGACGAGCTGTCCGCCGAGGTCGCCGAGGTCGTGCGCGTCATACGCGAGAGCGGCCTTCCCAACCGCACCACCTCGATGTTCACCGAGATCGAGGGCGACTGGGACGAGGTCATGCAGGTCGTGCGCGACGCAACCTTTGTGTTGGCGAGCAAGGGAATCCGCACCGAAGTCGTGCTCAAAGCCGATATTCGGCCCGGATTTACCGACACCATGACCGGCAAGCTCGAGCGCATGGAAGCACAGATCAAGAAGCAGGAGGAAGCACGATGAGCATCCGCGACAACCTTGATATCTCGGCCTATCTGGTACTCGGCCCCGAAAACACCCTCGGGCGCCCCGTGGGCGATGTGGTGGCCCAGGCGCTCGACGCAGGCTTTACCTGTATCCAGGTGCGCTCCAAGGTGGCAAGCGCCCGCGAGATCATTGCACTGACCGGCGACGCCGCGCAGGCAATCGCACAGGCTGGCAAGACCGGTCAGGTCGCCCTGTTAATCGACGACCGTCTGGACTGTGTACTCGCCGCGCGCGAGCAGGGCATTGCCGTCGACGGCGTGCACGTAGGCCAGAGCGACATTCCCGTCGAGGTCTGCCGCAAGCTGCTGGGCCCCGATGCCATTGTGGGCCTTTCGGCCCGTTGCGAGGAGATGCTCGAGTACGTCAAGACCGCCGACATGAGCCTGGTCGACTACCTGGGCATCGGCCCGCTCCACGAGACCGAGACCAAGCGCGACTGCGGACGCGCGGCCGACGGCTCTATCATCACCAAGAGCTTTGAGGACCTGGCCGCACTCCACGCGGCAAGCCCCGTGCCCATCGTGGTGGGCGGCGGCGTCAAGACGGCCGACCTGCCGCAGCTCAAGGCCACCGGCGTCGACGGCTTCTTTGTGGTGAGTGCCGTCTGCAGCGCCGATGACCCCTACGCCGCGGCCAAGGAGCTCGTCGACACTTGGCAGCAGGCATAGGCATAAGCCGAGCAGCTGATCCGCAGCCTCACATCTTCAGCAATGGAAAGCGCATCCCAGTTTGGACCTCCATTCCGGGATGCGCTTTCCGCATGCGGCTCCGTTGGGAAACCCCATCCCATTCCAGGCGCAAATTCTGGGACGCCGTTTCCAAAACCCGCCGTCGGGGAAACTGCATCCCGTTTTGGATGCCGATTCCGGGGCGCGCTTTCCGCTACGGGCCTCTCGCGGAAACCTCATCCCATTTTTAGCGCCGATTCCGGGATGCGCTTTCCGCCGAGTCCACGGCAGTTTGCTCTACTCTGCCAGATACGCTTCCAGCGCCGGCAAGGTCGCCTCCGTATCGTGGCGGCCGACCTGGTAGATACGCTCGAGCTCATCCGGCTCGCGGCACAGCGACGGCACCTTCACCGATTCGCTCGGCCGCACCACAAAGACCTCGCCGGCAGCCTCACGACGCGCCAAGTCATCGAGCGTGGCATTGTAGACCTCATGCCGATGATCGAGCGCTGCAACAAACTCCGGGTAGTGACGGAACACGCGCCGCAGCATGGGCATCACGCTGTTGGGTTGCTTCACAAAGCCCGCCGGCTGCGTGAGTACCACGATATTGCGGTCATACCCCTGCGCAAACAACCAAGCGCTGGGAATGGAATCAGCCACGCCACCATCCAGATACTTATGCCCGCCAATAGCAACGGGACGCGTCGCCACGGGAATCGCCGACGACGCCCGGATCCACTCGATATCGCGCTCGTCGCCATAGGGCAGGTCGTGGTAGACGGCCTTGCCCGTCTCGATATCGGTACACACGCACGTAAACCGCATAGGGCAGGCGCGATATGTCTCCAGGTCGATGGGATCGCGCTCGATGGGCACCTCGTGATAGGCAAAATCGGCATTGAACATGTCACCGGTTCGCAACCAGCTGGTCACACCCGCATAGCGCTTATCGGCACAATAGGCCTTGTTGTAGCGAATGGCGCGGCCGATCTGGCGCGATTTAAAGTTGTAGCCAAACGCCGCGCCCGCCGAGACACCCACCATATGGTCGCAGGTCAAACCGTGCTCCATCCAAACGTCGAGCACGCCCGCCGTATACATACCGCGGTAGCCGCCTCCCTCGAGCGCAAGCCCCACCGTGTGCGTCGTATCCGGCTGTGCCATGCGACCATCTCCGTTCCTGCGTTTTAAACCGGGACAAGTATACCCGTCAACATATATCGTCTCAGTCGCATTTTCATCGAACATCGCATCGTCGCGCTACCGCCTGTCGAATAATAGCCGCCCACAGCATGTGCACCCATATCCCCGCACTCGAGGAAAGCGGCTTTATGGTGACGCTCGACAAGCACATTTGGCAGATTGCGCCCGTCGACGGCGATCAAGGCCGCAGCACGCAGATCATTTCATCGATGCTCGAGATGGCGCAGTCGCTCCATCTGCCCGTCGTGGTCGAAGGCGTCGAGACAAATGAGCAGGCGAACGTGCTACGGCAAATGGGCGCCCGCGACGCTCAAGGCTTCCTCTACTACCGCCCCATGCCAGCGAAGGATTTTGAGGCATTGCTCGATGGTGGCAATAACAACTGATACGCTCGCGCGCAAAACACCACCGCCGAAGGGGGAATTTGCCTCCATTAGTTAACTTATATCCCCAATTCAAACCGAATTGGGGATATAATACAAACCGCTGTTCCGCCCAAGGAGGTTATCCATCATGAACGAATCATATCGCCTGGGCGAGCAATCGATTATTGCCTATCTTCAGCGACTTGCGAATGGCATCTCGACCGCCGAACTCGATGTTGCCGCGCTGCCTGCTGAGCTACGCGCCGTTGGCGAACAACTGCAAAAGACGCACGCCATCCTGCAGCAAGAGCGCCGGCTGCTTGAGAGCAACGCCTATATCGACCCGCTCACCAACTTGGGCAACCGCAACGGATTCGACCGTCACGTCGAGCAACTCTGGCACAAAGGTGACCCCTTCACCTGCGCCTATATTGACATCGACCATCTCAAACATTGCAATGATAGGTTTGGCCACGCCGAAGGCAATCGCTATATTCTGGGCATCTGCCGCACGCTCTCCGAAACCATGGAGCACGATGAAATGCTGTTCCGTATCGGTGGAGACGAGTTTGTGCTCATCTCGCTCTCCGCAAACGAGACTGAACTCGAGCAGCGCTTGGAGCAGGTACGTACCGGACTGATCGAGGCGAGCTCAGGTGGCAAGGCGCCCATGATCGGCAGCTTTAGTTTTGGCTGCTCGCGCGTCGATCCACTTGCCGGCGACACGCGTCGCCAGATGACGATGGATGCCGATCGCAAGATGTATCGCTATAAGCTTATGCATCGTGTGCAGCAACCGAAAGACAGTGACGCGCCGCAACGCCCAATCGTCGATCAGCTTCCCTGCAACGACCGGGTGTTCCAAGCGATCTCCATGAGCTCCGAGACGCGCTATCCCTTTATCCTCAATCTCGATACGGGCAAATCGCAATGGTCGGTTAACGCCGTGCGCGATTTTGACCTGCCTTCCCAGCACCCTTTTAACTCGGTCGATATGTGGCTTGCTCGCGTCCACCCCGAGGACCGCGACAACGTACGCGCCGAGCTCGACATGGTGATAAACGGCACGTGGCACTTCCACTACATGCAGTACCGCGTGATGGATGCCGCCGGAGCGTACGCGCTTTGCGACTGCACGGGCTACCGCTTGGACGGCACCGATACCGAGCCTAACATGTACGTGGGCATTATCATCAACCGAAGCCTGGCAGATACGACCGATTCCGTGACCGATCTGGGCGATATTCACGCCCTGGTCAACGCCATTGGCGAAATGCGTCGCGTGGCGCGCAAGGCGGGCATGATCGCCATTAAAATCGACGATATCGCTCAGGTCAATGCCCGCTTTGGCTTTGATGCGGGCGATCGCGTTTTGGCGGAGAGCGCCGCCTGCCTCATGGAATGCTCGCGCGGCAAGGGTCGCCTGTTCCGCTCGACGGGGCCGACATTCGTGGCGCTTTTCGACGACTTTGATCCCGAAGAGACCAACGCGATTGCAGAGGAAATCGAGCGGTTCCTGGGTTCGCCCGTGCTCTTTGGCCCATTTGAATATCAGCCGCCCATTCGCGTGGCCACGCTTCATCTGGACGCTGTCGATCGACAGCCCGTTTCCATTTTGAACGAGCTCAAAGCGCTGCTTAAAGAAGCGTCACAGGTACCGGGCACCAAGTTGGACTAGCGTTGTGGGGCGCGATGTGAAACACA
>CABUUK010000030.1 GCA_902494765.1 uncultured Collinsella sp.
CGAGCTCGAAGAGCCCTATGGCCGCCTTCCTGGCCTCGACATCATGCTTCACCCTCAAATCAACGCGCATAAAGAAAGCCTCCCATTTCTCATGTCCAAGAAATGGGAGGCAGTTCATGTGCCGGTGGCGGGTGTTATTACCCGAAGGGATTGTACCCGATGGGAAAGGTTTAGGCGAAGTAGGCTACGCCACTCTCAAAGATGGGCATGAACCTATCGCCGGGGACATGCTCGGGCACGTTGCGGTACAGGTTGTCGCCGCGACGCTCGGCGTGGCCCATCTTGCCCAGGACGCGGCCGTCGGGGCTCGTGATACCCTCGATGGCCAGTGCGGAGCCGTTGGGGTTGACGGAAAGATCCATGCTGGGCTTGCCGTCCTCGCCCACGTACTGCGTGGCGACCTGGCCGTTGGCGATGAGCTGGGCGAGCACCTCGTCGTTGGCGACAAAGCGGCCCTCGCCGTGGCTGATGGCGACGGTGTAGGGGTCGTCGAGGCTGCACTGAGACAGCCACGGGGACAGGTTGGACGAGATACGGGTGCGCACCAGGCGGCTCTGGTGGCGGCCGATGGTGTTGAACGTCAGCGTGGGCGCATCGGGCGTGGCGTCGACGATATCACCGTAGGGCACCAGACCGAGCTTGACCAGCGCCTGGAAGCCATTGCATATGCCCAGCATCAGGCCATCGCGGGCCTTGAGCAGGTCGCGGACGGCCTCGGTGACCTCGGGAGCGCGGAAGAACGCCGTGATGAACTTGGCGGAGCCGTCGGGCTCGTCACCGCCCGAGAAGCCGCCGGGGATCATGACGATCTGGCTTGCACGGATGCGGCGGGCGAGCTCATGGGTGCTCTCGGCGACGGCGTCGGGCTTGAGGTTGTTGATCACGAAGGTGTCGGCTTCGGCACCGGCGGCACGGAACGCACGGGCGCTGTCATACTCGCAGTTGTTGCCGGGGAACACGGGGATAATCACGCGCGGGCGGGCAATCTTGGCGCCGCCGTACACGTGGATGTCCTTGGCACGGAAATCGATGGTCTCGACCGGGGCGGTCTCGCCGGCGCTGCGGTAGGCAAAGACGCCCTCGATGCCGCCTTCCCATGCCTCCTGCAGCTCGGAGAGTTCGATGATCTCGGAACCGGTGTCGATGACATAGCCCTCGACGGTGGTGCCCAGAGGCTCGACGACAACGCCGTCGGCGACCTCGGGCAGCTCGGCATTCTCGGCAAGCTCGACGATAAAGCTGCCGTAGAGCGGGGTGAAGAGGCTCTCGACGTCCACGTCCTCGGCAAGCTCGATGCCGATCTGGTTGCCGACGCACATCTTAAAGAGGCTCTCGGCGCCACAGCCGTAGCCGGGCGTGGAGATGGCCAGAGCGTCGCCGGTGGCGGTAAGTGCCTCGACGGCATCGAACGCGGCAAGCAGCTGCTGGGCGTCGGGACGGTAATCCTCGCCGTAGGTGGCGGGGGCGATACGGACGACGCGGTGCGTCAGGCCCTTGAACTCGGGGGAGACGGCGCGGGCCGCCTTGCCCACGGCCACAGCGAAGCTGATCAGGGTCGGCGGAACGTTGAGCTCGCCGGCCTCGTCCTCAAACGAGCCGCTCATGGAATCCTTGCCGCCGATGGCGCCGGCGCCCAGGTCGACCTGAGCCATGAGGGCGCCGAGTACTGCTGCCATGGGCTTGCCCCAGCGCTCGGCCTCGGTGCGCAGGCGCTCGAAGTACTCCTGGAAGGAGAGATAGGCGCGCTTGTGCTCAAAGCCGGCGGCCACGAGCTTGGCGATGGACTCGACCACGGACAGGTAGGCGCCTGCAAACTGGTCGGCTTCCATCAGGTAGGGGTTGAAGCCCCATGCCATGGCGCTCGCCGTAGTGGTCTCGCCGTCCACGGGGAACTTGGCGACCATGGCAGAGCTCGGAGTGAGCTGCGTCTTGCCGCCAAAGGGCATGAGCACGGTCGCGGCACCGATGGTGGAGTCGAAGCGCTCGGAAAGGCCCTTGTTGGAGGCGACGTTGAGGTCGGTGACGAGCGAGGTCATGCGCTCGGCAAGCGTGGTGCCGGCCCAGCTGGGCTGCCACACGCTGCGGGCGCACACGTGGGCGACCTGGTGTTTGGGCGCACCGTTGGAGTTGAGGAACTCGCGGGACAGGTCGACGATGGCGACACCGTTCCAGGCCATGCGCATGCGCGGCTCGGCGGTAACCTCGGCGATAACGGTCGCCTCGAGGTTCTCCTCGGCGGCGTAGCCCATGAACTCCTCGACGTCACCATCGGCGACGGCGCAGGCCATGCGCTCCTGGGACTCGGAGATGGCGAGCTCGGTGCCATCCAGGCCGTCGTACTTCTTGGTCACGGTGTCCAGGTCCACGTACAGGCCGTCGGCAAGCTCGCCCACGGCGACCGAGACGCCGCCGGCGCCAAAGTCGTTGCAGCGCTTGATCAGACGGCAGGCGTCGCCGCGGCGGAACAGACGCTGCAGCTTGCGCTCGACAGGGGCGTTGCCCTTCTGGACCTCGGCACCCGAGGTCTCGATGGACTCGGTGTTCTGGGTCTTGGAGGAGCCGGTGGCGCCACCGATGCCATCGCGGCCGGTGCGGCCGCCCAGCAGGATGATCTTGTCGGTGGGGGCGGGGCACTCGCGGCGCACGTGGCTTGCCGGGGTGGCGCCCACCACGGCGCCGACCTCCATGCGCTTGGCCACGTAGCCGGGGTGATAGAGCTCGTTGACCTGGCCGGTGGCAAGGCCGATCTGGTTGCCGTAGCTGGAGTAGCCGGCGGCGGCGGTGGTCACGAGCTTGCGCTGCGGCAGCTTGCCCTCGAGCGTCTCGGACACGGGGACGGTGGGGTCGCCGGCACCGGTGACGCGCATGGCCTGGTACACGTAGCTGCGGCCCGAGAGCGGGTCGCGGATGGCGCCGCCCACGCAGGTGGCGGCACCGCCGAAGGGCTCGATCTCGGTCGGGTGGTTGTGGGTCTCGTTCTTAAACAGGAACAGCCAGTCCTGCTCCTCGCCGTCGACATCGACCTTCACCTTGACGGTGCAGGCATTGATCTCCTCGGACTCGTCGACATCGGTCATGACACCGGTCTTCTTAAGGTACTTGGCGCCGATGGTGCCCATGTCCATGAGGCAGACGGGCTTGGCGTCGCGACCGAGCTCGTGGCGCATCTCCATGTAGCGGTCGAAGGCCTGCTGCACCACGGCGTCGTCGATCGTCACGTTGTCCAGGACGGTGCCGAAGGTGGTGTGGCGGCAGTGATCGGACCAGTAGGTGTCGATCACGCGGATCTCGGTGATGGTGGGATCGCGATCCTCGTCGCGGAAGTACTGCTGGCAGAAGGCGATGTCCGCTTCGTCCATGGCAAGACCGCGCTCGGAAATAAAGGCGGCGAGGCCGGCCTCATCGAGCTCGCGGAAGCCGTCGAGCACCTCGACGGGCTGGGGCTCGGGGGTCTCCATGTACAGCGTCTCGGGCAGGTCGAGCGAGGCGATGCGCGCCTCGACGGGGTTCACCACGTAGTGCTTGATGGCCTCGATGGCGGCTTCGTCCAGAGCGCCCGAGATCATATAGACCTTGGCGGAGCGCACGGCGGGGCGCTCGCCCTGGCTGATGAGCTGCACGCACTC
The DNA here is from genome assembly GCA_902494765.1 of uncultured Collinsella sp. Taxonomy (GTDB): domain Bacteria; phylum Actinomycetota; class Coriobacteriia; order Coriobacteriales; family Coriobacteriaceae; genus Collinsella. Next base: position 3,627 of record CABUUK010000030.1, read on the forward strand.
GCTGGCGGAGTCGGCGCGCTGGTCAAACTGGCCAGGCAGGAATTCGACGGCAAAGACGGCGCCATCGCTTGCGGGGAGCTCGTCGTAGGTCACATCGACCTGGGGCTCGCTAAAGACGGTCGGCACGCAGGAGCGGAAAAGCTCCTCGTCGATGCCCTCGACGTCGTAGCGGTTGATGATCCTCAGGGCCTCGATGCCCTTGATGCCGAGAATCTCGGTCAGCTCGCCCTTGAGCTGCTGAGCCTCGACGTCGAACCCGGGTTTCTTCTCCACGTAGATACGAGAGACCATTGGTTCCTGCCTTCCTGATCGGTTGGGCGTACGGTACGGTATGCGGCAGCGGTCGGTTTGCGGGGTCTGCCCTGCGGTCGCCTTGAGCCACATGTTTGTAAACCTCACTATGATACGACAGCTCGCGGCGCGTTGAGGACGGCGAGGGTGCTACAGTGAAGCGCAAACAAGAGAAAGGCATCACATGGCATTCGTTTCACTCGCCATCATCGCGCTCGTGGCCTTTGCAAGCCCCTTCATCGCCTCGGCGATTCCCGGAAAACCCATTCCCGAAACGGTCTTTTTGCTCGTGTTCGGCGCGGTGCTGGGACCCCATATGCTCGACATTATCCATGTAGATGCCGAGGTCTCGCTTGTGTCCGAGCTCGGTCTGGCCTTTTTGTTCCTGCTCGCCGGCTTTGAGATCGACCCCAAGAGCATCACGGGCGTCGAGGGGCGCTACGGCTTGGCGACGTGGGTCGTCACGTTTGGTATCGCCTGGCTTGCCGTGCGCTTTACCCCGTGGTTCTCGGTCAGCCATTTCGACGGTATCGCTGTGACGCTTGCTCTCACTTCGACGGCGCTCGGCACGCTCGTGCCCATCATGCGTGAGCGCTCGCTCACCGGCACGCGCGTGGGCGACTCGATTCTTGCGTATGGCACCTGGGGTGAGCTCGGCCCCGTGCTCGCCATGTCGGTGCTGCTGTCTGCCCGCACCGGCATCCAGACGCTTGTAATCCTTGGCTTGTTTGCGGTGGTCTGCGTGTTGCTGGCCGTGGTCCCAAGCCGCTCCAAGCGCGTCGGCAGCCGCTTCTTTGCGTTTGTCGAGGAACGCGCCGATACCACGTCGCAGACCTTCGTGCGCCTGACGGTGCTCATCTTGGTCACGCTCGTGGCGTTCTCGGCCGTCTTTGATCTCGACATCGTGTTGGGTTCTTTTGCCGCCGGCTTTGTCCTGCGCTATATCATCCCCGAGGGCAACCATACGCTCGAGACCAAGCTCGACGGCCTGGCCTACGGCTTTTTGATTCCGGTGTTCTTTACCGTATCGGGCGCAAAGATCGACCTGACGGCCGTGGCGTCGCGTCCAGGCTTGCTCGCGGGCTTTATCGTGGCGTTGCTGATTATTCGCGCCGTGCCCATCCTCATCTCTATGGGTATTTGTCCTGCGACGCGCGATGTGTCGGCGTATGGCCGCATTACCGTGGCGCTCTACTGCACCACGGCGCTGCCGATCATCGTTGCCGTGACGAGCGTTGCCGTCAACGCGGGCGCGCTGTCGCAAGATATTGCGTCGGTCATGGTTGCCGCCGGTGCCATCACGGTGTTCTTGATGCCATTGCTCGCGCAGCTCTTCTACCGCGTGGTCGACGCTGCACCGGTCGCTGCCGTGGCAGAGGTTGCCGAGCATCCATCCGATGCGCTCGACATTCTGCGCGCCCATCACGATTTGGCGAGTCTGCTCGCACGAGAGCACGAGCTGCTGACCTCGCATGGCCATGGTCGCGTATTCGAGGGCCTGCCTACGCTCGATACGATTGCCGAGCGTCTTTCCGCCGAGGCGGCGAGTGGCCACATCGATGCCCGCATCGTGGACGCCGCTCATTTGCTGGCCGAGAAGACCTATGGCGACGAGATCGACCCGTCCAAGCTGACTCCGCGTGAGCGCCGCCGCCTGGAGCGCGCCAAGCTCGCCGTGCACGAATACCGCCGCCGCATGCTGGAGCTCTACGCGCGCGATGAAGCCCAGGACGACGACGGCAAATAACGAGATGCTTCCCTAGGGGAAGGCGCGTCCCGCTTTGAAGGCTCGGAACGGGATGCGGTTTCCGCATCGGCCCCCATCGGGAAGCCACATCCCAGAATGGACGCTCAGAGCGGGATGCAGTTTCCGCTTTGGACCCCTGCCGGAAAGCGCGTCCCAGTTTGAAGACGCGTAATGGGATGCGCTTTCCGAAACAAAGGCCTTGGGGAAACTGTGTCCCGGAATGGGCGCTCAGAGTGGGATACAGTTTCCGCGAGAGACCCGTTGCGGAAACGGTGTCCCAGAATCGGCGTTCAAAACGGGGCACATTTTCCGAAACATGGCCCTGAGGGAAGCTGCGTCCCGGTCTGAGCCGAAATTCTGGGACACGGCTTCCACTTCAAACAGAAGAAGGCGCGCTGCCTGCAGTTGATGCAGACAGCGCGCCTTTTGGTTGAGCAATGTTGAGGCTAGGAGTCGTGGCTTGCGACCTTTAGGAGCGGGCGGCTCCGTCGACGGGGAGGATGGCGCCCGTGACGTAGGAGGACATGTCGCTCGCCAGGAAGACGAAGGCGTTGGCGACGTCCTCGGGCTCGCCCATGCGGCCGAGCGGAATGGTGGCGATGATGGGTTTGATGACCTCTTCGGGAAGGTTAGCGACCATATCGGTCTTGGTCACGCCGGGGGCGACGGCGTTGACGCGAATGCCCATAGGGGCGAGCTCGCGCGAGAGCGACTGAACCATACCGTTGACGGCGAACTTAGACGTGGGATAGCCGACGCCGGAGGGCTGACCGTACTTGGCGACCATTGAGCTCGTGGTGGTGATGGTGCCGCCATGGCCTGCCTCGGTCATGATCTTGGCGGCAGCCTGGTGGCCATTAAAGACGGCGACGACGTTAAGGTCCATGACCTTTGCGAACTCCTCGGCCGTGTAGTCCAAGAGGGGTGAACGCTGGGAGATACCGGCATTGTTGACGACCGTGTCCAAGCCGCCCATGTCGGCTGCAGTCTGCGTAAAGGCCTCAGTCACGGCCTCGAGCGAGGTGAGATCGCAGGAGCGACCCCAGACCTTGGCGTCGGGATAGGCGGCTGCCAGCTTCTCAACGGCCGCATCGGCGGTCTCCTGACGCGAGCCAAAGACAGTGACGGCGGCGCCCTCCTCGATAAAACGGCAGGCGATGGCATAGCCGATACCGCGCGTGCCTCCGGTGATGATTGCTTTCTTGCCCTCGAGCAACATGGTATTTCCTCTCATCGCGGGCGGACATTCGCAGCACAGCGTAGCCGTAACCGGAATCGGCCGTGTTTGCATATCGGTGAACGGTAGCCCGCGTTACCGATGAGCGGCTCGCGCAAATGTGCTCTGCCGTTGTGCTTGGGGCAGGAGACAAAAGGGCTCCCGTCCCACATCGGACGGGAGCCCTCAAGGCGCGTATTGCTAGGCGAGCGTTGGGTTAGTTGGCCATGACGCCTTCGGTCCAAGCCTCAACGTCCTCGATGCGCAGGACGTTGGCGACTTCGGCCACGCAGTCGACGCTGGCAAGCTCGGCGGCGGCAGCCTGGACGTCCTTCTCGAGCGCACGGTGCGTCAGGAAGATGACCGAGCAGGTATCGCTGGCGCCCGATTTGCCGTCCTCGACCTGGTTGATGAGCGAGATCGAGATGTTGTGCTTGGCAAAGATGTCGACCGTCTCGGACAGGGCGCCCACGCGGTCGGCGACCTTCAGGCGCACATAGTACTTGGTCTGGAGCTCGTCCATGGGCTTAAAGGCGAGGTTGTGACCGTAGGGCTCAATCTCGGGCAGCGGAGCCACGCCGCGGCTGATCTGCTCGGAGAGCGACAGGATGTCGCCCACGACGGCGCTCGCGGTGGGGAAGGAGCCTGCGCCGGCACCGTAGAACATGGTCTCACCCACGGCGTCGCCTACCACGTAGACAGCGTTCATGGCGCCGTTGACCTTGGCAAGCATGTGGTCGGCGGGGATCAGCGTGGGATGCACGCGGACGTCGACGCCGGCGTCGGTGTTGCGGGCGATGCCGAGCAGCTTAATGGTGTAGCCGAGCTCGCGGGCCTGGGCGATGTCCTCGGCGCCGATGGTACGGATACCCTGCTGGTATACGTCGTCGGTGGTCACGCGGGTGCCAAAGCCGATGGAGGCGAGGATGGCCGTCTTGCTGGCGGCGTCGAAGCCGTCGACGTCGGCGGACGGGTCGGCCTCGGCATAGCCCTTGGCCTGCGCGTCGGCAAGCACGTCGGCGTAGTCGGCGCCCTCGGCGTCCATGCGCGACAGGATATAGTTGGTGGTGCCGTTGAGAATGCCGGCGATGGTCAGGATCTTGTTGCCCACCAGGTCGTGCTCGAGCGTGCTCACGATGGGGATGCCGCCGCCGCAGCTGGCCTCGCACTTAATCTGCACGCCGCACGCGCGCGCCTTCTCGGCGAGCGTCTCGACATGACGGCCCAGCAGGGCCTTGTTGGCAGAGACGACGTGCTTGCCGTTCTCGAAGGCGGTGGTGAAGATCTCGGTTGCGGGATGCTCGCCGCCGATGAGCTCGACGACGATATCGACGGCGGGGTCGGTGACGACGTCGTGCCAGTCACTCGTAAAGGCCTCGCGCTCAATGCCTGCCGCCTCGGCCTGCTCCCAGGCAAGCGCGCAGGCACGGGTCAGCTTAAGGTCGATGCCGTAGGCTGCAAGGTACTCATCGTGGTGGCTCTTGATCAGACGGGCCACGCCGCCGCCGACGGTTCCCAGACCAATCAGACCGACGTTCACGGTGCGCAGGGGTTCGCTCATAGATAGCTCCTTCGTGCATCTTATGGATGGATTAACCGCTTAAAGGTTGAGTGCATTCTAGCGTGAACCGAGGGCGCGTGCTCGCTAGGCAACAGGAGTCGCACAAAACGGCACCCCCGAAACGCTGCGGAAACATTGGAAACATGCTCACTACATACGACCTACAGCCTATGTGATTCAGGACGGCAAGTACATCGCCGCCTAGGTGTGCACAAAACGCGACCGGTGAGGCCGTTTTAATCAGGGTAGGGACGCTTGTAACAGAACGGAAACAATACTTTCACACAATAAAGTGGCTAAACTGCATAAACCGACAGAAATACGCAGAATTATGGATAAATGAACAAATCCAAAGAAAAGTTGAAATAATCGCCACTTTCCTTAACTAAAGCGTCTAGTATTTTGCGAACGCCGAACACGGCGAAGGATGGCCTGTCGGGTAACCGAAACCCGACGAGATTTGAGAGGAGAGCCGCATGTCGAGCCTCACCGGTAAGTCATTGAACCCTGTTATGAATCGCAGGAGCGTTATCGCGAGCGCAGCAGGTCTGGGGGCGATGTCCATTCTAGCTGGCTGCTCCTCCAACGGCGGCGACAGCGGTTCCGCTTCGAGCGACGCTTCGTTTAAGATCGGTACCATCGGCCCGCTGACCGGCGCCAACGCGTCCTACGGCAAGTCCGTTACCCAGGGTGTCGAGCTTGGCTGCAAGGATTTTTCGACCAAGGAGCTGCCGCTTGCCAGCAAGGCCGAGGACGACCAGGCCGACGGCGAGAAGGCCGTCAACGCCTTTAATACCCTGCTCGACTGGGGCATGCAGGCCCTTGTCGGCCCGACCACCACGGGTGCGTCGGTTGCCGTTGCCGCAGAGTGCGGTAACGACCCCAAGACGTTCATGATCACCCCGTCCGCGTCCTCCGAGGACGTCACCGACGGCAAGGATTGCGTCTTCCAGGTTTGCTTCACCGACCCCAACCAGGGTGTCAACGCTGCCAAGTTCCTGGCGCAGAAGTATGCGGACGAGAAGTTCGTGCTGTTCTATAACTCCGGCGACGCCTATTCTTCGGGCATCGCAGATTCCTTTAAGGCCCAGGCAGCTGAGTCCAAGCTCGAGATTGTTGACGAGGAGACCTTTAAGGACGACTCCGCCACGAGCTTTACCAACCAGCTGACCAAGGCCAAGCAGGCCGGCGCCACCATGATCTTTGCGCCGATCTACTACACGCCGGCGTCCGTCCTGCTCAAGAACGCCAAGGACATGGGCTACGACGTCAAGATGATGGGCTGCGACGGCATGGACGGCATCCTGGGCGTTGAGGGCTTCGATACCTCTCTTGCCGAGGGTCTGCTGCTCATGACCCCGTTCTCCGCCGACGACGAGAAGAACGCCGACTTCGTTAACGCTTACAAGGATAAGTACGGCGATACCCCCGACCAGTTTGCCGCCGACGCCTACGACGGCGTGCACGCGGTGGCCGAGGCCGTCAAGGAGGCCGGTCTTGGTGTCGACGCCGACCCGACCGAGGTCGCCGAGAAGCTGCCCAAGGCTATGCTCAAGATTACCGTTGACGGTCTGACCGGCAAGCTCACCTGGAACGATAAGGGCCAGGTCCAGAAGGAGCCCACGGCGTACGTTATCACCGACGGCAAGTACGTACAGGCCTAATTGGCCGCCTTACATAGAGCGGTTTTGATCCCAAGCAGGGGAGGTTTTGGCCTTCCCTGCTTGCTTGGTATCTAGGGACAGTGTAACGTCCCTGTTTCATACATTAACTGGGAACCTATTCGAAAGGGGGATGTGGAACATGACGGTCTTTATCCAATACCTGGTCAACGGCCTGTCCATGGGCAGCGTCTACGCTATCATCGCGTTGGGCTACACCATGGTCTACGGTATCGCCAAGATGCTGAACTTCGCTCACGGCGACGTCATCATGGTCGGTGCCTATGTCTCGTTCTGTGCCACGTCGTATCTCGGCCTCCCGGGCTGGGCATCTGTAATTCTCTCTTGTGTGGTCTGTACCGTTCTCGGTGTTCTCATCGAGGGTCTGGCATACAAGCCGCTGCGTCAGGCGGGCCCGCTGGCCGTTCTGATCACGGCCATCGGCGTGTCTTACTTCCTGCAGAACGCCGCGCAGCTTCTGTGGGGCGCCACGCCCAAGAACTTCACTTCGCTCGTCACCTTCCCGGTGCCGGAGTTCTTGGCCAAGTTCAACGTGAGCGCCGTCTCGCTCGTCACCATCGTCGCCTGCCTGGTTATCATGGCCGGCCTGATGTTCTTTACAGGTAAGACCAAGATGGGCAAAGCCATGCGCGCCGTGTCCGAGGACAAGGCCGCCGCTCAGCTCATGGGCATCAACGTCAACCGCACTATTTCGATGACGTTTGCCATCGGCTCTGCCCTTGCCGCCATCGCCGGTGTGCTTCTGTGCTCCTACTCGCCGGTGCTGCAGCCCACGACGGGTGCCATGCCTGGCATCAAGGCCTTCGACGCCGCCGTCTTCGGCGGTATCGGCTCCATCCCCGGCGCCTTTGTCGGTGGCATTCTCATCGGCATCATCGAGGCGATGGCGCAGGCCTACATTTCCACGAGCCTTGCCAACTCCATCGTCTTTGGTGTTCTGATCATCGTCCTGCTCGTCAAGCCTGCCGGCCTCTTGGGCAAGTACGTCCCCGAGAAGGTGTAGGTGAGCGTTATGAAGTTTCTTAAAGACAAGCAGACGCGTCACGACTTTGTTACGTACGCCATGTGCCTTGTGGCGTTCGCCATCGTGTTCTTTATGCAGTCCAACCACATGATTCCGCGCATGATCGCCGGTCAGCTGGTTCCCATCACGGCCTATATCGTCATGGCCATCTCCCTTAACCTCGTCGTCGGCATCGCGGGCGACTTGTCGCTGGGCCACGCGGGCTTTATGAGTGTCGGTGCCTATACGGGAATCGTCACCGCCGTCGCGCTGGAGAGCGCCGTTCCCTCCGATCCGGTGCGCCTGATCATCAGCATCGTGGTCGGTGCCATCGCTGCCGCCATCCTGGGCTTCTTGATCGGCATCCCGGTCCTTCGCCTGAGCGGCGATTACCTGGCTATCGTGACGCTGGCCTTTGGCGAGATCATCAAAGAGATCGTCACCTGCCTCATTGTGGGCGTCGACTCCCGCGGCCTGCATGTGATCTTTAACATCACAGGTAACTCCACGATCGACGACCTGCACCTGCTCGAGGACGGCACCGCCATCATCAAGGGCGCGCAGGGCGCATCGGGCGTGTCGACGTACTCGACCTTCCTCGCCGGTGCCATCCTGGTCATGGTCGCACTCGTGATCGTGCTCAACCTGGTTCGCAGCCGTACCGGCCGTGCCATTATGGCCGTGCGCGACAACAAGATCGCTGCCGAGTCCGTGGGCATCTCCGTCACCGAGTACCGCATGATCGCCTTCGTGGTTTCCGCCGCTCTCGCCGGCGCTGCCGGAGCCCTCTTCGGCGGTAACTTCTCGCAGCTTTCCGCCACCAAGTTCGACTTCAACACGTCCATCCTCATCCTGGTATTCGTGGTCCTGGGCGGTCTGGGCAATATGCGCGGCTCCGTCATCGCGGCGGCGTTGCTCACGGTGCTTCCCGAGCTGCTCCGTCAGTTCTCGGACTACCGCATGCTCATCTACGCCATCGTGCTGATTCTGGTCATGATCTTTACCAACAACCCGCAGCTCAAGGCGCTCTTCGCACGCATTAAGGACCGCTTTGCTTCCAAGAAGGAGGTGGCAGCCGATGCCCAGTAAGTTTGAGTTCAACAAGGGCAAGATGGTCCCGTATCCTTCTGGCGCCATCGTTCCCGACCGCGACCTGGGCCAGCGCCCGGCACTCGAGTGCATCCACTTGGGCATTGAATTTGGCGGCCTTAAGGCAGTCGACGACTTTAGCCTGACCATCGGTAAGACCGAGATCGCCGGTCTGATCGGTCCCAACGGTGCCGGTAAGACCACGGTCTTCAACCTGCTCACCAAGGTGTACCAGCCCACGCACGGTACTATCCTGCTCGACGGCGAGGACACCTCGGGCAAGTCGGTCTATCAGGTCAACCGTATGGGTATCGCCCGTACGTTCCAGAACATTCGCCTGTTCAACACCATGACGGTGGAGGACAACGTTAAGGTCGGCCTGCACAACCAGGAGCGCTACTCTGGTTTTGAGGGCGTGCTGCGTCTGCCGACGTACTGGAAGCACGAGAAGGCCGCCCACGAGCGCGCCATGGAGCTGCTGTCCATCTTTGATATGGAGCACCTGGCAAACGAGCAGGCCGGCTCGCTGCCTTACGGCGCCCAGCGTCGTCTGGAGATCGTCCGCGCGCTTGCCACCAACCCCAAACTGCTGCTGCTCGACGAGCCTGCCGCCGGCATGAACCCGTCCGAGACCGCGGAGCTCATGGAGAACATCGTCAAGATCCGCGACACCTTTGGCATCGCCATCATGCTTATCGAGCACGACATGTCGCTCGTCATGAACATCTGCGAGGGCATCTGCGTGCTCAACTTTGGTAAGGTCATCGCCAAGGGCACGGCCGAGGAGATCCAGAACAACGATGCCGTAATTGAGGCATATCTGGGCAAGCAGGATAAGGGGGAGAACTAAATGGCAGAGCCGATGCTTTCCGTCTACAACATCAACGTCTGGTACGGCGCTATCCACGCCATCAAGGACATCTCCTTTAACGTCAACGAGGGCGAGATCGTGGCCCTGATCGGCGCGAACGGCGCCGGTAAGTCCACGACGCTTAAAACCGTCTCGGGCCTGCTGCGTTCCAAGACCGGCTCCATCAAGTTTATGGGCGAGGACATTACCCATACGCCTGCCGATAAACTGGTGGGCAAGGGCCTGGCCCAGGTGCCCGAGGGCCGTCGCGCCTTTTTGCAGATGACGGTCGAGGAGAACCTGGAGATGGGCGCCTACACGCAGCCCAAGTCCACGGTGGCTCCGGGCCTTGAGCGCGTCTACGAGCAGTTCCCGCGCCTTAAGGAGCGCCGTCGCCAGGTTGCCGGCACCCTTTCGGGCGGCGAGCAGCAGATGCTCGTTATGGGGCGCGCCCTTATGAGCAACCCCAAGCTGCTCATGCTCGATGAGCCTTCCATGGGTCTGGCGCCGATTCTGATTGAGCAGATCTTCCAGATTGTCGAGGACCTGCACAAGGCCGGCACCACGGTGCTTCTGGTCGAGCAGAACGCCCAGATGGCGCTTTCAATCGCCACGCGCGGCTACGTGCTCGAGACCGGCAAGATCACCATGACCGGCACCGGCCAAGAGCTCCTGCACGACGACAACGTCCGCAAAGCCTACCTCGGAGGCTAACCCACCTAACAAAAGGGGCGCTGACTATCTCAGTCAGCGCCCCTTTTTAGTTGCGGTGAAATAGGGACTGAATACGGGCTCCAGAGGCCAAAAGAGTCCCTATTCCACCGCAACTTCATGGGGATGTGTGACAATGCCCGTCGGAAAACATCTGCTGTCTTTGGGGGTCTATCTATGCTGTATGAGTTTTGTGCCGAGAACTTTGAGCGGGTGCCGGCAGCTATCGATGCCGGTGCAAAGCGCATCGAGCTGTGCGATAACCTTGCCGTTGGTGGCACCACGCCTTCGGCCGGCGTTATCAGCGCTACGACCAACTATGCCCACGAGCACGATGCACGGGTGATGTGCATGATTCGCCCGCGTGGCGGCGACTTTCACTACAACCAGGACGAGTTGCGTATGATGGAGATGGACCTGGGCCTTGCCGTGAGCGCCGGCGTTGACGGCTTGGCCTTTGGCTGCTGCAAGCCCTGCGCTGGCGGATGGGCACTCGATGAGCTTACGTTGGGCGCCCTCGTGATGGCCGCGGGCTGCGCGACCGAGGAATGCAAGCGTGAACCCATCGACATCACCTTCCACATGGCGTTTGATCAGCTCTCGCCCGAGGCTCAGCTCGACGCCGTCGACGCACTCGCCGATTGCGGCGTTACGCGCATCCTGACGCACGGCGGTGCCGCCGGCACGCCGATCGAGGACAACCTGGAGCATCTGTCGCGTCTTATCGAGTGTGCGGGAGACCGCCTGACCATCCTTCCCGGCGGCGGCATTTCCACGGTCAACCGCGATACCGTGGCGGCGGCACTGGGCGTCTCCGAGCTCCATGGCACCAAGATCGTGCCGCTGGAGGTATAACCCGTGGCGCTGGTATTTGACGTTCAACAGGCGAGCGGCAAGCCCGACGATAATCGTCGCCCTGGCACCGCGTGCCCTTTTTGCGACACGGAGGGGCTCGCTAACATCATCCAGCGCGATGGTGACTGCATCTGGCTCGAGAATAAGTTCAAGACCTTGCGGGCCACCCGTCAGACCGTATTGATGGAGTCGGCCAATCACGACGCCGACCTGGTGACCTATGAACCGGATGAGCTGCACCATGTGATGAGGTTTGCCCTGGGCTGTTGGCAGCAGATGATCGATTCTCAACAGTACCGCAGTGTGCTCATGTACAAGAACAAAGGCCCGCTTTCGGGCGGCAGCCTCGTCCATCCGCATATGCAGATTGTGGGTCTGGAGCGGGAGGACGGTTATGCGGCGCTGACCTCAGCAAATTTTGAAGGCATCGATGTTTGGCGGCGGGGGAGGGTCGCGGTCAACATCTCAACCGAGCCGATTATGGGATTCTTTGAGGTCAACGTCTCGGCTCCACAGGGAATCGCCGCCAGCGACGACGTCCGCGACCAAGCCGAAGCGGACCTGTTTGCCGATGCGATTCAGGCGGCCCTGCGCTATATCCTGCACGAACACCACGGCGGTCGCGCGGAGTCGTACAACTTGTTCTTCTACCACATGGACGGCCGGACCATTGCCAAGGCGCTGCCACGTTGGGTGGTGTCGCCCTACTTTGTGGGCTATCGTCTGGCCCAGGTCAATGCCGAGACCACGCTCGATACCGATGCTGAGCGCCTACGCGCGCATCTGGAAACGCTCGTATAGCAAGGCTAACGCCCGCGCAATGCGGATAGTCTAGCGTGCCATCGCGTCGCGCCCGGCCTTGACCCGCTTGCGCTGTTTGGCGCGCTCTTCGCCGGTTAGGCGCTCAAAGAGATGCCCGATAATCGAGGCCAGCACCTGCTGAAACAGCGTGCCGCACATGACGGGGAACACGACCTCGCCGGGAAAATACTGTGTGGCGATGACGGCGCCCGAAGAGATGTTGCGCATGCCGCAGGTAAAGCACATGGTGGTCGTCTCGCTATATGGCAGATGCAGCGCACGGGCGACCAGAAAACCGACGACAAAGCCGCTGATGGCGAAGACCAAAATAAAGAGGGCGACTTCCAGGCGCTCCGTGTTCATGTGTAGCACGTAGTCGCTCATGGCGGTGGAGTTGGACGCGATGACACCCATCATCATGAACTTGCAGGCGGGCGAGAGCGCGGGGGAGAGTTTCTCGTGTCCCCATCCGCGTGTGAGTTCGTTGATCACGATACCGAGCACGGCGGGGATGGCGATCATAAAGGCCATATTCTGCATCATGCTCGGCACATCGATCGAGACGGTGGCGCCCAGCAGGAGCTTGAGCGTAAGAGGAATCGTCACAGGCGAGATAACCGAGGACGTCAGGATGATGGTGAGCGCGAGCGGGCCGTTGCCGCCGAACATGCTAATCCACATAAAAGCAGTGACCGCCACGGGTACGCTGTACTCGAGCACGACGCCGCAGACAAGGTTGGGGTTGGAACCAAAGAACAGCGAGCCCATGGCATACGCCGCGATGGGGATGAGCACAGCCGAGACAATTAACGCCAAAATCAAATGCAGGGGACGGCGGAACACCTCAGCCACCTGGTGAAAGGTGTTGCTGAGCGCACCTTGGAATGTCATAAAGGCGAAGAGGACGGGAACGATGGGCTTAAGTACGCCGATCTGCTGGGGAAAGAGCACACCGAGCGTTACGCAAATCGGAACGATGACCTGCATATGCCCCGCGAGAAACTTGCCCAGTCCAACCCATTGCTTCATATGCTCTTGTGACTCCCTTTGCTCGTGAATCCGTTTTGAATGGATATGCTAGACGCTCGCATGCGTCCGTGCGCCAGAAACGCTCGATTATTTCGAGGCTATTACCGGCATCGTTTACCGAAACCGCGGCGTGCTGCGGCGATTTGCGTCCGCGCTGCACGGTATAATAAATCCGTTCAACAGATCTGCCTGCCGAAGCGGGCATACACAGAGGACTCATCGCTATGAACCGTGAGAGGTATCGCGGCGACCTGCCCCTATCGGGGGTGGGCGCCTATGTCATCGCTTAAGACGACGCATCGCTGGGCGGTCGCTCAGCAAAACCCCGAGCTCGAAAAGGAGCTTTCGGCTGGCCTGGGCATACCCGGGCTGGTGGCGCGCATTATGGTTGCGCACGGCATTACATCCATCGAGGAAGGCCAGCTGTTTTTGACGCCTTCGCTCGATCGCGACTGGGCCGACCCACTCATTATCCCGGGCATGTCGGTCGTTGCCGACCGCGTCGAGCGTGCCGTTCGCAACCACGAACGCATCGCGGTCTTTGGCGATTTTGACGTTGACGGTATTACGTCGACCTGCCTGTTGACCGAGGCGCTGCGCACGTTTGGCGCCGATGTCACGCCGTTTATTCCGCATCGCTTTGACGAGGGCTACGGTCTTTCGCGCGCGGCGCTCGACCGCGTTAACGAGTTCGCTCACCCCCAGCTGATCGTGACCGTCGATAACGGCATTGCCGCCAAGGAAGAGGTTTCCTATCTGGAGAGCCTGGGGATCGATTTGGTGGTCACGGACCATCACGAGCCCTCCGACCAGGTGCCGCAGGGCGTGCCCCTGACCGACCCCAAGCTCGAGGACGAGGGTCCCTCGCGCGAGCTTGCCGGTGCCGGCGTGGCGCTCAAGCTGGTGCAGGTCCTGGGCGAGCGTTTGGGCAAACCGTCGTATTGGCGTTCGCTGATCGAGGTTGCGGCGCTGGGTACCGTGTCCGACATGATGCCGCTGACGCCCGAGAACCGCGCACTGGTCGCCGAGGGCATCCAGCAGATGCGCGTGACGGCCCGTCCCGGCTATATCGCGCTTGCCGCACTTGCCAAGGCCGACCTTTCTACCATTACGGCCGATGGCCTGTCGTTTTCGCTCATTCCCCGCTTAAACGCTGCCGGCCGCATGGCCGATCCCAAGCTGGCACTCGACCTGCTGCTTGCCCGCGATCCTATCGAGGCAAGCGCTCTGGCGGCCGAGCTCGAGGAGATCAACCGTCAGCGCCGCGAGATCGAGGCCGAGCTCACACGCGATGCCATGGCAAAGGTCGAGGAGACCTATGATGGCGGTCGTGCAATCGTTGTGGGTGGCGAGGGCTGGCACGAGGGCGTCAAGGGCATCGTAGCGAGCCGCCTGACCAACCGTTATCACGTGCCGGCGCTGCTGTTCTCGATCGAAGACGGTATCGCTCGCGGTTCGGGTCGCTCGGTGGGCAAGGTCAACCTGTTCGACGCCGTCGAGCGTTGCTCCGATCTGCTGATTCGTCGCGGCGGGCATGCGGGTGCGGTGGGCGTGACCATCGAGGCGTCCAAGCTCGACGAGTTCCGTCGTCGCCTTTCCGCCGTGCTGTCCGAGCTTCCCGCCGAGGACTTTGAGGACACCGATGAGGTTGCTGCCACCGTCGACCTCTCCGAGCTGAATATTGAGACCATCGAGCAGATCTCCCGTCTTGAGCCGTTTGGCCAGGGCAACAAGGTGCCGCTGTTGGCGGCCGAGGGCGTGACAATGTGCGATCGCGCCGTGGTGGGCAAAACCGGCGAGCACATGCGCTTCGTGGCGACCGATGGCGCCGCGAGTGTGCCGGCCATTATGTTCCGCGTGCCGCAGATCGATAAGCTCATCAATTGCGATAGCGCCGTCGACTTGGTGTTCGAGGCCGTGGCCGAGCATTGGCAAGGTCGCGTAAAGCCAAAGCTCATGATCAAGGATGTCTTGGTCCGCGATACCACGGCGCCCAGCGTTGACGACCCGGCATGCGAGCTTCGCCGCGGCGTGGAGCCTGCGGACGCCGGTCTTCGTCTGGAGTCCCGCAAGCGCCAAACGCTCGCCCAGCTCTCCTATACCGAGCTGACGCGCTCGCTTATCCATAGCTTTATCGGTTCGAACCGGCCGCACCGCGCGCAGGTCGAGGCACTCGATGCCCTGGCCGATCACCAAAGTGTTCTGGCCGTCATGGGAACGGGGCGCGGCAAGTCTCTTATCTTCCATGTGCATGCCGCGCGCGAGGCGGTTCTTCGCGGGCGTGCGAGCATCTTTGTCTATCCGCTGCGCGCGCTCGTTGCCGACCAGGCCTATCACCTCTCGTCGACGATGGCCGCGCTCGGCATTGGCGTAGGCG
Organism: uncultured Collinsella sp.; assembly: GCA_902494765.1. GTDB lineage: Bacteria > Actinomycetota > Coriobacteriia > Coriobacteriales > Coriobacteriaceae > Collinsella. The sequence goes on from CABUUK010000030.1 coordinate 18,839, forward strand.
TGCTGACCGGCGAGACCGTGGAGGCGGCGCGCGATGACGTGTTTGCCGGCTTGGCTTCGGGCCGCACCGGCATCGTGCTCACGACGCCCGAGTTCCTGTCCATTCACCGCGACCGCTTTGCGCGTTCGGGGCGCATCGGTTTTGTCGTTATCGATGAGGCGCATCATGCCGGTCTTGCCAAGGGCGGCGACCGCAGCGCCTATCTCGACATGCCCGATATCCTCAAGGCCCTGGGCGACCCGGTCGTTCTGGCCGCGACTGCCACCGCAACGGCTCCGGTTGTGGCCGAGCTCGCCCGCGTGCTACCGATTACCCGCACGGTGGTCGACGAGACGGTGCGCGAGAACTTGCAGCTCGAGGATGACCGAGATCTTGCGAGCCGCGAGAACCGCCTGGTGTCAATCGTGGCAACGGGGGAGAAGACCGTCATCTACGTCAACTCGCGCGACCAGTCCGTGGCGCTTGCTAAGACGCTGCGCAAGCGGGTACCCGATTGCGCGACCCGCATCGCGTTCTATAACGCGGGGCTTGCGCGCTCCGATCGTCGCCGTGTCGAGGAAGCGTTTCGTGATGGCAGCCTCAGTTGCATCGTTTCGACCTCTGCCTTTGGTGAGGGCGTGAACCTGCCCGATATCCGCCATGTCGTGCTCTACCACATGCCGTTTGGCGCGATTGAGTTTAACCAGATGAGTGGCCGTGCCGGCCGCGATGGACAGCCCGCCGTGATTCACCTGCTCTATTCGTCGCGTGACGCTCGCATTAACGAGCGCCTGCTCGACTGCTACGCGCCCGAGCGCGACGAGCTCGTCACGCTCTATCGAGCGCTGCAGACTATGTGGCGCTCCAACCGCGGCAAGACCGGAGACGACTCGTTTAGTGCGAGCGATATCGACATCGCGCAGATGTGTCTTGCCATCGACGCGCGCACGCCGGTCGACGAGCGCTCGGTGGCAAGCGGTCTGGGAATCTTCGAAGAGCTTGGTTTCTGTCGCGTTTCGGGGTTTGACGACACCCGTCGCATCGCGATGGCAGAAAACCCCGGCCGTGTGCAATTGAGCAGGTCAATCCGCTATTTGGAGGGTCTGCGCTCGCGCATGGAGTTCTCGGCTTTCCGGAGCTGGGCGCTCGATTCGTGCGCTTCTGATATGCTAGCCAAAGTTAACCGCCCGATCGTACCGCGGGCCTAGGGGAAGGGGACCTCGATGGATGCCGCAGCCCGTACCGCCCATGATTCCACCCTCCAGCCGTTCTCGGAGATGGAGCACTATAAGCATGCCGATGAGCTGCCGCCCGAGATTATGGCGGACAGCTACGACAAGCTGGAGCGCCTGTGCCTCAAATATATGAATGAGGGCGACTTCTCCAAGGTGGAGCAGGCCTATTGCTTTGCTGCCGAGAAGCACTGCAACCAAAAGCGGCGCTCGGGTGAGATGTACATCAACCATCCCGTCGAGGTGGCCATCATTTTGGCCGACCTCAAGATGGACTGCGATGTGGTGTGCGCCGCGCTGCTGCACGATACCGTCGAGGATACCGAGACCTCACTTGCCGATGTTTCCGGCCTGTTTGGCGATACGGTGGCCGAGCTCGTCGATGGCGTGACCAAGCTCACCAACATCGAAGTCGATAGCATGGACGAGAAGCAGGCGCTTACGCTACGCAAGATGTTCCTCGCCATGTCCAAGGACATCCGCGTCATTATCGTTAAGCTTGCCGACCGCCTGCATAACATGCGTACGCTGGCGGCCCTTCGCGAGGACCGTCGCCTGTTTAAGGCCCGCGAGACCATGGACGTGTATGCGCCCCTGGCCGACCGCCTGGGCATGAGCTCTATTAAGTGGGAGCTCGAGGACCTGTCCTTCTTCTACCTTGAGCCCGATGCCTACCAGCGCATCGCGCGCATGGTGGCTGAGTCGCGCGAGGTTCGCGAGCGCTATCTGGCCGAGACCATCAAGACGCTCACCGACGAGCTCAACCGCATTGGCCTGGAGGGCTTCCAGATTAATGGCCGCTCCAAGCACTATTGGTCCATCTACCAAAAGATGAAGCGTAAGGGCAAGGAGTTCTCCGAGATCTACGACCTGGTGGCGCTGCGCGTCATCACGCATTCGGTGCGCGATTGCTACTCCACGCTCGGCGCGGTGCATACGCTGTGGCACCCCATGCCCGGTCGCTTTAAAGACTATATCGCCATGCCCAAGGTCAATAACTACCAGTCGCTCCATACGACGGTTATCGGTCCCACGGCCCGCCCGCTCGAGATTCAGATTCGAACCTATGAGATGCATGAGCAGGCCGAGTACGGCATTGCCGCCCACTGGCTCTATAAGAAGTCGGGCGGATCGTCTGCGTCTAAGACCAATGATGCCCAGCGGCTGGACGACCAGATTAACTGGCTCAAACATTCGCTCGATTGGGCTGCGTCTGATGAGATCACCGACGCCAAGGAATACCTGCATTCGCTGAAGGTCGACCTCTTCGATCAAGAGATCTTCGTCTTTACGCCCAAGGGCGAGGTCATGGCGCTTCGTGCCGGCTCCACGCCGCTCGACTTTGCCTACGCCGTTCACACCGAGGTGGGAAACCACTGCGTCGGCGCTAAGATCAACGGTGCGGTGGCCCCGCTCACGCACGAGATCAAGACGGGCGATCGCGTTGAAATCCTGACCAACAAGAGTTCCAAGCCGTCGCGTGATTGGCTCAAGATCGTTAAGACGCCTTCCGCCAAGTCAAAGATCCGCCGTTACTTCGCTGCCGCGACCAAAGACGATGACGCTGCTGCCGGCCGCGATATACTGGCCAAGGACCTGCGCAAGCGCGGGTATGGCATCTCTACGCCGCGATCCACGCGTGCGCTCAACGCCGTGGCGGAGCAGCTGAACTTCAAGCAGCTCGAGGACCTGTTTGCCGCCGTGGGCGCCGGCAAGGTTGCCCCGCGCGCTGTGGGTAACAAGGTCGAGCAAATCTTGGACCCCAAGCCCGAGGAACAGCTCACCAAGGCCGAGGCTATCGCCGAGGTCGTCAAGCAGCCGGCCCGAGGCTCCAACCGAAAGCCGCAAAAGCGCGGCAAGAGCGCCAGTAACGGCATTATCGTCAAGGGCGAGAGCAACAGCGGCCTGCTGGTCCGTCTGGCACATTGCTGCAATCCGGTGACGGGCGACGATATCGTCGGCTTCATCACGCGCGGTCGTGGCGTTTCGGTGCATCGCGCCAACTGCCCCAACGTCAAGGGTCTTATGGAGCATCCCGAGCGCATGATCGAAGTGGAGTGGGACGGCGCTGCCGACACCCTCTTCCAGGTCGAGATCGTGGTCGAGTGCCTGGACCGCATGGGCCTGCTCAAGGATGTCACTATTGCCATTGGCGATGCGGGCGGCAATATCCTTTCTGCCGCCACGTCGACCAACCGCGAGGGTATTGCAACCCTGCGCTTTATGGTCGAGATCTCGGACGCGAGTGGTCTGGATCCGCTGCTGGCCTCTATCAGCAGCGTTGACTCGGTCTACGACGCACGCCGCCTGATGCCCGGCGAGGGTGGAGCCCAGCTTAAGCGCCGCGTTTAGTCGCGACGAACGCGCCACATTATCAATATTCGCTACACTCGAGGCATCGTTTGATGCCTCGAGTTCTATAGAGAGGAGAGGGACATGAGTGCTATGTCCTTGGATGTAACTCCCAAGGGGTCGGTCGAGATCGAGACGCTCGTAAACGGTCCCATTCAGACCAATAGCTATGCTCTTATTTCGGGCAATGAGTGCGTGATTATCGACCCTGCGTGGGAAGGCGAGCGCCTGGTGGAGCATATTCGAGCCGAACATCCCGGCGTACGCGTGCTTGGCGCCGTATGCACTCATGGCCATGCCGATCATGTTGGTGGTGTTGCCGGCGTGCGAACCACCGTTGGCGAGGGCTGCCGATATGAGCTGTGTGCTAAGGATGCGGCGGTGCCGCATACGAACATCAAGGAACAGCGAGCTATGTGGGGCATTGAGACGCCCGACCCCGGGGAGCCGACGTGCCTGCTCGCCGAGGGCGATGCTATCGAGGTGGGCGATATCTGCCTGCAGGTGATCGAGACACCAGGGCATACGCCGGGCGGGATCGTCTTGTTCGCCGCCACCGAGCAGGGAAGCATCGCCTTTGTTGGCGACACCCTGTTCCCGGGCAGCCACGGCCGCACCGATCTTGCCGGTGGCGACGAGGCGGCGATTCTGCGCTCGCTCTCCAAGCTCGCCCGGCTTCTCCCGCCCGATACCGTTTGCCTAACCGGCCATGGCGATTCGACCACCATGGCACGCGAGCTCATGCAGAACCCTTTCATGCAGGTGTAGCTTTATAGTCAGCTTCTAAAGCACGAGAAGCGTCCAAACGTCAAGCTATTTTTCCCCAACGGGTCAATTTCGTAGGGCAAACGGTCAAAAAAGTCTGTTTGGACGATATTCGTGAACAAACGAACGTTTATGCTCGGGTGCGCCGTGGTAAAATCACAGGCGTTATCGGAGCAACCTTACAGGAGGTTTCTTTTATGCTCGTCAACGCAGCAGACATGCTCAAGAAGGCCGAGGCCGGCAAGTACGCTCTCGGTGCCTTCAACACCAACAACCTCGAGTGGACCCTGGCTATTCTCCAGGCCGCCGAGGAGGCCAAGTCTCCGCTGATCCTTCAGTGCACCGCTGGTGCCGCTAAGTGGATGGGCGGTTTCAAGGTCTGCGCCGACATGGTCAAGGCTGCCGTCGAGGCCACGGGTGTTACCGTTCCCGTCGCCCTTCACCTCGATCACGGTTCTTACGAGGACTGCTTCAAGTGCATCGAGGCCGGCTTCACGTCCATCATGTATGACGGCTCTCACGAGGAGACCTTCCAGCTTAACCTCGACCGCACCAAGGAGCTCGTTGAGCTTGCCCACTCCAAGGGCATGTCCATCGAGGCCGAGGTCGGCGGCATCGGCGGCACCGAGGACGGCGTGACCTCCAACGGCGAGCTCGCTGATCCTGCTGAGTGCAAGCAGATTGCTGACCTGGGCGTCGACTTCCTCGCCTGCGGCATCGGCAACATCCACGGCGTGTATCCCGCCGACTGGGCTGGCCTTTCCTTCGAGCGTCTGGGCGAGATTAAGGCTCAGACCGGCGACCTGCCCCTCGTCCTGCACGGTGGCACCGGCATCCCCGAGGATCAGATCAAGAAGGCCATCTCCCTGGGCATCTCCAAGATCAACGTCAACACCGACCTGCAGCTCGTCTTCGCCAAGGGCGTCCGCGAGTACATCGAGGCTGGCAAGGATCAGCAGGGCAAGGGCTTTGACCCCCGCAAGCTCCTCAAGCCTGGTCGCGACAACATCGTTGCCCGCACCAAGGAGCTCATGGAGGAGTTTGGCTCCGTCAACAAGGCGTAAGCGTCGCTAAACTTCCCGCCGGAAGCCCCGTCCCCCTACACTGTTTCCTTTGCGCTCACCTGGCTTCGCCAGAAGTCGCGCCAAGGAAACAGTTCCGGGGGACGGGGCTTCCTTCGTTTAACGCCGCAGGGTTACTGGGCTGAATTCATTTTTATAGGTACCGTTTATCGGTGTTGAGGGTTCCTTTATTGGGGCTTTCTTTTTATCTCGCTACAATGGGCTTCAAGCGTTCTAGTGACTTGGAGTTTTGGTATGGCTGTTATTGATGTGCTGCCTTCGGATGGGAAGGTTATTGACGAGGGTCCTGTTGGTTGCTCTGTTGATGTTTGTTGTGATGATTTTCGTCATCTCGATATTGGACTGCCGCCCGAGATTCTTCGACTCAAGGATGCTGGATATTTGACGCAGGCTGTTGCTGCTTGCGATCGCCTTTTGGAGCAGAGTCCTGAGCCTTCGCTGGCTGCTTGTATTCGTGCCGAGCGGTATCGCATGCTCGAGACGCCGCTTCATTTTTCGGTGTCGCGCGATCAGGCTATTGCGATGATTCGCGAGGAGTGGCCAAAGTTTACCGAAGAGCAGTTTGATGACCTGATTAATCGTAAGCGTATTGACTGGCGCTTTATCGATGGCGAGCTGTTCGTTCTCGACAACTTCCTCGATTCGCTTCGCGTGTACCCTAAGGAGGTTCCGGGCCTGCGTCCCGATTCTACGGACGGCATTGCGCTGCGTAACCAGATGCTCAGGGAGATGGAGTCGCAAAACGGGTTGACTCGCGTCATCACGCTTAAGGCATCCGTGTCTGTCCCCGGGGCTCTGGAGGGAGAGGCCGTTCGCGCGTGGCTTCCCGTTGCCGCCGCCTGTCGTCAACAGTCTCAAATCGAGGTTCTCGATATGACGTCGGAGGGTACCGTTGCCTCTGAAAACGTTTCGGCTCGTACTGCCTCTTGGATATCTTCGACTGAACATTCATTCTCGGTGACCTATCGCTATCACATCGATGCTGCCTATTGCGATATCTATGGTGGCGCGCTCCCATCGCATGCGTGCATGGACACGCCGCTGCCCGAGGACACTTCCGAGGACCGTCCGCATATTGCGTTTACGCCGTATCTGCGACAGTTGACGGAGCGTGTCATTGACGGGCTCGAGGATCCGCTCGATCGCGCTCGTGCAATCTATGATTACCTGACACAGCATATCGACTATCGCTATCAGCCACCGTACCTGCTTTTGGAATCTATTGCCGACGACTGTGCACACTCGCTCCGCGGCGATTGCGGCGTTATGGCGCTCACGTTTATCACCATGTGCCGCATTGCGGGCGTTCCTGCCCGTTGGCAGAGCGGCCTGTATGTTGCTCCCGATTCGGTGGGGCCGCACGATTGGGCTGAGTTCTATACGCCACAGACCGGTTGGCTTAACGCCGACGTATCGTTTGGTTCCTCGGCACGCAGGATGGGGGAGGAATGGCGTCGTCGTCACTACTTTGGCAATCTCGACCCGTGGCGTATGGTGGCCAACAACCGATTCCAGGCTGAATTTGTGCCTGCTTTCGATGGTATGCGCGAGGATCCCTATGACAACCAGATGGGCGAGGCCTCGGTTGACGGACGTGGATGTCGTAAGCGGGAGATGTTGCGCAAGGTTGAGCTTATCGAAATGCTCGAAGTTCCATTTTCGGACTAATCAACAGAAAGCTGTGATAAACTAACTCACGCATTGCGTGCCCGAGTGGCGGAATTGGCAGACGCAGTGGACTCAAAATCCACCGTTGGCAACAACGTGCGAGTTCGAGTCTCGCCTCGGGCACCATACATGCAAGTGAGCGTTCAAGGGGGTCAAGACCCCCTTTTTCGTGCCGAACTCGCGTGAGCGCGCGGAGCGTTAAGCAAACAGGCCCGTGGCCTGTTTGTAGCGGAGCGTGGCGAGGGCGCCATGCGCCCGAAGCCCGGGGCTTCGCGAAGCGAAGGCCCTTCGAGTCTCGCCTCGGGCACCATACATGCACCTGCGCTTCAAGGGGGTCAAGGCCCCCTTTTTCGTGTACGTAATGTGATAACGCGCGGCACGTGTTATTATTCGCAAGGCGTTGTTCCCGCAATGCCCTAAAGAGGAACCCGAGGGTTCCCACCTTTTGGCGCCAATGAGCAGCTGACTGGTCATACAACTTAGATTCCCTTCCTCATACCGAGGATGTCTATGTGTACGACCTGGTTGCAAAGAAGCGCCGGGTTATTTTTTTATGAATGGAGGTAGGGAAAATAGCTAAGTCTGATGACACCCGCATCAACGACGAGATCACTGCATCTTCGTGCCGTTTGATTGGCGTCGATGGCTCTCAGCTCGGCCTGTTCGCCATCCGCGATGCCCAGCGCGTCGCCGACGATCAGGGTCTCGACCTGGTCGAGATCGCTCCCAACGCGGAGCCGCCGGTCTGCAAGGTCATGGACTACGGTAAGTTCAAGTACCAGCAGGCCATGAAGGCCAAGGCCGCTCGTAAGAACCAGTCCAAGGTCGAGGTCAAGGAAATGAAGTTCCGACCCAAGATCGACGTTGGCGACTACGAGACCAAGAAGGGCCACGTTCTGCGTTTCCTCAAGAAGGGCGCACGCGTTAAGATCACCATCATGTTCCGCGGCCGTGAGATGGCTCACCCGGAGCAGGGTCTTAACGTTCTCGAGCGTCTCGCCGAGGATCTCAAGCCTTACGCTACGGTCGAGTCCAAGCCTAAGATGGAAGGCCGTAACATGCTTATGCTGCTCGCCCCGATTAAGGGCGCCTTCGATGAGGATAAAGCGGCAAGCGATACCAAGTAACTAGTGTTCTGTAACCGATTAAGGAGTATTTCATGCCTAAGATGAAGTCCCACAGCGGCACCAAGAAGCGTTTCCGCAAGACTGGTACCGGCAAGCTTATGCGCGCCAAGGCTTTCAAGAGCCACATCCTGAGCAAGAAGTCCACCAAGCGTAAGCGTGGCTTCCGTCAGGAGACCGAGATCGCCGCTGCCGACCGCAAGGTCATCAAGTCGCGTCTCGCCTAAGTTCGCGTTCCCGTTTTTCGTTTTACCGTCTAGGAGTTGATAGAACATGGCACGTATTAAGCGCGCTGTTGCCGCCAAGAAGAAGCGCCGTACCGTTATGCACCGTGCGAAGGGTTACTACGGTGCCGCTTCGCGTACTTACAAGCATGCTAAAGAGCAGGTCCAGCACTCCCTGCAGTATCAGTATCGTGATCGCCGCAACAAGAAGCGCGAGATCCGTTCTCTCTGGATCACTCGTATCAACGCTGCTGCTCGCCTGAACGACATCTCTTACTCTCAGTTCATGCACGGCCTGAAGGTTGCCGGCATCGAGCTCGACCGCAAGGTCCTGGCTCAGATGGCTTACGAGGATATCGAGTCCTTCAACGAGCTGGCTACCATCGCCAAGAAGGCTCTCGAGGCCTAATAGATTCTCTTGAATCGCTAGGGGAGTGTCGCGTTGTGCGCGGCGCTCCCTCTTTTTATCTGAGGCGCGGTTTACATTGCTAAAAGCGCGGGTAGATAAACACTTACAGGTGACCGATCTCTATATATTCCTGAACCAAAGGGTCATCATCTGATACGTGCGGAAGATCCGCACCAGTCTTTCTATTACCTATAGAAAGCAATATGTTGTGTAGGACTTGTGAAGAGTGGAATTGACGTCCCACGGGGCCCCTCCGGTCTGGCAATATATCTCCTTGCCGCGCGGCCCGGTCGAACCGGATGAGCCGCAAAGCGTGCACCTTGAGAACCGGATACTGCGAGGATGGACACTTCAAGTGTCGCATCCGGGCAGACATCGAACCATTTGAAATGGTCTAACTTGGATTTGTTTTTCGCAAGGCCGCCGAGAGGCGGCCCCGAGAAATTCCTTTTCCTATCTAATAGAAC
>CABUUK010000031.1 GCA_902494765.1 uncultured Collinsella sp.
AAGCCACTCGGACTCAAGCTCCACTGGCTCGAAAGCGAAACCAGCATCAAGCTGTCCGACCTGCCCGAAGACACGCAAAACCGCCTCAAGGCGGGCATTCCGCAAACAAGTGTCGACGATGCGCAGGACACGATATCCAAGTACCGCCACCAGATCGACGAGGAGCAGACCCGCCAGGTGATCGACGCGCAAACGATTCGCGACAACACCAATCAGGGATCGACCTCCGAATCAGATTCCGAGAAAACCGCCGAACAGTCCGCCGAGGCCGAAGCCTCCGATAAGAATTAGAAAGGGAGTGCCGCTTATGAGTCGCCGCAACACCGAGCTGCTCTTGCTCATCGCCTCGGCGTTCCCCGTCATCCTGCTGTATGCGATGTACGTCCTCACCGCGGGCGCTGCCATCTCCTTTGAGACGCTCGCCGTACCGATCGGCCTCTTTGCCGCCTTTGCCGCGGCCCACATTGCCGTGCGCATCTTGGCGCCCGGTGCCGACCCCGCCATCCTGCCCATCGTATTTATACTTTCGGGCATCGGCATCACGTTCGTGACGCGTCTCGCCCCCGCTCTCGCCATCTCACAGCTCATCATCCTGTTTGTCTCGGTGGCGCTCATGGTGGGAACGCTTGCACTGGTCAAAAACCTCGACGTGGTCATGCGCTACAAGTACACCTTTGGCATTATCGGCATCATCCTGCTGATGCTGCCTATCTTTATCGGCACCACGATCTCGGGCTCCAAGCTGTGGATTCGCATCGCGGGCTTTACCATCCAGCCCGGCGAGTTCGCCAAGGTCTTTATCGTGCTGTTCCTAGCTGGGTACCTGGCCGAGAACCGCGAGCTGCTCTCCATCTCCAACCGCAAGATCCTGGGCTTTAAGATCCCTCGCCTGCGACTACTGCTGCCGCTGTTTGCCGTGTGGGGTGTGTGCCTGCTCGTCGTCGTCTTCGAACGCGACCTGGGTTCGGCCGTGCTGTTCTACACCATCTTCTTGCTGATGCTCTACGTTGCCACGGGGCGCTTTTCGTATGTCGTTATCGGCCTTGCGCTCTTAGCCGTTGGAGCCGTGGGCGCCTACAAGTTCCTGTCTCACGTTCAGGTGCGTTTCCAGGTTTGGCTCGATCCGTTTAAGGACGCCCAGGGCCAGGGCTACCAGATCGTCCAGTCGCTCTTCTCGCTTGCCGATAGCGGTCTGGTCGGTGTTGGCATCGGCAACGGCATGGCCAACAACATCCCTGTCGTCGAGTCCGACTTTATCTTCTCGGCTATCGGCGAGGAGATGGGCCTTTTGGGCGGCGGCGCCGTGCTCATCCTGTTTATGCTCTTTGCCGTGCGTGGCCTCACCACGGCTGCCCGCGCTAAATCCGACCTCGCCGCCTTTAGTGCCACAGGCCTTACGGCCGCCATCAGCTTCCAGGCCTTCTTGATCGTTGGCGGCGTAACCCGCCTGATCCCGCTGACCGGCGTCACCCTGCCCTTTATGAGCCAGGGCGGCTCCTCTCTGCTGGCGAGCTTTATCATCGTCGCGCTCCTGCTGCGCGCCGGTGACGAGGCGACCGGACGCGAGGCCGAGCTTACCGGCACCGGCACCATGGCCGCCATCACCGATGATCAGGTCGCATCTGCCGCCGCCCCGACGGGCACGCGCTTTGCCACCTCGTCTTCCTACGGCAGCGGCAGCCATTCCATCGGCTCGCGTATGCGCCGTCGCCTGCTCGACACGCCTGAATCCGGTGTGCTCGGCCGCGTTGCTCTTGCCAACCGTCTAACCCGCGCGGTGCTCGCCTTTACGGCGCTGTTCGCCATCCTTATCGGCAACCTCACCTATGTCCAGGTCATCAAGGCCAAGGACTATCAGGACATGCCGACCAACAACCACACCATCGCCCGCTCCAAGTACATCCAGCGCGGTTCCATCATCACGTCCGACGGCGTGACGCTGGCCGAGTCGCTGCAGCAGGAGGACGGCACCTACGTACGCTCCTACCCCAACGGTAACCTGGCAGCGCACGTGGTTGGCTATGTGAGCCAGCAGTATGGCACCACCGCCATCGAGAGCGTCATGAACGACACGCTCACCGGCTCTAAGGATTACTCCAGCTGGAACAACGCCATCGCGTCGCTCGCGGGCCAGACCCAGCCGGGCAACACCGCCAAGCTCACCATCGACTCGCGCATCCAGACGGCTGCTGAGCAGGCGCTGAAGGGCTTTAAGGGCGCTGTAGTGGTCATCGACCCGCGTACCGGCGCGGTGCTTGCATGTGCCAGCTCGCCCACCTACGACAACACCAACATCGATGCCCTGCTGCAGACGGGCGGCGGCGAGGACGGCTCCATGTACAATCGCGCCATGGACGCGCTGTACACGCCGGGCTCAACGTTTAAGGTCGTTACGCTTTCCGCGGCACTCGAGACCGGTACCGCCAGCCTTACCAGCACCTACCAGGCGCCCGGCTCCATGGACATCGGCAACGCACCGGTCACCAACTATGCCAACGAGAGCTACGGCACCATCAGCCTGCAGCAGGCCTTTGCCGTGTCCTCCAACGTCGTCTTTGGCCAGGTGGCAAACGAAGTTGGCGCAAACACGCTCGTACAGTTTGCCAACGCCTTTGGCTACGGCCAAAAGCTCGGCCAAGACCTGACCTCCGCGGCCTCCATCATGGCCGACCCGTCGCTCATGACCGAGTGGGAGACCGCCTGGGCCGGCGCCGGCCAGCCTGTCGGCATGGACCATACGCCCGGCCCGCAGACCACCGTCATGCAAAACGCCGTGATTGCCGCCGCCATCGCTAACAGCGGCGTGGTCATGGACCCGTACTTTGTAGCCCAGGTACTCGCCCCGGACGGAACCGTGGTCAAGACCACGCAGTCCCGCTCGCTTGGTCAGGCCGTCAGCTCCGCCACGGCCGACCAGGTCAAGCAGGCCATGCTTGCCGTCGTCCAGTCCGGCACCGGCACCGATGCCCAAATCCCCGGCGTCAAGGTCGCCGGCAAGACCGGCTCGGCCGAGATTGGCGGCACCAACGTCAACTCGATGTTCGTTGGCTTTGCACCTTACGATTCACCCACGGTCGCCATCTCGGTGGCCTTGGAGGATTTCGACAAGCATGACGTCAAGGCCGCTAAGATCGCCGGTATCGTCCTGACCGCGGCGCTTGCCGCACAGGGAGCGTGATGCCCATGATCGAATCGGACACCCGAGGCGCGCCGCGGCCTAAGGGTTAGCGGCAACGCGTCACACGGCCCCAGCGGCCACATCGTAGGTACTACACACATCGTTGAGCGAATAGTTATGTTAGGAGCAGGAATGGAACAGAGGGTCCTCGGGGGAAGATACCTCCTCAAGGATAAGGTGGGAACAGGCGGCATGGCGACCGTCTACCGTGCACAGGACCAGGTTCTCGACCGCACGGTAGCCGTCAAGATCATGCTGCCGCAGTATGCTGGCGACGCGACCTTCGCTGCACGCTTTAAGCAGGAGGCCCAGGCAGCAGCCGGCCTCTCCTCCCCCTATATCGTGGGCGTCTACGATTGGGGCAAGGACGGCGACACCTATTACATCGTCATGGAGTACCTGCGCGGCACCGACCTTAAGAGCGGCATCAAGAGCCACGGCGCCCTCGACCCCAAGAAGGTCGCCCAGATCGGCTCGCAGATCAGCTCCGCGCTTTCGGTCGCCCACAAGCACGAGATCATCCACCGCGACATTAAGCCGCAGAACATCATGGTGCTGCCCGACGGCAACATCAAGGTGATGGACTTTGGCATCGCGCGCGCCAAGAACAGCCACCTCACGCAAGACAACAACGTGCTGGGAACCGCCCACTACGTCAGCCCCGAGCAGACCCGTGGTCAGGACCTCGGCCCCACCTCGGATATCTACTCGCTGGGCGTCGTGATGTACGAGTGCGCCACCGGCCGCGTTCCCTTTGACGGTGACGACGCTATCTCGGTCGCACTCAAGCAGGTCAACGAGCTGCCTATTCCGCCGAGCCAGATCAACTCCGGTGTCGACGCCGACCTTGAGCGCATCATCCTCAAGTGCATGGAGAAGGACCCGGCAAACCGCTTCCAGACCGCCGACGAGCTGCGTCAGGTGCTCAACAGCTACCTGTCGGGCCGTGCCGTCAACGTCTCGGAGCCCACGCGCATCATCGGTGCCCCCGGTGAGCTGGGCGCCACCAAGACTCGCGAGCTTTCCGATCAGACGCGCGCCATGGTGCGTCCCGTCTCGGGCGTGAGCGGCCAAAATACCGCCCGTAGCTCGGTTTCGGGCTCCACCGGCTCCTACGAAGTCGAAAAGCCCAAATCCAACAAGAACAAGATCATCGCCGCCGTGGTGGCAGCGGTTGCCGTCATCGGCATCGTGGTGGCCTTTGCCACAGGACTCTTTGGCGGCGAGCAGGTCACCGTGCCCGACGTGCTGGGCAAGAACCAGCAGACCGCCGTCGAGCTGATCAAGGAAGCCGGCCTCGAGGTCGGCACCATCGACCAAAGCTACAACGACGATGTCGACGAGGGCAAGGTCGCCGAGCAGACGCCCAACGGCAACACCAAGAAGACCAAGGGCACCAAGGTGAACCTGGTAATCTCCAAGGGCCCCAAGCCCTCCGAAAAGGTTGAGGTTCCCAAACTTGTCGGCCTGACCAAGGACCAAGCAGAAGCCGCACTGGCAAGCGTTGGCCTGAAGGGCAACGCCTCCGAGGAGGCCAACGAGGCCGATGAGGGCCAGGTCTTTGAGCAGGGCACCGAAGCCGGTAAGGAAGTCGCGAAGGGCACGACCATCTCGTACAAGGTCTCGAGCGGCCCGGATACCACGTCCGTCCCCGATCTGACCGACATGACCGAGGCCCAGGCGCGCAACGCCCTCGATATGGCAGGCTTTGGCGTCGACGTTAGCTACCAGGAGAACGACTCGGTTACCGAGGGCACCGTGATCAGCTGGAACCCCAGTGGCAAGCAGAAGCCCGGCGCCACGATTACCGTCGTCATTGCCAAGAAGTCCGGCAAGGCCAGTGTTCCGGGCAACCTGTACGGCAAGAGCATCTCCGCCGCCGTCACCGCGCTCAACAACGCCGGTTTCTATAACATCGGCTTCTGTGACCAGAACGGCAATCCCGTAAGCGGTAACGAGGATGCCACCGTTACGGGCGTCTCCCCCACCGGCAAGCAGTCCACCGACAGCACGATCACGCTAACAGTCGCACTTTCTGGCTCGGGCTCTGGCTCTGGCTCGGGCACGGGTGACGATTCCGGTACGACCAACTAGTCGCCACCCCACCGCTCATCACGGCTTTCACCGCAAACATATTCGCTCACAGGCGCCCGCTTGCTTCCCCAGCAAGCGGGCGCTTCGTTTTTGACATGGCATTGAACCAGAAGAACCCGGCACCGTAGCGGTACCGGGCTCGATATTCCTCTGGTGCCCCCGGGCGGATTCGAAAACTCCCCCCGCGGGAAATTGGTGACGCGGGTGTCGACGGCTCGAATCCGCCGACGGCCCCCACAAACCAGAAACGGCGCCGCTCTCGCGACGCCGTCATAATCTTCTGGTGCCCCCGGGCGGATTCGAACCGTCGACACCCGCTTTAGGAGGTCATGAGCTATTACCCTACCTGCGGTTTTTCATTTTCATCAATATCTCTGTTTCCGCAGGTAATTTAGCTATTCTGCCGTTTTTGCTCTTCTTGATTAGTTTTCTATTTCACCCTTTTTACACCCCTTCACCCCTTCATTTTGACTTGCAGGGGTGAAATTTTTGGGTTAGCCTCGGGGGCGAGGCCCTCAAAGCCCCGCCCCCGAGGCTAACCCAACGCACCACCCCTGGAGACCCATGGAAACCAGAATCAAACCCACAGCCAAAGGCACTTCCGAACCGATCAAGGGAAAACCCGGTTCCTTCCGCATCTACTTCTCTCTCGGTCGCGACCCCGAATCCGGCAAGAACGGGAAACGAGTCAGATACCTAAAGACACCCAAGAGAACCATCCATTGCAAGAGCAAAAACCCGAAGAACTGGCCCGGTGAGGTGGCGAATGCGCTCGATGCCTACCGGAAGGAGCTGGAGACCTATGAACCGGCTAGCGACATGCCGACCACTGTTTCCGGATACGCTGAGGATTTCCATCGGCTCCGAGAAAGCTCCTTCGGCTCCCCTCTTTCTTTCCAAAGAGAGGAATATGACGTGCGCCATATACGCGAGCTGTTCGGCGACATGCCCCTCGGCGCACTGAGGCCCGACGAGATCAAACGGGCGTATGCTGAAGCGATCTCAACCGGAAGATTCACAGAGGCCGAGATTCGTCGTATCCACGTCAAGCTCAAACAGGTCATGCAGGACGCACTGGAGAATGAGCTAATCGGGCGCAACCCATGCATCAGCATCAAACTCCCAAAGCCAGACCTTAGAGTGCGTAACTTCCTCCCACCCGACGAACTGCCCCGATTCACCAAATGCCTGCTATCCGAACCCATGGGGCCGATGACCGTCTGCACCATGCTCATATTCCACCTAGGACTCAGGAAAGGCGAGGCCCTGGGGCTCTGTTGGGAAGACTACGACCCCGAGGCGATGGAGATCCGAATCATCCGCCAGTACACCAATGACAAAACGCTCAGGGCACCAAAATCGGAAATGAGCAGGCGAATCCTGTCTATAGACTCTTCGCTGGCCGCGTATCTAAACGACTGGAAGATGCGGCAGCGCAATCTATTCGAGCAACGCGGGCTAAGACAGAGAAACTCTGACCCCCTCGTTCACGCCTTCAGCACGCATAAGGACGAAAACGGCAACCTTCACGTCAGTATCACCCGACCCGATGGACACAACTATTCACGCTGGTTCAGGGATTTCTGCGTCGACAACGGCTATGGCGAGTACGCCAACGTGACAAGCCAGTTCAAGCGCAACGGCAAACTGCACACACGAGGCACCGGATACTCAGGGCTCGTTCCCCATGGCCTGAGGCACACGGCAGCAACGGCCCTTGTTGCGAGCAACGTCGACTTAAAGACCGTTCAAGCGAGAATGGGCCATGCGTCCGCAAGCACAACCGCAAACTTCTACACCCATGCAATCAGGGCAAATGACCGAAACGCAGCTGAGGTATTTGAATCGCTTTCATCTAAGAATTAGCTATTTCAACTGGATACTTCACTATTTCTCCATATCATGGGCTATTAGTGACATTCGCATGGGCCATATCGACTGAACGGTGATACATTATTCGCAAGTTGAATGGAAGGAGGTGAGTATAAGTGGCGTTGGCAAAGAAAGCTGAGAAGCGAATTCGCATTCCCGAGAATCTCAGGGCCCCCTTCGCGCAGATGGTTTCGGACGAGGCTTACCTGCGGGCAACTGACGAATCGAAAACCATCATCGGACTCGTCTTCGATAAGGTGCTTCCCGCGTCCGCGTTCGCGAGGGACAGAATGCTCAACGTCTACAGCGGTGATAGCCTGTTCACGAGTGTGTCGGACGTATTGCGTTCGAACGTCACCGGCGCAATCGGCACCGTCGCCGAAGCGGACTATAAGCCCATAATCGAGTTCGGAGCGAGGCTCATTCACGAGAGGAGCTGCGGCACTGCGCTCTACACCGGTGCAATGGACATACCGCACCTTCGACGTTGCTTCGAGTCTGTTCTCGACTACATGGAACACGAGACCCGGAGCGACCCCTCGAATCCCCTTCTCGACTACGAGACGTCCCGTGCAGTCAAGTACGGACGCTCGCTGATGGACGAGTGCTCGACGGAGTTCAATCGAGCGCCCGTAGCAGCCCTCGTTCGCTTCGCAGTTGAGTACTTCGACGAGATTGGATGCCTGAACGCGACATGCGCCTATCTCGCCGATGCTTTTTCCGCGCTTGAAGAGAGCGTCACCATCTCGGCCAACAAGTGCGGCAACAAGCACGTACCACCGGACACCCCGGAGCTGCGCCGCAAATGGAGCGACCTTCTGGAGACGGTCTGCTCCGCCTGGCAATAGAAAACGGCACCCGACTCCCCTCTCTTAGTCGCCAAACCTCGAAGAGGAGCCGAGCGCCCCAAACAAGGAGTTTATCATGCATCTTGCAGATGACCCCAAGACCGACGCCATCTCCGCAGGCATCAACCTGCGCCATGTCGGCACCAAGCGCATCATGAGCCGCCTGGACGTTCAGATCCTCACCGGCATCGGACAATCCAGCGCCATCAAGCTCATGAAGTCCACCCACCACTGCTTTAGCATCGCCAACCAGTACTTCGTCATGGAAGAGGACCTGTTCGACTACTTCCACAAGCTGGCAGAGGGGGCGAGCGAGTAATGCAGCGCCCGAACGTCAATCCCCTCGTCTTCGAGCTTGATGTGCTCGACGAGCACGTCCACGCCCTTCAGGAAGACAAACCCATCGCCTCCTTCGGGCTCGACGCACTCAACAGCATCCTCGGCGGTGTCTACCCCGGGCTCAACTACGCAATCGGGACCGCCCCGGGCAAGGGCAAGACGACACTGGCACTCCAGGAGGCCGACAAGCTCGCGGCAGACGGGCACCCGGTAATCTACGTTTCCGCCGAGCTTCCCGCGCACAAGCTGATCGAGAAGAGTCTGGCGCGTCTCAGCGACGGCAAAGTCGCGTTGTCCGAGGTCTCCAGCTGCGCGACCCAGAATCACCCTAAGCACACGACTTTCGAGGCTGCACTCGACAAATATCGCACCCAGATCGCCCCCAATCTCTGCATCACCGGCCCGCTCAACACCGTGGAGCTCTCCAACCTCGTCGGGCTGGTAACACGCGAGCGCGGCGAGGTCCCCATCGTCTTCATTGACTACCTCCAGCTCCTCGCCTGCGGCGTCACGGCGGACCAGCAGTTCATCGACGAGCGATTGGCTATCACAGCATGCGTGAAGGGCCTCCGCGAAATCTCGAACCTCTATGGCTCTCCCGTCATCGCACTGAGCTCGACCACTCGCAAGTCCTATGATTCCGGGAAGTCGGCCAGGCCCAACCTCGCCATGTTCGGTGGTTCCTCCGCTGTCGAGTACGGCTTTGACTCGGTGCTCTACCTCGCCGATGACAATGACAAGCCCGAGTGGCCCTACGAGTCTCCCGCAACCGGCACGCCCCTCAAGCTCGTCGCCCTCAAGAACCGCTACGGCACGCTGGGCGAGTCCCGACTCGACTTCGACGGTGCGCGCGCCACCTTCCACGACAGGGGCTAGCCCATGCGTGGCAAAGCCAAGACCGCGCATATAAACGTCCGCATGACCGAGGAGGAGCGTGCCGCCATCACGGTGCGCTCCTCCTCTTTTGGTATGGCCCCATCGACGTTCATGCGCGAAGCCGCCCTCCTCATCGGTGAGAAGCCCGTCAGGATCGCCGACGAGGCGACGCTGCGGCAGCTTCTTCATCAGATGAAGAAGCAGGGCGGAAACCTCAACCAGGCCGTTCTCACCGCAAACGCCTATGGCGTGGATACGCAGACGGCCCAACAGCTCGCGGAGGCCGTCCGTCTGGTATCGAGCACGGCCTCGCAGCTATCGAACCTCATCTCCAAGAATCGAGAATGATCATGAAAACCAAGATGCCCACAGCGCTCATATCATCTCTTCTCCTAGCGATCCTCGCATGCCCCGTCCTCGCCGTCCCCGTCGACGATTTCGTCGCCGGGACACCGTTAGGCGCGGCTGCGATTTCGTCGTCGTTCGGCGTGGATACCGTCCTCGGCTGGTGGCTCACGGGTGCGTTCACTGCTTGCCCGCTCGGAACCCTGCTGACCTTCCTCCTCGCCTTTTGCATCTGCGCTCTCATCGCCTACTCGACCACCCTCAACGCGAGGGCCGAGGACGGCGGCGTGCTCGGCGACGCCCACGTCAAGACGGGTCGCGAGGTCATAAAAGGGTCCATGACCTGGGACGGCTCGACGAATCCCTCGTCACGTGGGTTCGTCTATGGGTTCACCAAGTATCACGGCAAACCCTGCTATCTCTACGAGCCCAAGAAGATGGCCTTCGTGTCAGGGGCCACCGGGTCAGGTAAGAGTCGCTTCCTCTATCTCCCCTCAATCGACCTGCTCAGCTACGGCGGCGCTTCCAACGGATCCGAGCCCGCGACCCTAATCGTCTCCGACGTGAAAAACGAGCTCATAGAACTCACGGGCGACGAGCTGGCCCGTCGCGGCTATCGCGTCCTGCTTCTCGACACGCAGCACCCCTATAGGGGACAGAGGTTCAACCCGCTCAAGCAGGTGCTCGACCTCCATGCCGAGGGACGCGACCAGAAGGCCGAGCAGGCGGCGGACGCCATCGCGGAGCTCGTGGTGCAGGACGACGAGAAAGACAAGGGCTCGCACTGGACCGCCTCGGCCAGGGGCCTGCTCTCGGCCCTGGTCCTGCTGGTCTCCATGTCCGACGAGTGTCCCGAGGAATCAAAGCACCTCGCGACCGTCTGCGAGGTCCTGGACCGCGGCACCGAGGCCGAAGGAGACGACCCGTCCGAGCCCCTGAAGGCCGTCTTCCGCGCTCTGCCGAGCGGCCACCCCGCCAAGGGCAGGGCGTCGCAGTTCGTCTCCTCGGGCGGCAACGAGCTCAGGAGCATCCTCTCGACGCTCAAGGTCGCCCTGCGCCCGTTCTCCTCCGCCCCGGTCGCCTGGATGACCTCCGGCTCCGACATCGACCCGCACACGGTACTCACGGAGAAGAGCGCCGTCTTTCTCCACGTGCTCGACGAGGGCTCCCCCTACAACTGTATCGCGGCGATGTTCCTCTCGCAGCTCTGGGCTTCGGTCCAGGCGGTCGCGGACGTGAACGGCGGCAGGCTCCCCCGCCCCGTGCAGATACTCGGCGACGAGTGGGGCAACCTGCCCCGCGTCGAGTGCCTGCCCGCCCTCCTCAGTCTCGGGCGCGGGTGCGGGACGTTCTGGGTCGGAGCGACGCAGGACGTATCCCAGCTCAACAAGTATGGCGAGAGAGACGGCCGCAGGAAGATCCTCGCGAACTGCGGGGTCAAGATTGCGATGAAGCTCGCCGAGGAGGAGGACCGCCGGTACTTCACCGAGCTCATCGGCAAGACCACGCGCCACACGCAGGGCACGAGCAACGGCAGGGCCGCGTCGGGCACGTCATCCTCGACGTCCTACAGCGAGAGCGCCGACGACGTGATACACCCCTGGGAGTGGCGCGGCATGGCCCCGGACCGGGACGGGATCATCGTCGTGAAGCACGCGGACAACGGTATGCCCGCATGTCGAGCCGGCGTCTTCCGCTCCCCCGTCACCGACTGCACCAACACGCCCACAAGGGAGCACTTCGACCTCGGGACCCCCGAGCACGAGGCGGAGAACCGTCGCGCCTACCAGCGCCGCCTCGACGAGTCAGCTGCTGGGAAGATGCGCGAGGAGACCTCGACCTGGTGCCCAAAGTGGCCCGAGCCGGAGAAGAAGAACGGGAGCAAGCCGGGCGGCAAATTCAGCGGGCTCTCGCTCGACTAGGGAGGCGACCATGACGGCGATAAAGCAGACGAGCGTCTGCAGCGAGAGGCACCTCGCGAGACTCAGGGATTACCTCTCCTGGGACCGCGACAAGGCGCTCGCCCACGGCACGCAGAACATCATCGACGATGACCGCTGGTTTCAGGAGATGGCGGACACGAGGGCGGCCATGGGTCACGACAGGCCCGGCAAGGCCGGTGCCAAGTGTACCTACATGCAGCACCAGATACTCGGGTTCCTCCCAGACGAGTGCGACCTCAACGGCGGGAAGATGACGCCGGAGCTGTGCATGCGCTATGCGAGGGAGTACGTGGCCGAGCGCTACCCCAACCAGGAGGTCGTGATGGTGCTGCACCGCGAGCGCTGCCGCGTGGACGCCACTGACCGCTACGCCGTGCACCTCGGCATCAACCGCAGTGATCTGGAAACCGGCCGAAGGCTCGACGAGGGCCCCGCCCGAAAGGCGGCGGCATCACGCGTGAAGACCGTCCGTACCCTGGACGAAAGGTACGGCCTCAGGCAGCTTGAGCGCGGCAAGGCCAACTCGCGCGTCCACGCGAGGCAACCCGGCACGGAAGAGCGCGACATGGCCCGAAAGGGGCAGGCCGAGCGCTCGGAGAACGCCCGCGTCCGCGTCGCGGTCGCCCGCCGGATCGAGGAGGTCGGGCGCATGCGCGACTGCCCCGACCGGATGGGCGAGCTTGAGCGGCGGCTCAGGCGGGACGGCATCGAGCTCGCCAGGTCGAAGGGCGGGAGCCTCCAGTACCGCTTCCCCTCGAAGTCTCTCGGGGGCATGAGGAAGGTCAACGGCGGAAGGCTCGGCTTTGCCGTCGACCGCTCGACTGGCATCGCCGTCCGCTTCACGCTGCGCGGGATAGCGACGGCGATGCGGGCGTTCTGGGAGCTTGAGCGCAGGGCGCTGGAGAACCAGAACGGCCGAGACGACTGAGCATTTGGGCCGGGACGCAACAGGCGTCCCGGCCCCTTCTTTTGCCCTTCGGTGAGAGCGACCTCGGAGCGGTTCGCCGTCCCGCCGCAGGCGGGCAAGATGATTCCGTGCAACGGAATCCATATCTTGCCCGCACGGAGCGAGCCACTTGCCAGGGGCAACGCGAGCCCGGGCGGGTGAGCGCCGGCTGAGCCGACGCCGAGGAGACACGACCCTGGGGAGCGTCGTACGACGGCGCTTGGCGACCCGGCGCGAGAGGCCCCGCCCGGCGACCACGGCGGAGCGATGGCGACTTCTGGAAGCCATCGAGCGCAGCCGTTCGCCGGGTAGGGCCGGTGTGAGCGGAGGCGGACGAAACGCGACCCTGGGGAGCGTTGCCAGGGAGCCGCAGCGAGAGCGACGCTGCGCGTCGCGGGGGTCCCGCCCATAAGCGGGACCCATCGGCCTCAAGGCCGATCGCTACGCGACAACCTCGAATCGCTACCGTTCGATAATTCCGATTGGAAGTAGTTTTCCTTTGCTCTATAGCCGGAGGTTAAACTGTTGGATATCTTTGTCGCGATTCAATTCGCACCAGCTCGTTATCAAAGGATTTCATATGGCCAGGAAAGAAGCCGCACTCGACCTTTGGGTTGCCGATAGGCTCACCGAATGTGATATTGAGTTCACATCACAGGGGAGCAACATCAAAGAAATCGACAACGCCCTCAAGGACGCATCCAAGCGCGGAACGGGAAACGCTGGCTATCCTGAATACGTTTCGAAAATTGGCCGCTTTGTTCTTGTCATCGAAGATAAGGCGAGCCAGAGCCGACATGAAAAGCTAACAGATTCTGACATCCTCGACATGAGCACCGAGGCCGTTACCGATTATGCCGTCAACGGTGCCTATCACTACGCCTCGCACATCGCAAAGAAGAGCCCTTTCACTGAGGTCTTCGCCGTTGGGGTTTCAGGGGACCCTAAGCATCACACCATATCTCCCGTGTTCGTGAATGACCGAGAAGGCTACAAGAGGCTCCCAGACCTCGAATCGTTCACTTGGCTCTCACCGAGCAACATCGTTGAATACTACACACGGTATGTTCTTGACGAACCAACCGACGTCGAGAAGACCACCGAACAAATTCTCAAAGATGCGGCAGAGCTTCACGAATATCTCCGCACCTACGGCTCCATCAAGGACCAAGACAAGGCTCTTGTGGTAGCGGGGATTCTTCTAGCTTTGGATGAAATCGAATACGGCGGATTCTCAATCGATTCCCTTACCGGGGACCAGACCGAGGGCATGCGCGACGGCGATAAGCTGATGAACGCCATTCGTGGAAGACTCACGCGCTCCAACGTCGGGCCAGATGTGAAGAAAAACAAGCTTCTTGCTGAGTTCGGCATTGTTCAAACAAGCTTTCGCTTAAACGAGGTCAATGACACCCTAGGGATGACCCCGTTGCACTACTACACGAACTTCCTTAACGAACACGTTTTCAAAAGCATCAAGTACCAGCAGACTTCTGAAGACTTCATAGGTCGCTTTTACGGCGAGTTTATGAGCTATTCCGGCGGGGACGGCCAAACGCTCGGCATCGTACTCACACCAAAGCACATCTGCGACCTTATGTGTGAGCTCGTAGATGTTAAGCCTACAGATACGGTGCTTGACCCAACATGCGGAACGGCGGGATTTCTCATCGCCGCCATGCATCGCATGCTTTCTTCTGCAACCAGCGAGCAGCAACGCAAAGACATTAAGAAAAAGCGCCTTCACGGCATCGAGCTCCAAAGCAACATGTTTGCAGTCGCGGCTGCAAACATGATTCTTAGGCGAGACGGAAACAGTAACCTCGAATGCTGCGATTTCCTCAAGCAAAACCCGGCCCAGATACAGCTCAAAGGGGCAACGGTCGGGCTGATGAATCCTCCATACAGCCAAGGAACCAAAGCGGATCCAAGCCAATACGAGCTATCTTTTGTGGAACGTCTTCTCGACTCTCTCACAATAGGTGCGAGAGCGGCGGTCATCGTTCCGCAATCATCCATGACCGGAAAAAGCAAAGCCGAGAAGGAGTTCAAGGTCTCCATCCTCAAGCATCACACCCTCGAAGGCGTTATTACGTGCAACACCGATACATTCTATGGGGTCGGAACGAATCCCGTCATAGCCGTGTTCACCGCCGGCGAACCACATGACCCTGAAAAGGAATGCCGTTTCATCGACTTTAGGGATGATGGTTATGAGGTAAGGGCGCACGTCGGCCTGGTCGAAGGCGACTCTGCAAAGGACAGAAAGCAGCATCTTCTTGACGTTTGGAACGGCCGCGAAGACGCCCCATCGAAATTCTGCGTCAGCTCGACCGTCAAGCCAGATGACGAGTGGCTGCACAGCTTCTATTACTTCAACGACGAGATACCTACCGAAGAGGATTTCGAGAAGGCAATAGCCGATTATCTAACATTCCAGCTAGACATGGTTTCTCATGGTCGTAGCTATCTCTTCGAGGAGGGCCCCGATGCTCGATTTGAATAACAGGGATTGGTCACCCTTTAAAATCTCGGATTTATTTCAACCGGCTCGCGGCACCGAAAAAAACATGACCTCTCTTCAGGTCGGAGACGTTCCACTTATTTCCGCTCGCAACTGCGACAATGGCGTAAAGGCTTTTGTCTCTATCCCAAACGAAAGACTTCATCGTGGCCACGCCATCACTCTAAACAACGACGGTGATGGCGGAGCGGGTCTCGCATACTACCAACCAATGGAGTTCGCTCTCGACACCCACGTAACGGACTTAAGGCCAAGAGACTCAATCGGAAACCTCTCAAGATATGCCATGCAATTCGTGGCCGCATCTATTTCTAAACAGCGAACGCTATTCGGCCACGGAAGGTCGATCAGCCTAAAACGGCTCAATTTGCTACGAGTAATGCTTCCCATCGATGAGTCCAGCAATCCCGATTGGCAGTTCATGGAGGATTACATCCGCGAGCGAGAAGCCATTCAAGTCCAGCGCTGCCGCGAATTCCTGATGAAGCGCATCGCCTCCATCGAGAGAGAGAGAGTAAATAACCCCGAGTTCGACCACTCCTCACTGCACGAAAGAGATTGGAAATCGTACTCAATCAGCCAAATATTCGACATTCGTTCCGGGAGGCGCTTGGAATCTCGTAACCGAAAGTATGGAAGACGACCGTTTATTGGGGCGCTCGACAATAGCAACGGGATTGCCGGTTTTACGGCTGATAAGAATTCGTCGCTCGACAACAATGTCCTTGGCGTGAACTATAACGGTAATGGAGTCTGCCTTGGGTTCTACCACCCCTATGAGTGCATTTTCTCCGATGACGTTAAACGCTTTCACGTCAAAAACAACAAGGGCAACGAGTTTATCTACCTCTTCCTAAAAGTCGCCATCCAGCAGCAAAAGAGCAAGTTTGGCTATCTGTACAAGTTCAATGCTACAAGGATGGCACGCCAGACAATTATGCTTCCCTCTGTAAACGGTGGCGAGCCAGACTTCACTTTCATGGAATTATTTGGAATGTCAATTACTCTCCAGCTGCTTCTGAAGCAACTGGCCTACTTAGAAAAAATGCCTGCCTAGCAGAAGGGCGAGTTTTCAACGGTCCTCGGTGTCGGAGGGTCCCAAGCGTAACCCGGAGACACCGGGGGCTGTTGGAAACTCGCCCTTCTCACAGCAACGTCACCCTAGGTTTTCAACGCTTTCCATAGGCGGAGGGCTTCTTATAAGCCCGCAGACTGTGGAAAGGGTTGAAAACCGGATATTTGGGTGAAATATCGGAGTGAAATATGTAGGCGAGCTGTTTTCATCATAGAACTTTCTTTCACCCCTTTTTCACCCCTCTATCGTCTATTTAGCCCTATCTATACAGAAGCAGGTCAGACGATTTATACCGTCTGACCTGCAATTTCTTCTGGTGCCCCCGGTGCGATTCGAACGCACGACACCCGCTTTAGGAGAGCGGTGCTCTATCCCCTGAGCTACGGAGGCATGTTGTACTAGTGTAGCAGATTTACGCCGTTGTAATACAGCGTATAGCCACTCTTCGAAGTTGCGGTGGAACAGCCCTCCGGAAAGTGTGTCCCACTATCCAGGCAAATTCTGGGTCAAACTTTCCCAATGGGACCTCGCTGGAAACTGTGTCCCAGAATTTCGGCTCGAAACGGGACACGGTTTCCCAAACGACCCCGTTCCGGAAACTACATCCCGGAATCGGCGCTCGAACTGGGATGCACTTTCCCAATCGAGCCCCATGGGAAACTGCGTCCCACTTTGGGGGGCGCTCTTTAATGACTAGTTACCTTTGTGGAAGAGGTTTTTGATGACGGAGGGGATGCTCTTGACGCCCTTGGCCGTCACATCGATAAAGTCGGGCGAACGCACGAGCTTATTCTCGTCGACGTACTTGCGGACCGCGCGAAGCGTCTCTTTGTCGTCACGCGTCGAAAACGTAAAGTGACCGTTGTCCTTGGTGAAGATGGCAAAACGCGTGATCTTCTTGGTGCCGCGCAAAACCTCGGCGGCAATATAGTCGACCTCGTCCCACGGGATTTGAATATAATCCTCGGGATTGCGCTCGTTATAGTACTCAAACGCCTTATTGCCCACCATCACGTTACCGTGGCTGGTAAGCCCCATCAGGCAGGTTGCCGGCGTTGCCAGATCGACCGTGCTGTTCTGAGATTGCGCCATGCGCGCCTCGCCCTCCAAATAAAACAATCGGACCGCATCCAGTGTACCCACCGGGTGCGGTCCGTTTCAATGGCTCAAAAGCCCTTGCCTAGCAATTCTCGGTCTTAAGCCGAAGCGTGCTTACATGAAGCCGCAGAAGCGACCGATGATGCCGACGGCGAAGAGAGCCAGGATGATGACGATCGGGCTGACCTTCTTCTTGAGGAGCTTGCAGACCAGCAGGGTCAGGCACACGGCGGCAAGGCCGGGGATGAGCTGATCGAGGTTGGCCTGAAGCGTGGTGACCTTCATCTGATCAAGGGCGGTAGCACCGACGGAGTTGTACATCGTCAGCGCTTCCTTGATACCCTCGGAACCGGAGGGCAGGCTAGCCCAGTCGATAAAGGCGCCAGCAGACTGCTTGACCGTGGAGACGATCGGGGTGAAGGAAATGGACACCCAGCGCTCGACCAGGGCGCCGATGATGAACATACCCAAGATGGAAGCGCCCTCGGTGACCTTGCCCATCAGACCACCGGAGAGGTCCTTGGCGATGGAGGAGCCGACCTTGTAGCCAAACTCCTGCGTGTACCACAGGAAAGCGTAACGGATGATGTTCCACGCGAAGAAGAACAGCAGCGGACCGACGATGCTGCCGGACATGGCCAGGGAAGCGCCCAGAGCGCCCAGAATCGGGCGAAGGGTGAACCAGAAGACGGGGTCGCCGACGCCGGCGAGCGGGCCCATCATACCGACCTTGACGCCCTGAATGGCGACGTCGTCAATCGGGGCACCGTTGGCGCGCTCCTCCTCGAGAGCGAGGGTAACGCCAATGACGGGGGCGGAAACATAGGGGTGGGTGTTATAGAACTCCAGGTGGCGCTTAAGAGCGGCAATCTGGTCATCCTTGCTGGTGTAGAGCTTCTTGATCGCAGGGATCATTGCGAAGCACCAGCCGCCGTTCTGCATACGCTCGTAGTTCCACGAGCCCTGAAGGAACTGATGACGGAAGCAAACCTTCTTGCGGTCAGCCTTGGTGAGCTGAATCTTGTTCTCTGCCATATGTATCACTCCCCTCCTACTCGTAATCGTTCAGAATGTCGCCGAGCGGGTCGCCGGAGCCACCGCCCATGCCGCCACCCTGCTTGGCCAGATCCTTAAGGCCAAGGTAGATGAGGGCAAGGGAGATGCCGATGAGACCAAGGGCGATCAGCGTGAGCTGAGGGATGGCAGCAAGGACAAAGCCGAGGACGAAGAACGGCCAGGTCTCCTTGGTGGCCATCATGTTGATGACCATGGCGTAACCGACGGAAGCGACCATGCCGCCGCCGACAGCCATGCCGCCGGACAGCCAGTCGGGCATAGCGTTAAGCGCGTTGGTAACGGCCTCGGCCGGGATGACGCACAGAAGCACTGCCGGGATGGCGATACGAAGGCCCTGCATGAGGATGGCAGCATACTGCCAGCGCTCGATGCCGGAGAAGTCGCCCTTCTCGGCGCAACCGTCCATGGCGTGAGCGATAGCGGTAGCAATGGTACGGCAGATCATGGTCAGGAACAGACCAGCGACCGACAGCGGGACGGCGACGGCGATAGCGGTGGTAACGGCCTTGGCCGAATCGGTGGCGCCACCGTTGAGGGCGAGCACCATGATGATCGAAGAAGCGACCGAGGCCAGAGCGGCGTCAGGCGCGACAGCGGCGCCGACGTTAGCCCAGCCAAGGGCCATCATCTGGAGCGAACCGCCCAGGAGGATGCCCTCCTGAAGGTGACCGGTTACGAGACCGATAAGCGTGCATGCCACGAGCGGCTGATGGAACTGGAACTCATCCAGAATGCCTTCCATACCGGCAAGCAACGCGACAATCGCAACAAGCAGAATAGTGATTGCAGACATGTATCGGACCCTCCTTTACTATGCTTGAGCGGCCAGTTCGGCCTTAGCTTTCTTCAACATGGCGTCGAGATCCTCGGAGGAATCCGAAGGAACCTTGCGGACCTCGAACTTGACGCCCTTGGCCTTGAGGGCCTCGAGAGTCTTGACGTCATCATCGCCCATAGCGACGGCGTTGGTGACGACGACCTTGCCCTTGGAGTGAGCCATGGAACCGATGTTGACTTCCTTGATGTCGACACCGGCCTCGATGGCCTTGAGCAGATCCTGCGGGTTCTCAAAGAGCAGCATGGCCTTGGTGTCACCAAAGCGCGTGTCCTTGACGACCTCGGCCATCTTCTTGATGGGCACGACGTTGGCATGGACTCCCGGAGGGGCAGCCTGCTCGATCATGGTCTTGCGGAGCTCGTCGTGAGCAACGCCGTCGGAAACCACGATGATGCGGTTGGGGTTGATCTGCTTGGTCCACGTGGTGGCCACCTGACCATGAAGCAGACGGGTGTCGATACGGACGTGGGCGATCTTGATGTGCCCATCGCCGATGACCGTTCCCGGAGGGATGGCGCCTGCAGGAGCAGCGGCGGCCGCAGCCGGCTTCTTCTCCTCGGGCTCCAGAGACTCGGGCTTGACACGCACGCCAGCCTTAGCCTCAGTCACGAGATGTTTTGCGATCGCATGTGCAGTGTTCTTTGCGTCAAAGCGCTGCGAATATGCCTCGATGAGCATAGGCAGGTTGACACCGGTGACGATAGCCCAGGAATCGTGGCCCTCGATGAGCCCGCTGATCTGGTTGAACGGCGTGCCGCCCCACAGATCAACGAGGAAGAGCACCTGCTCCTGGTCTTCGAAGGAAGCGATTGCTTCCTCGACCTTGGCACGGAAGTCGTCGGGCCCCATGCTCGGCTCGAGCGAGACCACGGCAACAGACGGCTGATCGCCAAAGACCATCGAGCCCGTCTGCTTGATTCCAGCTGCCAAGTCCCCGTGGCTAGCAAGAACAATACTTACCATCACATAACCTCCTTTTTGTCTACGTATTTCCTACACGACATGAAAGGAGTATAGCT
This sequence comes from uncultured Collinsella sp., assembly GCA_902494765.1. GTDB lineage: Bacteria > Actinomycetota > Coriobacteriia > Coriobacteriales > Coriobacteriaceae > Collinsella. Next base: position 20,073 of record CABUUK010000031.1, read on the forward strand.
GTTTGTTTTGTGGAATTATAGCTAAATCCGCAAAAGGTTGGATTATTTATTTAAACGTCTAGGTTTGTTACAAGTTGATTACGTTACTGCTTTTTGACTCATTACACGACAAGGCGTCGCTCATCAAGCCATGCATTTTACAGATACAAGCAGGCTGTTCATTAATATCGATTTTAGGCAAGCGCGAATGCGCTTGTACTGCCGCTATTTTGTTTAAACAGACATGGCTTGACTATTTTCGTGACTTATGATTTATGAAACCACTCAAAATAGTTGCGGTGGAATAGTTCTTGTTTAAGAGCCAGAAGGCTGAATTTAGGAACTATTTCACCGCAACTTATAGGGAATCCTAGGCGATGTGGAGGGGGTTGGCGGCGTCGACGGCGTCGGGGACGTCGGAAGGACCGTCGGGGACAGCGTCTGCCGGGTCCTCGTCGGGGGTCTCGATCTGCTTGATCATGACCTCCTGGCCCTGCAGCAGGTATGTCTCGCCGCTACCGCAATGGGGACAGGTCTTGCCGTGCTCGACCGTCGCGTAGTCGCAGCTACACGCCTCGCAATGCGTCACAGCCTTGACGGGCTCCACAACAAGCTCCGCGCCCTGCGCGATGGGCTTTTTATCTACCGCCCAGCGCCAAGCGTCGAGCAGCAAGTCGGGAACGACGCCCGAGACCTCGCCCAGCAGCAACGTCACGCTCGAAACGCGACGCACGCCATGAGCGCGCGCTACATTCTCGACATCGCGAATGATGTGGTAAACGATCCCCAATTCATGCACTTTTTCTTCCGCCGTTCCCGTTATGGCTACTTACTTGCGACCGAACTTAATCTTGATGGCGCGCTTGAGCGCGTACTTGCCGAGGCTTGGGAGCTTTTGCTCGTATTTGACCATCGTGGAGCACTCGGGGCGGTCGCGATCCAGATGGATGGCGTCAAACGCGCACTTGGTCGTGCACAGGCCGCAGCCGATGCACTTGTTGGGATCGACAATCGAGGCGCCGCAGCCCAGGCAGCGGGCGGTCTCGGCGCGCACCTGCTCCTCGGTAAAGGTCTCAACATACTCGCTAAACGGCGCAGCCTTCTCGCGTTCGCGGTCCACATGCGCAACCTCGCGGCTCGCGTTGTCGTAGCTCTCGAGCACAACGTCGTTGCGGTCGAGCGCGGTGTAGCGGCGCTGGTTGCGGCCGATGGTGAGCGTGGAGCCCGGCTGCACAAAGCGATGGATGGACACGGCGGCCTCGTGACCGGCGGCGATGGCATCGATGGCAAAGCTCGGACCGGTATAGACGTCGCCGCCCACAAAGATGTCGGGCTCGGCAGTCTGATAGGTCTGGGGATCGGCAAGGGCGCCCTGGCCGCGGCCAAGCTCCACCTTGGAGCCAGCCAGCAGGTCGCCCCACACGATGGACTGGCCAATCGACATAACGACACGATCGGCATCGACACGGCGCAGATCGTTCTCGTCGTACTCGGGCGCAAAACGGCCCTCGTCGTCAAAGACACGCGTGCAGCGCTTGAAGGTGATGCCGCACACGCGACCGGCCTCGTCCAGGTGAATCTCCTTGGGGCCCCATCCGCAGCTGATGTGAGCGCCGTCCTCAACGGCCTCGCGACGTTCTTCCTCGCTGGCGGGCATCTGGGCCTCGCTCTCCAGGCAGAACATCTCAACGTGCTCGGAACCCAGACGGCAGGCGTTGCGCGCGACATCGATAGCCACGTTACCACCGCCCACCACGATGGTACGGCCGGGCAGCGCGTCGATCTTGCCACTGTTGACCTCGCGCAAAAAGTCGACGGCCACGGTCACGTCCTCGGCACCCTCGCCCGGAATGCCCGCAAGGCGGCCGCCCTGGCAGCCAATGGCAACGTAGAAGGCCTTAAAGCCCTGCGCGCGCAGCTCGTCGAGCGTCACGTCGCGACCGACTTCCACGCCATAGCGGAACTCGGCACCCATCAGGCGAATGATCTCGACCTCGGCCTCGATGACATCCTTCTGCAGCTTAAAGCTGGGAATGCCGTAGGTGAGCATGCCGCCCGGGCGCTCGTTCTTCTCGAACACGACGGGCTTGTAGCCCTTCTCGGCCAGGTAGAAAGCGCAGGACAGGCCGGCCGGACCGGCACCGATGATGGCGATCTTCTGGTCGAAGCCGCCGGCACGCGTCGGGGTCACCACAGGTGGGACATAGCGGGTCGCGGCATCCAGATCGCGCTGGGCGATGAACTTCTTGACCTCGTCGATAGCCACGGCAGCGTCTACACGGCCGCGGGTACAGGCATCCTCACAGCGGCGGTTGCACACACGGCCGCAGATAGCGGGCAGCGGGTTCTCGCGCTTAATGAGTGCTAGGGCCTCGTCATAGCGACCCTGAGCCGCGAGCTTCAAATAGCCCTGAACGGCAACGTGCGCGGGGCAGGCCGTCTTGCAGGGAGCGGTGCCGGACTCATGCGTCTCGATGCGGTTGTCGTTGCGGTAGTTGGGCGACCACTTGGTGTGATCCCATTTGGTGGCGTCGGGCAGCTCCTGGCGCGGATACTCGGGCACCTGTCCGCTGGCCTTTTTGCTGCAGAGCTTCTGGCCCAGTTTGGCGGCGCCGGCCGGACACACCTCAACGCAGCGACCGCAGGCCACGCACTTGTCCTTCTCGACCTTGGCGACATAGGCCGAGCGCGACAGGTTGGGCGTGTTGAACAGCTGCGAGGTGCGCAGGGCGTAGCACACGTTGACGTTGCAGTTGCAGATGGCGAAGATCTTGTTCTCGCCGTCGATGTTGGTGATCTGGTGCACAAAGCCGTTATCCTCGGCCTGGCGCAGAATGTCGTAGACCTCGTCGCGCGTCACGTAATGGCCGCGGTCGGTCTCGACCACGTAGTCGGCCATATCGCCCACGGCGATGCACCAATCGGCCGGGTCGTCGGCGCAGCCCTCCCCCATCACGCGACGGCTCGCGCGGCAGCTGCAGGTGCTAGCGGCATATTTGCCATCATATTTGTCGAGCCAGTGCTCGATATGCTCAATAGGCACCGAGGTGCTCGCGGCGTCGATGGCCTTCTCGACCGGAATGACGTGCATGCCGATGCCGGCGCCTCCGGGCGGCACCATCGGCGTAGCCTTGGACAGCGGGCCTTTGGATGCCTGCTCAAAGAACTTGGCGTAGACCGGGTGCTCTTCGAGCTGGCTCACGCGCATGTTGAGGAACTCGGCAGAGCCCGGCACCAGCATGGGCAGCACCCACTGCTTGGCGCGCTCGGGGTTTTCCCAGTTGTACTCGAGCAGACCCGTGTAGCTCATGTCGTCGAGCATCTTCTCGATATCGGCCTCGGGCATGCCGGTGAGCTTGGCCATCTCGGGCAGCGTATAGGGACGGCGCATCTTCATCTTGCAGAGCACTTCGGCCTGCTCGTCGGTCGCGGCCTCGGCAAACGACCAGTACTCGTAGCCCAACAGCTCGTCGCGATGCAGCAGACGGTTGGTGCAGTGCTCGCACAGCTTGACGATGGCCTCGCGCGGATGCTCCGGCAGCGGCGGCACGAACTCCGAACCGATGTCGGGCTCGGTGTAGCTAATCCCCGGTCCGTTGAGAATCATGGTTGTCCCTTCTCTTGCCACAGCCCGACGAGGCCGCAGCGCCCCTCTTTTTTTGCAGGCCGGGCATGCCCCATGCCGTTCACCCGCCATTGTTGACATTGTGTCAAAAATAGTATTGACGAACCGTCAACAATATTCAAGACTGTTAGGCGAACGGTCAGGCAAAAGAGGATGAAAGGCGGCAAAACATGGGCAACAACACAGCAGGTACCTCTGTGGTCGATGCCGTCCCCGCATCCGATAGCGCGGCAAAGCGCCTGACGGGCGACGAACGCCGTCGCGAGATCCTCGATGCCGTGCGCACCGTAAGCTCCGAGCTAGGCGTGTCCCACCTATCGGTATCGGCCGTGACCAAGCGAGCCGGCTGCACGCGTTCATTGTTCTACCATTACTTCGCCGACATGGACGCCGCCGTCACCGCCGTCATGGACGAGGCAATCGACGGTTTTATCTCCGAGCTCGAGCAGTGGAATGCCAGCCGCACCGTTGGCGATATCGAGGGCGCGCTCGACACCGTCGCCCCGCTCTTTAAGCGTCTGGTCGCCAGCGGCCACGAGCTGCCGAGTACGCTCACCTCAAGCAGTGGCGCGCTCTACGGCGGTTTTTTGCACAACGTGGTCCAGCGCGTGGCGCAGTATATCTGCGACACCACCGTGGTGGATTTTGTCACCCATCATGAGCTACGCATCGACCATGTCTACGAGACGTTCTACACCCTCATCATGGGGTTGTTGATGTATATCCGCACGCACCCCGATGTGCCCGACGAGACGGTCAAGGAAATCATCGCCTCGACACTCCACATCGAGGGCTATACCGCCAAGTATCCGGAGCGCAAGCCCCAGAACTGACGACATTTGGCCAAACTGCCCGCGATCGGAAGAGGGGCCGCGGGCGTGTGAAAGGAGAGCAGCATGCTGTTCGATGTTTGGGGTAGCGATACCCTTATCCACTGGGCCGGCTGGGCCATGGTCTTTATTGGCCTGATCGTGCTCAATGAGGTCGGCCGCCGCACCAAGCTGGGCGCGGCAATCATCTTTGGCGTGGCTCCGCTGGCCATGACCATCTACTGCGTCGCCATCGCCGTGGGCGTTTCGCAGGGTGCCGAGTGGGCGCTCACCAACCCCACCCACGTGTACCAGAACAGCTGGTTCCACTACGCCAAGGTGTACGCGGCGCTGGCCGGTTGCTGGGGCTTCATTGCCATTAAGTACCAGTGGGGCAAGATCGGCAAGGCGCATTGGTTCCGTGCATGGCCGTTTGTGATCGTCGCCATCAACATCATGATCGCCGTCGTGTCCGACTTCGAGAGCGCCTATCACTTCTTTGTCCTGGGCCAGTCCACCTGGGTCACCTCCGAGGGTGCCACGCAGCTTGCCGGCTGGAACAACGTGTTCAACGGCATCGCCGGTCTCATCAACATCTTCTGCATGACCGGCTGGTGGAGCGTCTACGCCTCCGAGGACAAGACCGACATGCTGTGGCCCGACATGACCTGGGTCTACATCATCGCCTACGATATCTGGAACTTCTGCTACACCTACAACTGCCTGCCCACCCACTCCTGGTTCTGCGGCTTTGCGCTGCTGTTGGCGCCCACCGTCGCCGCCTTTATCTGGAACAAGGGCGGCTGGATCCAGAACCGCGCCTTCACGCTGGCCATTTGGTGCATGTTTGCCCAGGTGTTCCCGTACTTCCAGGAGGAGTCCATCTTTGTGACCCACTCCACGCTCGACCCCGGCGCCGCTACCGCGGTCTCGATCGCCGCACTGATCGCCAACGTCGCCGCAATCATCTACATCGCCTACCGTGCCAAGAAGCTCGGCCGCAATCCCTACAAGCAGGATGTCTTTGAGGGCACCAGCGATTGGGAGAAGGCTACTGCTCGCCGCGCCAAGGTCGATTACGCGCACGCCGAGTAACGCGCCTGACGCAAACATCGCTTGAGCGCGAAGCAGCATAGCCGGCTCCGCGCAACTCAACGCATTGCAGAGCCCCCGGAATGTGATTCGTTCGCGTTCCGGGGGCCTTTTGCTGCCGCGAGGATGCGGCCGAACGATGCGCTCAGGTTAAATCAAATCTTATATTTCATACGCGCTTTATATGGCTCCATTTTTGGGTACAGTGTTGAGCCGATATTGAGCTTGGGGGATATATGAAAGATGAGACGATGGGCCAAGAGGATGCGGCCCAAGATGCAGAAGCGTGTGCCGAGGCCCTGGAGAGCCTAGACCGGATTTCGCTTGACGATGTTGCGTTTGACGATTCGAGCGTTGATGTGCAGGATGAACCGGAAATCGAGGCACAGCCCGATGATCAGGATGCAGGCGACGTTGAGCCTGCCGAAGATGAGGCAGGTCACGAAGACACCGAAAGCGAGGCCGACAACCAGCCCGAATCCGACACGGGCGAGGAAACCATCTTGCTCGACAGCTTGCCGGCCGAGGATTCGCTGACCCGCGAGCTTCCTGGCTTAGGCTCTGCGCCTGCCGTGGACGAGACCATCGCCATGGGCGATATTCCCCTGCCGTCCGTTCCCTCGGCACGCGAGGCCGAGGTTCGTCATCGCAAGATGTCGCCCAAGCGCCGCAATCTGATGGTCGCCGGTATCGTGGCCGCCGCGCTCGTCGCCGGCGGTGCAGGCTATGCTGCCTGGAACGGATATCAGCAAGAGCAGGCTGCCATCGCCGCCGCCAATGCCCACACGATGATGTCGGTGCAGATTGGCGTACATGCCGCGGGCCTCGACTGTTCCACCGGCTCCAAGATTCCCGTACAAGTGAGTGGCCAGGATTCCGACGGTTCTTCCGTGAGCGAGACGCTCTATGTAGACGAACACGGTCGCGGCATTAAGCTGCTGCCCGGCGATTACACGCTCTCCATCGCCGCCTCCCCCATCGCGGCCGACGGCACTATCTATACCGTTCCGACCACCAAGGCGCAGATCACGGTGAAGGCCGACGGCCAGGATTTGCGCGACCAGGCCACTTTTAAGCTCAAGGTGCCTTCGGCCGACACGGTGACCGACGACCAGATCGATGCCGCCGCCAAATATGCCGAGGAGGGAGGCGCGAGCTCCGCCGCCACCGCCAAGGTGCTCCAGCAGGCGGCAACCGCGCGGCGCGACGCCGCCGTCAATGCCGTGAGCGCAAGCGAGGCGCAGTCCGCCCGCGATGCCGACGCTCGGCACAAGGCGACGAATCTGTATCAGCTCGATATTCCGGTTGAGTGGTACGGCAAGGTCGCGACCTGGCAAAACGGCAGCACGCTGTGCATTTATCTAGACGGCGACACCAACACGCCGCTCGTGACCCTTGTCGCGGTGCGCGACGGCGAGACTTTTACGCCCGATGACGGCGATACGGTTTTGGGCACGGTCAGTCTGGGCAACGGCTACACCGTCTACGTCAGCGGGCCCGTCTATCCATATGTGATTCCGCAGACCATCAACGGTCGTACGCAGGATCCCGTGTCGACCTACCCCATGGATACGGCGATTGAACTCGTGGAGCTCACGACCGGCAACCGCTACACGTACAGCCAGATTAAGAACGACCTGGTCGGCAAAGACGGCAAGGCCGACGCCGCGACCAAACTCGAGACCGACTACCTCGCCCAGATTCTCCTGCCGAGTATCAAAGCCCAGGACTAGCCGGCCCGAAGACAGCCGCCCAACGCCCACATCCCCAACGCAGTTGCGGTGAAATAGGGATTGTTTGGGGGTGCGGACAGAAAGTTGGACCGTGAAGCGGTCCGGACTGGAGGTTCGCATGTACAGCAGGGAGAAGGTCGAGCTCTTCCTCCTGGCGACGGAGGACGGCATGGGGCCGACC
>CABUUK010000032.1 GCA_902494765.1 uncultured Collinsella sp.
ACTGGAACACGAGCCGGAGGCAGGTAAGATTGAAGGGCCTGACCCCGGAGGAGTACCGGAATCAGGCCCTTGCGGCCTAGTCGCTATTTAGGGCGTCCAAGATTTGGGGCGCAGTTCAAAACGTGAGGCGGGCCGTTATCGTTTGAGCAATCATGCAGCGACGTGATGGGGCAAATTAATCCACGCGCTTGTCGCCCATAAAGAAGAGCGCCACCGTACCAGGTCCGGTATGCGAGCCAATCAGAGTACCGATGTCATTGATCTCAATCTTGCCTTTAAGCTGCGGAACCTGTTCCTCAATCAGCGCCGCAACTGCCTCGGCATCCTCGCGGCACGCCGAGTGCGACATGATGCACTTACCCGAATAATCCGCACCGTCCTGCACGTGTGCCATCATGGTCTTGGCCATCTCGGAAATCGCGCGCTTCTTAGTGCGAATCTTCTCACGTGGCGACAGCTTGCCGTCGCAATCGACCGTCATAAGCGGGCAAATCTTAAGCGCCGTGCCGATGATCGCACTCGCAGCCGAAATGCGACCGCCTCGTAGATAGCTCGACAGATCGGTCGAGAAGAACCAGTGGTGCAGGTTGAGTTTGTGCTCCTCGATCCAGGCAGCCGTCTCGTCGAGTGAAGCCCCGCTATCGCGCACGTCGGCGGCATATTCCAGCAACAGGCCAAAGCCCGAAGACGCCGCCAGCGAATCGATGACGCGCACCTTGCCGCCCTGGGGATAGCGATCCGCGAGCATCTGCGCCGCAACGCAGGCCGATCCATACGTGCCCGAAATACCCGACGACAACGCCAGGTGCAGCACGTCTTTACCCTCGGCAACAAACGGCTCCCAAAACTCCTTGTACTCACCCACGCTCACCTGAGACGTCTTGGGCATGGCGCCCGCGGCAATCTGGGCAAAAAACTTGTCCGGCGTAATCGACTGATACAGATCGTCCGTATGGACAACATCGTCGATCTCGTAATGAAAACACACGACAGGGATATTGCGCGACGCAAAGAACTCACGGGTTCGGTCGGCGGCGGATTCACAGGTCAGGACAAAATCACTCATATGAGGCTCCTTACTCATTGCTGCGCAAATTATCGCACAGTGAGCCTACATACGGTACATATGTCCACTATTTACCAAATCGAACCAAAAATAGCGAACATCTTTACCACCATCGTCTCCACCGGCCCCACGCATAAATATCTGAGAAAACACCTTCTGTCGTCTCCACTCAACCGCCATATCCACCTCAACTAAATCGATTTACCAAACCGTTCAGCCGACAATTCAGCCGCCGGCGCAAAATCGAAACAAAAGCGGCGCATACTGATAAACGTTTGACGCTGTTTATCAGTTTTACCAGCCCCATCGGAAGGTGTTTCATGGTCGCATTCGATCGCAACCCGCAAGACTTCAAGTATCTGCGCCTGCTGTCGAGACAGTTCCCCACCGAACAATCCGCGTTTACCGAAATTATCAACCTCTCGGCCATCCTCAACCTACCCAAGGGCACCGAGCATTTTATGAGCGACGTGCATGGCGAGTACGAAGCCTTTATGCACATCCTCAACAACTGCTCGGGCGTCGTGCGCGAGCATGTCGACGAAATTTTTGGCGACACGCTCTCCTTTGACGAAAAGGGCGAGCTGTGCACGCTCATCTACTACCCGCGCGAGAAGATCGACCTGGTCCGCAGCCAGCGCGAGGACTCGCCAACTTGGTACAAGACGATGCTTGACCAGCTCATCATGGTCGCTCGCTCGCTTTCAAGCCGCTACACGCGCTCCAAGGTGCGTAAGGCCATCCCGCGCGACTACGCCTATATCATCGACGAGTTGTTGCACACGCACCCGGACGAGAACAACTATCGCGTGCGCTATCACGAGCGCATCGTGGAGTCCATCCTGGAGACCGCCAGCGCCGACGACTTTATCGAGTCGCTCGCCTCGCTCATCAAGCGCCTGGCCGTCGACCACCTGCACCTGGTGGGCGACATCTTCGACCGCGGCGGCGGCGCGGCCAAGATTATGGACCGTCTGCTCACCTACCATTCGCTCGACATCCAGTGGGGCAACCACGACCTGCTGTGGATGGGCGCTGCGACCGGTGAGCCCGCCTGCATCGCCACGGTGTTGCGCAACAACCTACGCTACGACAACTACGAGATCCTGGAGAACGACTACGGCATCTCGCTGCGTGAGCTTGTCGCCTTTGCCGATGCCACCTACACCGCCGGTGAGTCCATCACCCCGCTGATCAAGGCCATCAACGTGCTGCTCTTTAAGCTCGAGGGCCAGATTATCCAGCGCCACCCCGAGTTCGATATGACCGACCGCCTGTTACTCGACAAGATCGACCACGACACCGGCACGGTCACGCTCGCCGACGGCAGCGTGTGGCCGCTCACGACCAACGACTTCCCCACCGTCGACCCGGCGGACCCCTATACGCTCACGTCTCAGGAGCAGCACATCATCGACAAGCTCGTGTCCGAGTTTGTCACCGCCGATCACCTGCATCGCCATATCGATTTCCTCTATTCCCACGGCTCGATGTACAAGGTCGCCAACGGCAACCTGCTCTTCCATGGCTGCGTGCCGCTCAACGAGGACGGCACCTTTAGCAGCATGAACTGCCTGGGCACCTGGCACGCTGGCCGTGATTATCTCGATTTTTGCGACCACATCGCCCGCCGCGCGTGGCGCGTGGGCGACCGCGATGCCCTCGACTGGATGTGGTACCTGTGGATTGGCTTCAATTCACCCGCCAGCGGACGCCTGGTGCGTACCTTTGAGCGCGCCTATATCGCCGATAAGAGCACCTGGGTCGAGCCGATGGACCCGTACTTTACGCTTACCAAGTCGCCCTCGGTCTGCGATGATATCATGCGCGAGTTTGGCGTCGCGCCCATGGCATGCTCGCCGACCGGCCACATCATCAACGGCCACACGCCCGTTAAAACCACCAAGGGCGAGCAGCCCATCCGCGCCGAGGGCAAGCTGCTGGTCATCGATGGCGGCTTCTGCCGCGCTTACCATCCCAAGACGGGCATCGCCGGCTATACGCTTATCTCGAGCTCGCGCGGCTGCCGCCTCAAGTCGCACCGGGCCTTTACGACGGTTGCCGAGGCACTCACGCGCAACGTGGACATCGAAAGCGAGACCAACCGTTTTGACCAAGCGGACCGTCGCCGCATGGTGAGCGACACCGATACTGGCGCCAAGATCCGCAGCCAAATCCAGGACCTGCGCCAGCTGCTCGATGCATATAGAAACGGTGCTATCGAGGAGCGCGCCTAGCACCACCCGCGGGGATTGGCTAAACTTGCTGAGTTAGTCATCCCCGCGGCGCTTCGGCGCCAGCTTAAGGCAGGTACCATGCAAAAGCTCCTTGCGCAGATCATGAAATTTGGCGTCGTCGGTGTCATTGCCACGGTTATCGACTTTGGCATTATGAATCTGCTTCACTACGGTCTGGGCCTCAACATCCTAATCGCCAACACCAGCGGCTTTATCATCTCACTCATCTTTAACTACCTCGCAAGCATGAAGTACGTGTTTGCGCACAAGGAAGGCATGAGCCGCCGCCGCGAGTTCATCATCTTTGTCGTGCTGTCCGTGATCGGTTTGGTGCTCAACGACGGCATCGTGCTGGCGCTCAACGCCGGCCTGGGACTCGAGGCCAATATCGCCAAGATCTGCGCCACCGCGCTTGTCATGGTCTACAACTTTGTGACCCGAAAAATCTTCCTGGAGGGCGACGAGACAAAATAGCTCGAAACCCCTGCAGCATTACGGCGCCCACGGACGACGCGCACTCAGCGCAGTATCGTCCGTGGGTGTCGCTCGTTTACGGGCAAATTTTCAACGTTTGCGGATTAGCTCTTGAAAATTTGGCGAGTTCATATAGTTCTTGGCAAAGACCTTACGTTTCCCTTGTAAAAGCTCTAAAGTATCCTCTGCTCGATTCATCAACGCATTGGATGTGATTACGTGCGCAAGGCGCTGGCACAACCTCATACCAAGCAGTTCCTCAAGTTTGCTGTCGTGGGTCTTATCTCCTTTGGCATCGACTGGGGCATGCTCATTGCGCTCGTCGAGCTGTTCCACCTCGACTTTTTGATGAGCACCACGGTTTCGTTTATCACGTCCGTCGTGGTCAACTACTGGCTCAGCATGAAGTACGTGTTCGACCACCGCGAAGGCATGAGCCGCAAGCGCGAGTTCACGATCTTCACCATCCTGTCGGTGATCGGCCTGGGCCTCAACGACCTGTACATGTTTGTGGGCGTCACGTTTTTGAGCATCGGCTACCAGGCCATGAAGGCCATCGCCACGTTCCTCGTCACCTGGTACAACTACTTCAGCCGCCGCTTCTTCCTCGAGGGCGCACGGTCATAGTCGATTCACTATTTGCTTGAATGTATAACCGGTTGGAATTCCCGTTCCAACCGGTTTTTTTGTTTGCAGAGAGACCCGACGACCCAGTCCCATTCGCATGAAAAACGGGCGGTCCGGATGTTGGTCCGAACCGCCCGTCTGGCGCGCTATGTCGAGGCCTCTAGCCCGTTACGTAATACCAAACAACGTTGTCGCCATTGGAGAGAACGTAGTTACTGCAGGCCGTCATGGGCGTTGTGCCGTTGACGGAGTACATCCAGCCGCTCGTGCCGCCGTACTGTTTCTCGGCCAAACCACCAATCGCGGAGACATACGTACCGTACGACGAGCCATGTGCGTTGACAGAAAGGCCCAGCGCGCACAGGGCATCGTAGACGGTAGCGCCTTCGTTAAAGGTAAAGGTGCCACCAGAGGACACAGGATTGCCCACGGCGCTCGATGTGACCGAAACCGTCACCGTAACGTAGTTGGACTCCTGTGAGCCGCTTTGGCTGCCCGAGGAGGCGTTTCCACCATTAGAGGATGAGGCTCCATCAGACGACTGGCCACCGCCCGAAGAAGCACCGCCAGACGCATTGGAGGTATCACTGGCTCCCGTATTTTGGGCAGCGGATTTATCGCCAGACTTCTTGCCGCCCCGGTCCTCGGACTTCTTGTTATCCGAGTTTTTGTCCGATTCCTTGTTTGAAGACTCGGAATCGTCCTTGTCGTCGTTCGAACCCTTGGACTCATCTTTTGCGTCATTCGATGACTTGGAATCCTTGGAACTGGCCTCGCCCGAAGTCGTAGTCGAGCCAGACGCCTTGGTGTCCTTGGTGACGACGCTCTCCCCCGTCACGGTCTGAATGATCCAGTCGATGGACCAGGCACCGCTTGTGGAAGGATGGACGAAACCCAGCGAGACGACGATCAGAATGGTGCATGCAGCAGTCAGAACGCCGAGGAGCGCCTTGCGACGAGAGGTGGACGCCGCCGAAGCGGCGCCCTTTTGCTTTGGATCATCGAGCTGGATAAACGAGGAGTCGGGCTGTTGCCCGCTGGTCTCCTTGGGCTTATCGGGCATTACCGTCACCCTTGCCGCGCTTGGTCAGCACGAAGACGGCGATGAGCGCGAGGCCAATCACGCCGGCGGCGATGCCAACGATGGCGAGCGGATTGGTGCCAGTCTCCTGCTCGGAAGCACTAGAGGACTTCTTAGCAGTGGTCGTGGAAACAGCACCCGTATCGGACTTGGAATCGGACTTCTTGTCGGACGTGCCGTCCTTCCTGTCAGACTTCTTGTCAGACTTCTTCTCGTCCTTCTTATCGGACTTATCGGAGTCCTTCTTGTCGGACTTGTTGTCCCTGGTCTCGGTCTTGGTCGACACCGTCGTCTTGGTCACCGGCTTCTGGCCCGGGGCAATAACGCCGCCCTTCGAGCCGGAGCCAGAACCAGCGCCAGCGCCAGCGCCAGTGCCGGAACCAGTACCGGTACTAGAACCGCCGCCGCCATTCGAACCAACGCCACCGTTGCCACCATTAGCGCCAGAACCGCCATTACCGCCAGGGTTAACGGCATTCTTGGTCCACTTGGCATACAACGTCAGGTCGGCCGTCACCGGCGTACTGAAGTCATACGCCTGCGCGCAAGTCTCATCGGTATACCAACCGCCGAAAGTGTAGCCATCGCGCGTCGGATCGGCTGGCTTGACCAGCTTGCCATCGGCCGTAGCAACAAACTTAGTATTGCAAGCAGACCCGCCGTTGGAATTAAAGACAACCGTCCAAGACTCAACGGCCCCAAGCTTGAACAGCGTGCCCGAGTCATTGATGTAGTACAGGTTGCCAGATGCATCGGCAATGACCGGAGAGTCACAGTGCTGGTAATGGCCAGCCGCATCATAAATCTGCGTCGCCTCTGCATCACCGAGCGTATAGCGATACACGCCACCACCAGCAGAGTAGTTGACGTAATCCTTGCTATCCGCGCTGTTAACGGTGAAGTACACATAGGTCTTGCCACCCTGAACACTCACCAGCGGAGTAGCAGCAATACCGTTAAATCCGGCCGGAAGTTCTTTACCGTCAGCAGCGGTGACCATCGTGGTCTTACCGGTCTTCAGATTATAGAGAGCCAGAGCAGAGCCAGTAGCCGTCTGTCCGCCGACAATCAAGTTTTCGCCAGCCACCGCCGGTGCGCTCATGTTATTAGTAAGACCCAGATCAACCGTCTTCTGCTCGCTCAGTACGCCCTTCGCCGAAAGCGAAATCACATGGAGCTTTCCATCGTGCGTCATCTGATAGAAGGTCGAACCATTGGACGGATCGGCGACACAGTCGGCGTTCGCGAGAGCGCCGAGCTTCATGGTCGAAACGACATCGCCCGTCGTCTTATCAATGCACTTAAGCGTACCCGCGCTCGTAGGAACGATGGCATACTTATCCGTCAAAGCCGCACCAGTCCAGTAATAGCCCTCGGCAGGGTCGATGTTCTGCCAAGAAACTTCGCCCGTGGCAATCTTAATGCGCGCAAAGGAGCCGTTGCCGTAGGTCGCGTTGTAATTCTCGTCATACGAAATATCGACCGAGCCTACATAGACGTACTCGCCGTCCGAAACGACGGTGCAGGAGCTCTGCGTCAAGTCCGTCAAACCAGGCGTCAGCCACTTGCAGATCAGCTTGTCTGCAGTAATCGCCTGGACCGCACCGCCGTTGAGCGGAACGATGATAAGGCCATTGGTATAGATCGGACGAGAGGTATAGCTCACCTTGGAGGCAAGCGGCGCAGAGGCAACCTTTTTGCCCGTGGACGAATCGATCTTAATGAGCTCGTTCTCGGTCGCGATGTACACAAAGCCGTTAGCAATGACAGGCTCGCTACAGTTGGCATACTGCTGGCCAGACTCGGCCTTCCAATCGAAGGCCCACTTAAGACCGGCGGCCTGCGCAGGCGTCTTGGCATCCGTTACGGTCGAACCGTTGCCGCTGTTGCCGTAGCCGGCCCACTCGGCATCCCAATCAGGAGTCGTCGCACTCGGGTCCACGACAATCTTGTCGGGATCGGGCATGGGCGAATTATCGGTGGTATAGGCAAGCGTGACCTTATCGCCGCTCTGGAGCGTAATCTGATTGGCGCAGAGTAAGGAGGGCTCTCCGTTGATATACAGATGCCAATATTTATTGGTCGCAGCATCCCAACCATACGGCTTGTGATCGAACGGCGAAGTAATGGAATTCAGGAACCAGTACTCACCACTCTGGGAGCCGTTGTACGCAACGCCCTTGGCCTTCAGAACTGCCTCAATAAGGTTCTGGGCCGTGGAGCCTTCGGGCAGAGAAACATTGCTTGCCGTGCCCCAACGCGTATTGTTCCCGTTGACATCGGGACCGATAACATCGGCGGATCCAAGCACCTGACCGGGGAGGGCATCGACGTCAGCACCATACATAAAGGTGACGGCGTCACCCTCCTGGAGCTTGTAGGCACCGGCGCCAACGTCGGCGAACTTGCCATTTACGTAGAAGCGCCAATAGCTATTGGTCGCAGCATCATAGCCACAATAGGACTTACCATCGAAGGGCGAATAAATGCCGTTGAGGAACCAGCCCCAAGACGATTCGCCAGCATCGAGAGTAAGGCCGACCTGCTCAAGGAGATCCTTGGCAGTGGAGCCTGCCTTGAGACTCGTCTGACCCGTCGAAGCCCAAACCTGCTGCTTGCCGTCCTTGTCCTTACCGAGAACCTGAACAGAAGCATGGACAGAATCGGACGGCAACTGGTCGCCCCAGCCACCGTAGAACCACGTGACGGTATCGCCGGCATGGATGGTGACATTGTCCGCCGTATAGTCACTCGACTTGCCGTTGATGAACAGCTGCCAATAGGTCGAATAATCTTGGGGCGTACCCAGCTCAACACCGTTGTACTTAAGGCTCAGAATGAAGGAGCCCGCAGCAACGGCGTCAATGTCGTTCGCCTCGAGTGCGACCTTCGTAAGATCAAGCGCGCTCGAACCGGACGTCACCACATACTGCGTATTATCGACCCAAGTCTGAGTCTTGCCCTGGGCATCGCGACCAATGACGGTCACATTTGCGGCAACTTGGTCTTTAACGACAGGGGACGAGCTACCAGCCGTATAGGCAAACTCAATCTTCTGCCCCTGGGTGAGCTTGACGCTGCTCGCGCCAACCGAGGAAGACGCGCCGTCGACGAACAGCTGCCAGAAGGCATAAGTCGTCGGATCGTAGGCAAGCGTGCGACCATCGCTCGGGGATGTGATGCTTTCGAGGTAGAAACCGTATGCCGTGTTCGGTTCGTACTTCGCCTTGAAGCCCGTCTTCTCCTGCAGCTTAATGAAGGCATCCGCAGCCGTCGCGCCCTCGTCGAGCTTGAGCTGCGTAGGTGCCACCCAGGTCTGAGCCTTGCCGTCGGCATCGGTGCCGATAATCGAGAACGAGACCTCGACCTGCTTCTTGGCGACATCGCCGGTTTCTGTCGGGCTCTCTGTCTGGATGGCAGCCGCGGCGGCAGATCCTGCTTGGCCAGCGGATGCCGTCGAAGACTGCTCGCTCGTGGCAGGACTCTCCCCCGTCGCCGAGCCTTCGTCGCCAGTTGCCGCCTCAGTTGTGGCGACACTAGTTGCAGACGCGCTCCCAGAATCCGAAACCTCGGCGCCGCTCTGCTCAGCGGCACCGCCCGCAAGCGCTGCGTCCTCGCCCGGCGTAGCAGCCTGAGCCACAGCCTCGGCAATGCCCTCAGCGCCCTCGGCCCACAGCTGAGCCGGCGTGGTGCCAAAGGCCATCGCGAAGGCCAGGAATGCCACCAGGCAGCGCTTTGCCACGCCGCGCGCGATTACGCCACGGCGACGAAGCGAGGCACGCTGGCACTCGTCCTCAAACATATCCATTTGTCTCCTACTGTCTGTACTTGGAGCGTTGCCTTGAAGCTGCCCCACGTCATCGCGCATGTTGCGCTCGAGTTCCCCCATCGGGGTCCCCCTTTCCTCCAGAGCCCTATGCACACCGGCGGCATACGCCGCAGCCGCATGCAAGATGGGAGGCGATCCGACTTAACCTTAACGACTCGGGCGCGCCGTCCGATCTGCGACGCGAACATCCCGAGCCAAGAGGAATTACGGTTACTGGTACAGCCGGGGACTTGCACCCCGATTCTCCCAAACGCGCAGGAAAACCGCGCATTCGTGCGTCTCCGCACCACCATCTAGGCCATCGATTAAAACCGTCAATATGCTATCACGCAAAAGGGCCTCGCACGCAGGCGAAGCCCAAGGTAAAAGCTATTGTTTGCGATAGGAGAATGCGGTGACGGTCGCAGCCTCTAGTGCTTGCCGCCGTGGCTGTTGAGCCAGATATTGCGACCCAGCATAAGCGCCAGCACCAGCGCGCTCACGTAGCCCATAAAGCCAATGACTGGGATACCAAACACAACCGGCTCGATGCGCGCGTAGTACACCACCGACGAACCGATAAACAGACCGGCGATAACGATAGCCATCGACATGCGGTCGATAATCCCACCTAGCTGTCGCAGCGCCTTATCGCTGCTCATGATCTGCGTGTTCACCTTAAGCTGGCCGCGCGTGAGCATGCGCGAAGCCAAGCCCAGATACTCGGCTGCCTCAAGCGAGCCTTTTGCCGCGCGATAGCTGCTCGCGGCAAGATCGCGTCCCATATCACGCGCGCGCGCATAGGCGCTCTTCTCGTTTTTGATGTGCGTCTGGATAATCTGGATCATGTTGACGTTGGGCATATACTCGGTCAGCAAACCCTCGAGCGTCACCATGCCGCGCGCGAACATCGTTACCACGCTCGGCAGCTCAACGTCATTCTTACGCGCGAGGTTTAACAGCGAGGTCAAAAACTCGCCGATATCCAGGTCTTTAAGGTCGAGCCCGGCAAAGTCGGCAACAATAAAGTCCAAGTCGGACAAAAAGGCCGAATGGTCAAGCTCGGCCGAATCGCCGCGCGTCACGGCAAAGCGCATGAGCGAATCCTTGAGCTTGGGCACGTCACCCTCGGCCACAGCGAAAATCATGTCTTTGACGATACCGCGGTCATGGCTCGACATACGTCCGACCATACCCAAGTCGATAAAGTAGACAATACCGTCCTTGAGGATGATATTTCCCGCATGCGGGTCGGCATGGAAAAAGCCGTCGTCGAGCACCTGCGTCGAATAGTCCTCGACAATCGCCGAGCCGATCTTTTCCAGGTCATAGCCCTCGGCCACCAAGCGTTCAGGATCGGCGATCGAAATGCCGTCGACGTAGTCCATAACCACCACGTGCTCGGTGCACAGGTCCAGATAGGATTTAGGGCACGTCACGCCATGAACGCTCTTATGGAACTCGTAGAAGTCGTTGAGGTTTTTGGCCTCGGCCAAAAAGTTGGTCTCCTCGCGAAACGAGGTCCACAACTCCTCGACTACGCCGTGCAGGTCAACGAATTGATCGGTGTTGACGAACTTGGAAACGATACGCACCACCGAGCGGATGATATCGATGTCCTGCGCCATAACCTGCTGCGCACCGGGGCGCTGCACCTTGACAGCCACGTCCTCGCCCGTCACCAGACGAGCGCGGTGCACCTGCGCGAGCGATGCGCTACCAAGCGGATTGGGGTCGATCGCATCGAACATCTCCCCCAGGCGCAGGCCGTATTCCTCTTCCAAGCAGCGGAGCACTACCTCGTACGGCACCGGCTCCACGTCGGAACGCAGACGGCGCAGCTCATCGCAAAAGCGCTGCGGCAGAATCTCGGACCGGTTGGCCAGAATCTGCCCCATCTTGACGAACATGGGGCCGAGCTCCTCGAGCAGGCGGCGCAAGCGAACCGGCGTGAGGTTATCCCACACACGGTACTTTTTGACCAAGCGAACAATCTGCCCAATGCGTTCGCGACGACCCGCCGGCGTGAGCTGGTATTCCTCGTCCGGCGCCATCGCGTCGGGCTCTTCGGGCACCATATCGACAGCGCGCGGCTTTTTGCGAGCGCCCGAGACGGCGGCATCGACCTCATCGACAACCGCCGCCTCGTCACCCAAGGGATCTAGATTGTTGTAATCGGTGGTAGAATCTGCCATCTGCGCTGCTACTCGGCCTCTTCGGTATCCTTCGCATCGTCGGGCTCAACGGACTCGACGGGCACCGAGGTCACGTTGTCCTCGACCGAATCGACGATGTCGCGCACATGGGCCAGGAAGGCCGTGCGCTCGGGGGCGGTCATGACGCGGACCCGGGCAAGGATGAGCTCGTCAAGCACGCGCTGGGCCGCGGTCTCGCCCTGCATGCCCAAGCGCTCGGTCAGGTCGGAGATGGTGCCGCCGGCCTGCTCGAACATGTCGGACACACTGCGGGCGATATCGGGGGTGGCGGTGTCCTTGCGGACCTGCTCGCCTTTGGTGTTAAGGTCGTCGAGGACCTTCTTGCCACCTTCGACAGCAACGGCGGCAGCGCCAAAGCCCACGTTAATGGCGCCGTTAACAAGCTGATCGAGTTTCATAACCATGGTTGTCTCCAATCACAAACAACTGCGTTGGCGTTCTTGTACCCAAGATTGAGCGAAAGCGACAAAGCGTTTTAGCGCTATTCGATCGACGGGAAATCCCTACCTCACGTTGTCGTTCATCGCGAAAGAGTTCTTCATGGCGCAGCTCGTGGTGTAGAGCACCTTGCCCAGCAGGGCATCGGTCTCCACGCGAACACGCTCGGCAAACTCCTCGTTGGCGCGTGCAAGTTCGGCAGGCACCTCGGCCTCGGGCCGAGCGGCTACGGCAGCATCGACGTCATGGATCTGCTTGTGACCCATGCCACCGACCTTCTCCTGATAGTCCTCCACAGCGCGGCCGCACTCATGAAAACGGACGTCGGCCAGGGCGCCGATCAGGCGGTTGGCCCAGTAGAAGTTTTCGGACGTTACGCGAGCCTGCGTGTCGGCATAGTACTCGGGCATGGTCTCGACGTTGGCGTACAGCGGAACCAGCGAGTTAAACGAGTTGGAACCAAAGGCCATCCACTGCACGGCGCGGTAGGCCGGCTGCGCATAGGGGCGCAGCTGCAACACGGCAAGCTGGCTGTTGCGGTTGATGCCGATGGGACGATAAGCGCCGCGCGTAGCGGGCGTGCCCTTGCTGCCGTAGCAGTCGTACTCCGTGCCCTGGTAGTGGCTCGAGAGTACGTACTTAATGTCCTCGATGGTCACCTTGCGCTCGGGCACGCGGCTCCAGGGGATATCGTCGCTCTCGGGCGTGTAGTCGGCGTCGGGGCCATCCCACACGTCGCTGGGGTTGAGGCAGCGCTGCATGTACCAGGCGCGCGGCGTGTTGTAGACATGGTCGCTGTCGCTGTGCGAGCCAAAGGCCTCGCGCGGGTTAAAGACGGCAGCCGGGCCGTCGCTCTCGACGCCCAGCGTCAGGTCCAGATGCCACTCGGCCATCCAGGCGCGCAGGTCGGCGGAGCACATGTGGTCGGCCTGGGCGCCCTCGGCGTCATCCAGGTCAAAGCTGTCGATACCCAATTGGTTGGGCATGGTCACATAGGCGTCATCGGGCACACGCTTGGCAATCCAATGATGGCCGCCGATGGTCTCAAGCCACCAGATCTCGTCCACGTCGCTAAAGGCGATGCCGTTGTTCTCGTAGGTGCCGTAGCGCTCGAGCAAGTCGCCCAGGATACGAACGCCGTCGCGGGCGGACTTGGCGTACGGCAGGACCAGGGTCACCATGTCCTCCTCGCCCAGGCCACCGGGCTGTGCCGGAACGTATCCATCCTCGCCTTCGTTGCCCCTAGCGGGCACGTAGTCCACAAGCGGGTCGGCGCCGCGGACGCGCTCGTTGGTGGTGAGCGTCTCGGTTGCGGACATGCCAACATTGAGCTCGTTGAAACCGGCCTCGGCCCAGATACCGTGGCCCGGGACAACATCGGGGACGCTCGTATAGCGCATGGGGTTATCGGGCAGCTCAACGGTCAGGTGGCTCAGGACGCTCGTGTAGACACGCGGCTGCTCGTCGGGATGCACTACGCGCATGCGCTTGGGCTCAAATACCCCGTTGGACGAGTCCTCGTTACGCGCGACCAGGGTCGACCCGTCGTAGCTTGCGTTTTTACCGACCAGAATCGTTGTGCACGGCATGCGCATCCTCCTTGAGCGAAGAAATCAAACGGCAACAGTGTATCGCTTCGGCGCAGAAAGGGCGAAACCACGGCCTCGGCAGCCCCCGTGGTCAAAAAATGCCAAATATGAGTACTGTCACCAATTTAGTGGCAGCAAATTTCCCTGGAACGAGTGCCGAAAATCCCCATTTGCCCAAAAGCAAGACAACGTTATTCCCCATAAGTTCAATAAAATAGGCTTCCTAACGATAATGGATACCGTTAGGAAGCCAAAAAGACGTAAGACATATGTGACTATCTTGGCAACAGTACTCATATTTGGCATTGTTTGACCACGTGGTATATAGCTAACCCCCTCAAACAGCCCAAAACGCCTATTTTGATGCGCGCTCCGCCGCCTCAATCACGTGTTTGGCGAGAATCGCGGTGGTCACAGCCCCCACGCCGCCCGGCACGGGCGTGATGGCGTTAACGACCGGCTCCGCAGCATCAAAATCGATGTCCCCGACCAGCTTGCCAGCGTCCTCATCCCAGTTAATGCCCACATCAATGATCGTCTGGTCCTCGCGGACCGCATCCGCGCCAATCGTGCGTGCGCGTCCAACGGCGGCAACCACAATGTCGGCAGCACGGCACTCGGCAGCAAGGTCGCGCGTATGCGTATGGCACGTCGTCACGGTCGCATTGCGCGCCGTAAGCATGGCGGCAACGGGACGACCAATCACCAGAGACCGACCGACGACCGCAACCTTGGCCCCATCCAGCTCAACACTGTAATGGTCCAGCAACGCCAACACGGCCTCGGCCGTGCAGGGAGCAAAGCCCTCGCCACGACCCGAAAGCGTGGTAAGCAGCGAGGCCGGCGTCATGGAGTCAACATCCTTGGCGGGATCGAGCGCTGCGGCGACGGCGTTCTCGTCAAGGCCGGCGGGCAGCGGGCGGAACATCAGACAGCCATGAACAGCCGAATCGGTATTGATGTCCTCGATGGCCGCCAACAGCTCGTCCTGCGAAACATCGGCAGAAAGCAAAACGCGGCGAGCCTCAATGCCAACCTTCTCGCAGCGCTTGAGGGCACCGCGCTCGTAGGACAGGTCGTCCTCGCGCTCGCCCACACGAACAATGGCCAGCGTCGGCACAACGCCACGTTCGCGCAGGGCTGCACAGCGAGCAGCAAGTTCCTCGGTCAAAGCGCGAGCAACGGGAGCACCCTTCAGCAGTTCAGCCATGGCTATCCTCTCTTCCTTGCAGCGTCGGAGGCGCGGCGCGCCAGCGCATCGGCGCGCGGCAACCATGTGTCGAGCAACTCATCACACGCCGTCTCGAGCTCCTCAGCACGAGCGCGATCTTTCATAGACGTGGTGTTCGCAAAGAGCGTCAAGCTCGCGCCCTGCATAGCGGCACGGCAGAACACGGCGCCGCACGCCACATCGGACAGCAGCTGACGCGAACCCTTGTCGGCCATGTCCTCGAGCAGCGCCAGCGCACGCCCGCAGGCATCCATAATGCGATACGGCGGCATAGCGGCCACATGCAGCGCATCCTGAATCGCGGTCGCTCGAGCCGGATCGTCACGCGGAATACCGTACGCCGCGGACACCCGCCTGTAGGCACGAACGTCCTCGGAAACCAACTCGACAAGCTCCTGGGCCAGCTCATCAGCCTGGGCAAACGCGCGCGTCAGGTCATCCGCACGATCAGCAAGCGCGGGATTAGTCGCACCGTAGCGGGCAACCATTCCGCACAGCGAGGCGCCCA
The DNA here is from genome assembly GCA_902494765.1 of uncultured Collinsella sp. Lineage (GTDB taxonomy): Bacteria > Actinomycetota > Coriobacteriia > Coriobacteriales > Coriobacteriaceae > Collinsella. The sequence continues at coordinate 15,276 of CABUUK010000032.1, forward strand.
GCGCGCCCACAAAGGCGCTCGCGCTGCCACCGCCGGGAACCGGCTCGCGCGCGGCAAGCGCCTCGGCAAACCCGCGGCAGGTCTTGTCCATCATCTCTTGGCTCATACGCATGCACCTTCAAGTCATATACATCGGTCGGGTGGAAACCGCCGACCGACCGCATCGATCACATAATGGTGCTAAGTCTAGCCCATAAGTACATAAGCGTCAGCGCACCTGGCCATCGCGGATTTCTATGACGAACGATAGGCGTCGGCACCGCAAACATGGGACACATGGCCCACCTTTCGAGACTTCCGGGCAGCGGCAACTGGGGCATACATATAGGTAAGGAGCCCTATGTTGGGGCAAGCTCATCACGGCACCGGACGACGAATGGAAGAATAACCGCACAGTAAACAAAGACATCATGCGCATGCGTAACCGCCGTCCCAGCGATCCGCGGCACACGATGTCCCTGGCAGACAAGGAGGACGCCACCATGAAGAAAAAGACCCTATCGATCCTTTCCCTTTGCATCGCCCTCTTTGCCGCGCTCGCCCTTGTGGGCTGCGGCGGGAGCGCATCGGGCGGCGGCAGCGCCCCCAAGAGCGAGAGCAAGGAAAAGGCCCCCGTCGCCAAGAAGACCGACTACATCTGGTTTAAGGTCGAGATGCCCGAGGGCGTCGGCGTAAGCGACTCTGCCGGCAAGAATGCCGACAGGGTCCAGCTCACCTTCCCCGAAGACGAGAACGCCTCGGCCGATCGCTTTATCCCCGTTTGGAAAAAAGCGCTGACGGCCGAGGAATCCCACGCCGACCAGGCGGAAAAGAAGGGGGATACGTTCCAGTGGAAGGATGGCGGGTCCGTCGAGTATAACGGCAGGACGTGGCTCGTCGGAACATACGAGGACAACAGCGGCATCTCAACCATGCTTTTTACCGATGTTGAGCCGGGAAGCGTCTACGTCCTCATCTCGAACTTCGACCAGCACAAGAAAGAAGCCGAGGCACTCCTCAACTCCATCGAGTTCCCCGATGACATGGAAGAGGCAGTTTCCGAGGCACGCGAAGTCGAGATTTCGAGCATCGAGATCAAGTAACGGGACACCCGCACGCGCCTACGCGCACCCGCGCACATGCGCCCCATTAAAACAACGGGCGCCCAACCCGGGGAGGGCCGACAGCACCAGCCCTCCCCTCTTTTGCGCCCGAACATATTGCCACTTAACGGCGCAAATCCGGCCCTCAGAATGGGACACATGGCCCACCCTAGCGAGCCGTCCACGCGTACAGTAAAGACAGGTAATCCATGGGCGGTTACAGATCGAGGAGGACACGACCATGAAAAAGAAGGCCTTTGCGATTCTCACCCTCTGCATCAGTCTCTTTGCCGCAGTTGCCCTGGTGGGCTGCGGTGGCAGCGGCGACGCTACCGGAAGTGGCGGTGGCGGCGGGGCAGAAAAGCCAGCCGTGGATATGAGGACCGACTTCATTTGGTTTAAGGTCGAGGTTCCCGAGGGCGTCGAGATTACCGACGTTGCCGGCGACACCGCCGAAAGGGCCCAGTTTAAGTTCACCGAGAGCGAGCACGCCAGCGATCGCTTCATCCCCGTCTTCGATCCTGACAAGAACGCCGACGAGCTGTTCGACTACGAGGCAAAGTGGAATGCCAGCTTTGAGTGGACCGAGAATGACCCCGTCAAGTACAACGGCAAGACTTGGCGCAACGCTTCCTATACACACTCGGGCGGCGTAACGACCGAATACTTCACCGACGTTGACGGCGGCAGTGTGTATGTGCGTATCGACAACGTCGAGGAGCACAAGGACGCCGTCGAGACCATGATGAAGTCTCTGGAATTTGCCGACGACATCGCCGAGGCCAAGACCGAGGCCATGGACGTCAAGCTCGACGATATCGAGATCAAGCGCTAAGCGACTGGCGAGCGCAACGGGAAACACGGTCGCAGTGCAAACAAGCGACGGTACCCCAGCGCTTCGTACCCAGGGAGGGCCGGTAAACCGACCCTCCCTTTCTTATGCCTGTAGCCGACGAACGCGAGGATGCCGGACGCCGGAACCGCTCCAAATGTAGCAACAGTACGAAAACGACAAACACCCCAACACGTCCGCCCGCCGATTTATTGCGCCGCGCAGACAATTAAACCAGCATCTTTAAACATCTGAGCAGTATAGTGACCAAAACTATCGCATAACCGCACTCTACGAATGGAGAAGTTATGACCGAACACCACGCCATCAGTCGCCGAGCGTTTACGCTGGGCCTTGGACTCGCCGCGTTGTCGCCGCTGGCAAGCCTGCCCGAAACCGCAGCGCCGGGCATTCCCCTGCGAGCGGCATTTGCAGACAACACACCCGCACCGTCGGACAGCCTCGACAAGTTTGTCATTCGCCTTCGCCCCGCGGGCTATTTTCGCACCGCGAGCGTCAACCAAGACGGCAACGTTCGCGGCAACGTCTGCCACCTGTTTAACGACGGCACGTCCAGCAAGCTCATCCTTTAGAACGTAACGACCAAGAATGACGATACAAACTGGTATGCTATCCGCACCTTGCTCAATTTCGAAGAGCATAAAAAGACGGGCTACAGCATTTGGTCGGTCGACGACGACTCGGACAAAGATGGAAAGGTCATCCACGTATGGGGCGGCGAGTATGACAACAAGCCCAGCCGCGCTTTTGCGTTCGAGCGTCAATCAAACGGAACCTATATCATCCGAGACCGCACGGTCGAGAAAGAAACCGAGAAAAAAGACATTAAGTACCTGGCAATAGAATCGAACGGCAAAGACCAGGACAACAATAAGATCTGCCATAAGAGTAAGAGCATTCCGTGGGAGCTAGAACTTGTCGGTTACGACATGGGCAAGATCAATACCACAGTTAGAAGTATCGACTGGACCACGTATAGCAGCTACGTCGACGGACCATGCTGGATGAAATACGTCGACGACAACAAGTACCTCGACGAGCTGAGTATCCCGGGCACGCATGATTCGGGCACCTGCAGCGTGGACAACGACACCGAGCCCCAATCCTCACAAGCAAAGTGCCAGCAGGATTACATCCCCACGCAGTTGCTCGAAGGCATTCGCTATTTTGATATCCGACTCGGAAGGAACGACGAGAACGGCGACCCCGGTATCGACCATGGAAGATGTTACCTGCTCAAAAAAGACGGGGGCTTTATGCATCTCTCCAATGTCATCGACTACTTCAAAACATTTTTGAACGAAAACCCGTCAGAAGCGCTCATCATGCTTGCGTCACGAGGCAACGACGAGGCTACCGACGAAAGCGTTACGACGGCTTTCGCCAAGGTTATGCACGATAATCCCGATCTGTTCTACACGTCGAGCCGAATCCCCACACTGAACGAGGTGCGCGGAAAGATCGTCCTGCTGCGTCGATTTGTACTCGCCGGCAACAGCGTAAGCGGCCACACGTGGGGCCTCGATCTCACCCAATGGGACGACAAAATCAAGGCGCATTCCGGGCAGTCGATGTGCCTCGTCCAAGACGCGCGAGGCTTTGAGACTACGGGCAATGCGGGCGACAAAGAGCCCTATTGCACCAAGGTATACGCCCAGGACCATTTTGAATGCACCGGAACCGACAAGACTAGCTGGGTCGATATGGCGCTGCGAGAGACGACCAATCTCACGCGCAACAAGGTGGACGTCGAGGACAATGATGGCGCCAAGGTACAAGTCCTGGAACGCTGCTGGTCTATCAACTACACCAGTTGCACGAATTACAAACAAGGAAGCAATCCTTTTACCGCGGCGCGAGTGGTCAACGAGCATCTGTACAAGAGCCAGTACATCAATCCCAGCGGCAGCGATAAAACAAAGTCAGATTGCCTCAAGCACGTTGGCATTATCGCGTCCGACTTTGTCGATTCGGCACTGGCCCGGAGCATCTACCAACGCAATTACGACGCGAAGCACAAGCCAACAGTTTCATGCTGCCTCCCGGACCGCATGCACATGACGTATGGAGACTCGCTGAGCGATGCCTCGCTCCAAGATGGCAAGACCGTTGGCGAGGGCCATTTCCGCCTCGTCGACAGCAGTAACGTACTCAACACAAAGGCTTCGGGAAGCGCTTTTGACATCGAATATGTGGATGTCGACGCCCTGGGCAACGAGACCGTTACGGGGCTGCGGGGCTTTGTGCCCATCGATATCGATCCACGCGCGCTGACGCCCCACTTTGAGGGGCTCGAAGGCCTTAAGGCCGGTGAGGATGTGCGCGCCAAGGTCACGGCGCCGCTCGACGGCAAGCTCGAAAACGATGCCTGCACAGCCCAACTCGAGTTTATGCACGATGCAAACGGCGGTCCGGGTACGGCAATGGCCGAGGGTGAGGCATTTGCCGCGGGGACGTATTGGGTGCGTGCGAAAGACCTGTTGGGCGACGCGGCGCGAAACTACACGCTTGCCACCGACGGTGCCGCAAGCTTTACCGTGACGACTTCGGACAGTGCAGGCGGCGCCGGCGCCGGCACTGGCGCCAACGTGGGCAGCGCCGACAAGAACGGCAAGGGCAACAAGGGCAAGGGCTCGGACGGAAAGCTCGCCGACACGGGCGACGGCTCTGGTATCGCCGCCGGGCTCGCCGCTGCCGCCGTGGCAACAACGGTTGCCGGCGCAGCAATGCTTGCCAATGACCGCGAAGACAACGAAGGTGTTAGCGAATAGGCAAGCCAGTCTTTTGGGCGCATCAACTCAATCGGGGCGCAGAATACCGTTCTGCGCCCCGATTTTCACCTTGGCCCGTACGCCGTTATCGGCTACATCACCATGTTCAGCGCGTTAACAAACTCCTGGGCCTTCGCACGACTGCTCGGGCTAAAGACGCAAGCGGTTAACAGTCGATTGCGCAGAAAAACGTCGCGGCCCTTGATCCTGTTGACCCCCGTGATGTCCTTAAGGTAAACGATCTCGGTGTGCTTGCCGCCGAAAGTGCCCTTCTTGAGCACCTCAATACGGTTGGGGTAGATCTTAACGTCTTTAAACCTACCCGAACCTTTGTCCTGGAACAGCAAGGTGTTGTTGTCCACACGCGTCACCCCCATGGGGTTCGTTAAAACTGTCTCTATGGCTACATTTTAGTCACCGCAAGGCCCCATGCGAAGGCGCCAGACAGCACAGCAATTCGTGTCCGCGCGAGGCTTTAAACTAAATGCAATAAAGATGCATTCCTTAAGAGGAAAGTCGGGCGATATTAATGGGTGAACTGGTAAACCGCGGGGAATCGGCAATCGTGCCAGAAGATTTTTACAAGCAGGTTTCCTCGATTCTCAACGCTGCTCGCAACAAGGCATATGCCGCCGTTAACTTTGCGATGGTTGAGGCATATTGGGAGATCGGCAACAGCATTGTTGAGGAACAAGGCGGAGAAGAGCGCGCCAGGTATGGAGAGGCGCTGCTTAAAGGACTCGCGACCAGGCTTACCACAGATTTCGGCAAAGGCTTTGACACTTCAAACCTCCGCTACATGCGGCAGTTTTATTTAGCATTCCCAATTCGTGACGCACTGCGTCACGAATTGAACTGGACACATTATCGCAGGCTATCTCGCATTCCCGACCCCGAAGCTCGCATTTGGTACATGAACGAATGCGCCGACTCTCGCTGGAGCACGCGTCAGCTCGAGCGCCAAATCAACACCATGTTCCGCGAGCGTCTACTTGCCAGCAAGGACACAGAGACCGTCGCTCAGGAAATCCAAAAGAGCGCCCCGGCTCGTCGCCCCGAGGATATCATCCGCGACCCATATGTGCTGGAATTTTTAGGCTTCTCGGACGATGCTGCGTTTCGCGAGAGCGATCTAGAGCAGGCGCTCATCACGCATCTTCAGAAGTTCCTGCTGGAGCTTGGCCGTGGTTTCGCTTTCGAGGCGCGCCAAAAGCGCATCACCTTTGATGGACGCCATTTCTATATTGACCTTGTGTTTTACAACTATCTGATGCGCTGCTTCGTGCTCATCGACCTTAAGACCGATGACCTTACGCATCAGGACCTGGGCCAGATGCAAATGTATGTGAACTACTACACGCGCGAGCTCATGAACGAAGGCGACAATCCGCCCATAGGCATCGTGCTCTGCGCGGACAAAAGCGACTCGATTGTCGAGTACACGCTGCCCGAAGACAACGACCAAGTGTTTGCCGCCAAATACCTGCCGTATCTTCCAAGCAAGGAAGAGCTGGCGCGCGAGCTGAGTGCCGAGTACCGCGCCATCAACGAAGCGACTAATGGCGAAGCGCAAGGGTAGCAGCACGTTGCGACCGATACCCCCGATGGCGCTCCACATCACCCGGGAAAGAGGAGCTTTCCATGACAGACAGACCGAAAACAACACTGCGCGACTGCATCTATGGGCTTGCCGTCGGCGACGCACTGGGCGTTCCCTACGAGTTCAGGCCTCGTGGCACGTTCGAATGCACCGACATGATCGGCTACGGCACACATGGGCAGCCCGCCGGCACCTGGAGCGACGACACATCTATGACGCTTGCTACCTGCGACTCGATTAGAGAGCTCGGACACATCGACACTGCAGACATGCGCGACAAGTTCGTAAGATGGATTAACCACGGCGAGTATACGATCGACGGCGTTTTCGATTACGGCGGCACCACCGCTCGCGCCCTGCACACCGGCAAAGGCGGCTCCGGCGAACGCGACAACGGCAACGGATCGCTCATGCGCATCGCTCCCTTGGCGTTCACCGATGCTACAGACGAAGAGATCGGCGAGGTCTCCGCGATCACGCACGCCCACAGAACGTCGACCGACGCATGCGTCATATTTGTCGAGCTGATGAGGGACGTGATGAACGGCACGCCCCCCTCGTGGGCGCTCCACCTGAAAGGCGTGTCCGAGCACGAAATCAGGTCTGGCGGCTTCGTGCTTGACACGCTTAGGGCCGCCACCTGGTGCTTTGTGAACACCAACAGCTACGAAGAATGCGTACTTGCCGCCGTCAACCTGGGCGACGACACTGACACCACCGCAGCCGTCGCAGGTGCCCTCGCCGGCACGGCATACGGTATCGAGGCCATCCCGCAGGAATGGATCGATACTCTACGAGGGAAGGATCTGATTGAGAGCTGCCTGTTTTAGGGCGCCATACAAGAAATAAGGCTGGAGGCACCATGGAGAGGAAGATCGCGAATATCGATGAGTTCAAAATGGACGAGAACGAGGTCCCGATGCTCCCAGCGGGACTGAGGGAGGAAGGAAACCTTTACGTCCTCCCCGACGGGCGTTACCTCCCCTGCGGACTCTACAGGACCGCGGACGGCGATTCGCTCATTTATGAGCCATTCGAACTAAGCTTCTTCGGGCAGATGCTTGCTCAATTCAAAGAGTGCTAGAGGCTTGATTGCCCGTTAGATCGACACTGTTCCAAATCATGGGATGGGTAGTGAAGGGAGTCATAGAAAAGGGCCGGTTGCAGCCGGCCCTTTAGACGATAATACCTGCGTTGCCCTCGCTTCCGAAGTGTGACTAGCTGAGGAGCGGGTTCCGCGGCACAACCTGATTTTACCCAGTGGGGCGGCTCTTTTGCAGCCGTCCCACCGTTTATTTAGATCTACCACGACGGACAGCTCGCACTACTGCGCGCTGTCCCGTACCGCTCCTCTACTTCCCAAATAGCGCACCCAGTAGGCCGCGGCGCTTGGGCTTCTCCTCTCGGTAGGAACCCTCGGCCGCCGCTGCCACCTGGCGCGGCTGTTCGCCGCCTCCGCGACGTACGATCTGGTATAGGAACGGCGATTTGACGTATTTGACCTCGATGGGCGTGGCATGAACGGTGCTTTCGCTCGACAGCATCACGCTGGGATTGAGCGGCGCCACGATATGCGTCTCGCGCTTGTCGCTAAACACCACCGCGGCTGCGCGACCCGTCTGGCCGTTCACGGCGATGCGCACCTGCTCGCCGTCGCGACTATCAGAAGCCGGGCGATCGATAAAGTAGACCGGCACCATCACCAGGCCGTCCTTGTGCTTGCGAGCCTTGCGCGCCCACGTGCGAATGCTCTTTTTATTGAGCCCCAGGGTCGCCTCGGCATCGTTGCCCGCAACATCGAGCGCCAGCTTATCAATGACCACCTGGTCCTTGGTGGATGCATCGACCGAAACGACGCGGAAGTTGCCTTCTTGCATGGCGGGATCGAACGGTCCCACCTTGCCAAAGTCCCACGGCTCCAAAATGCCCATAAGACGAACGTCCAGGTAGTTGGCCCTGGGATATGCCCAGTCGAGCACCTCGTAGTACACCAGGGTCTCCTTGCTCAGGCCCTTGCCCGGGAAGGACGCCATCATGCGCAGGTCCGCCAGCGCCATGGGGAAATAGAAGAGCATCATGTCGTTTTGGATCGCGTCTTCCACATCGTGTCCGGCAAACGCTTCCGGGTACTGACGCACCAGTTGCAGCGCGTTTGCGCGCGCCTGCTGTGGGGAAATCTCACACGGAATACCCTGCTCGGGTACATACTCCGCGCCCACGCCCATGGTCAGGCGCTTGCTAAACGTGCCGGGCTTGAGCAGGTCGGCCACGCCAATCTTGTTGCCGCACGACGGACACTCAAACACGCGCTGGGTGGACTCGCCCTCAAAGGACGCGCCGCAGAAGGGGCAAGGAATGCTCACGTGCGTCGCCTCTTGGAACTCCTGTGCCGTCCCGCGGTCCTCCCACAGCAGATGCTCCAGAACCGATTGATTGCGCCAGTGCGAATTGAAGAAATACCAGTCCGGGTCCTCCGGGCGCTCGAGCTGCGAGACGTGCGTGAGCTTGAGCAGCCCGTCCACCACCGTCAGCGGCGTATGGCGAATGCCCAGGGCGCTCTTGGGCTCTCCGGCGTCCGCTTGCCACGGGATGACCGTTCCGCAATAGGCGCACTCAAAGCTGCGTTTTGCCTGGTGAGAATACATGGGGCCGCCGCAGTTTTGGCATTTAATGGCAAACATCTCGTCCATGGAAACGTCCTCCTTTGCACAGGGGCTGTCGACATTAAGTATGTCGAGCAAACCGGCGCTCGCCCATACCCATGTGGCCCAAAATGGAGCTCATGAACGGACGAGAAGGCACTGCGGGCTTGAAGGCGTGCGGGCAAGCACTCGTCTCCGTCCCGCGCCCGTTAGCATTGGTAGACCATTGCTGCATTTTCTGAGCATCGGTACACGTTGCGCCTGTGCGAGCTACACTATCCCCTTAAACATGATTGTAAGGACGATCGTTATGCTATTTGTAAATCGGCTGGTACATACGCTTGTTCCCGGCAGCGAAAGCAAGCCGGTCGATACCTCCTGCCGCACCAACGCGGGCTTTGCCGCAAGCCTCATCTGCATCGGCCTCAATATCACGCTGTGCCTGGCCAAGGGCATCGCGGGCCTGCTCGCCGGCTCTGTCTCGCTTGTCGCCGACGCCTTCAACAACCTCTCCGACGCCTCGAGCAACATTGTGAGCCTGCTCGGATTCCGCCTTGCCAGTCGCCCGGCGGACGAAGGTCACCCCTATGGCCACGGCCGCTACGAATACCTCGCCGGTCTGGTTGTCGCCGTCCTCGTTTGTGCCGTCGGTATTAACCTGGTGCTCGAGTCCATTACCAAGATCATCAAGCCCTCCCCCACCGCTTACACGCTCGTTTCCCTTGCGGCACTGGCTACGTCCATGCTCGTTAAGCTCTGGATGGCCGCGTTCAACCGCACGTTGGGCAACCGCATCGACTCGGAGACGCTCATCGCCACGGCGCAGGACTCCAGGAATGACGTCATCACCTCGGGCTCGGTCTTGGCGGCGGCGCTTATTTCGCAAGCGACCGGCTTTGATCTCGACGGCTGGGCAGGCCTGGGCGTGGGCATCTTCATCTGCATCAGCGGCATGGGCCTGGTGCGCGACGCCATCAGCCCGCTGCTGGGACAAGCGCCCGACCCCAAGCTCGTCCAGGAGATTCGCGACAAAATCATGTCGTATCCGCAGGTTCTGGGCACGCACGACCTGATGGTGCACGACTACGGCCCCGGTCGCCAATTTGCCAGTGCGCACGTGGAGATGCCCGGCGAGGGCGATGCCTTTGAGCACCACGAGATCCTGGATACCATCGAGCACGACATCAAGCGCCAGATGGGTATCGGAATCACATTGCACTGCGACCCCATCACCACAACCGGCGACGACCTGCGCGGCTGGGTCAAACGCGGCATCATGCAGATCGATCCCGCACTCTCCATCCACGACCTGCACGAGCACGACAGCTTCGTCTCGTTTGACCTGGTGCGCCCCGACGGCTTTGACATATCCGACGAGGAACTGCTGGAGCTCGTCACGCGCATCGTTCACGAGCGCCGGCCCGACGCCTCGTGCGTCGTCACGTTTGACTCGGGCTTTAGCTCGCCCGACCGCCCGGCCGAGCAGCTGTAATCGACAGCAAAACGGGACGCAGGACCGCCAACCAGCGCGCATGTGTGCCCGGCCACGCGATCCTGCGTCCCGTTTTTGTTTGTGCCGCCAAGGCTCTAGCCGCTCAGCCGCTAGTTCCCCTGTGCGCCCGAAATGCCGTTTTGCAGGGTATCCCAGGCATTCGTTGCCATGTCGCCCAGGTTCTGCGCGGTGTCACCGAGATTCTGAGCCGTATCGCCCAGCTGCTGAGCTTTATCCCCCAGCTCCTGGGCCTTGTTGCCCAGGTCCTCCAGCGTATTGGAGCTCGAACTGTCCGTACCGCTCTGATCGCCGGACACATTGCCCGACGAGCTGTCCTTGCGCGCGAGCTGAACTTCCAAGTTGCCGTTGTCGTTGTAGTAGGCAGACGTAACAACCCAATTGGCATCGACGACGGGCGTCGAGCCATCATCGGTCAGAATGACAGCGTTCGAAAGGTCGGCCCCGCGCGACTTAAGAAGCTTCTTGGCGTTGGACCAGTACTGACCCGGGATATCGCTCAGGTCGACGGTGCCGGACTGGGTAGTCTCGGTCTGCTCGGCCGTGGTATCAGTCGTGGCGCCCCGCTTGTTGAGCATGCCCGACACGATGGCAAACACAACCGACAAGGCAAAGAAGATCGCCAGCACGATGAGGATCTTCTTGATCACGCTCGACGAACGCGAAGGCTTCTTCTCCTCGTCCTCGCCATACTGAGGGATGGACTTGGGATACTCACGATACGGCTCGCGCGCATATCGGTCGCGCGACTCGTAGCGCGGCTGTGCCGTGCGCGGCATATATGTCGTCTGCTGAGGCTGCGGAATGGGATTCTGCAGCAGGTCATCATAAGGGTCTGCCGCCGCGTTGCCGTAGGGACTCTGCGACGAGACACCATACGGGTCCTGCGCTGCGTTTCCGTAATTCACAACGCGCGTGGGATCGGCCGAGGCCTGGGTCGCATCGGGCGAGGCGTAGCTGGGATTCGGCACGACGCGGGTCTCATCGGCGCCATTGCCCGTCCGCGGGGAGCCGTAGCCACCCATTACGGTCGTCTTATCCTGGTCCATGCAACGTTTCCTTTCCGTCGCCCGTAAGCATCAAGTTATCCATGCATTCTACCCGCGCAAAAGCCTATGATGGGCAAAGCCCGCCGGTATCTACAAGACATGCGCGGCGACGGTCACAATCGAATCGAGGAACGTTATGGCAAAAAGCAAGCTCATCAAGGACACGACGCGTGCCGAGCGTGAGGAGATCATCAAGCTAGCGCTCGCGGGCTGCGGTAACGGCAGTTGCGACAACTGCGGAAGCTGCAGCTTGGGAGCCGGCGATCCATATGGCACCTACCAGCCCTACATTGACGGCGAGATGGAAATCGCCGACATCAACATGATGGTCGCCGAGCGCAACGCCAAACTCTTCGGCCTCCAGCGCGGCTAATGATCCCTTCTTGGGCTGTGCACCACAAATTGCGCCCATCTACTACGTTTAACCCAAGGGTGCCAACCATAGCCAAATTTGCATTAACAAAACCGACGCTCCTATAAGTTGTCAAGAGGCAGTTTGCGGGAGCGCTCTCTCCAATTCGCACAGGAGCTCGTAATACCTCCTCTCCAGTTTCGTCGACCGCCGTTTCCCCCGTTC
>CABUUK010000033.1 GCA_902494765.1 uncultured Collinsella sp.
ACTGGAACACGAGCCGGAGGCAGGTAAGATTGAAGGGCCTGACCCCGGAGGAGTACCGGAATCAGGCCCTTGCGGCCTAGTCGCTATTTAGGGCGTCCAAGATTTGGGGCGCAGTTCACCCACAGGGGCAGCGGGCTCAAACACTACTCGTATCCTACCCTAAAGATGCCTATGACCAGCGCTTATAGTTGGCGCACGACACGCCGACGGCCTCGAGTGCCTTGGCGGCGATGTGATGCACCGCCTCATCGAGCGTGGCGGGGCCGTTGTAAAACGTGAGCATGGGCGGCATGAGCATGACACCCGGCACGCGCGCCAGGCGTGCCATGTTGTCGACATGGATCGCACTGAAGGGCGTCTCGCGCACCATAAGCACCAGGCGGCGCTGCTCTTTCATCTGCACATCGGCCGCACGCAGCAACAGGTTTTCGCTGTAGCCGCTCGCGATGCCGGCGAGCGTCTTCATGGAGCAGGGAGCCACGATCATGCCGTCGACCGGATAGGTGCCGCTTGCGATGGCAGCGCCAATGTTCTTGTTGTCGTAGACCACATCGGCATAGCACGCAAACTCGTCGAGCGTCATGCCGAGCTCCTGCTCGATGGTGATCTCTCCCCCGCGCGTGACGACAAGCGCCGACTCAGCGCCGGCCTGGCGCAGGCATTTGAGGCATTCAAGGCCCAGTGCCGCACCGCTGGCGCCAGACACGCCAACGACAATGCGACGGGGACGAACAGAAGACTCAGGCATGACAACTCCTTAACTACTTGGTAGGGCTACTTACTAGAAGGCGAGCTCGGCGGCCCACTTGTCCTTGTCGATCTCCATGAACTGCGAGCGGATGAAGTTCTTCTTGAGGTTAAACGGAACCGTGCAGTCGAAGATGGCCTTGCAGGCGATACCGTGCTCGCGGATCGAAGGATCGAACGCGGGGTCGTTGGACGGATCGAGCACGTGGCAGTGGCAACCGGGGATGGTGATGAGGTCCACGTCGGCCTGGAAGCGCGTGGTCATGGCCCACATCACGTCGCTCATATCGAAGATGTCGACATCCTCGTCGACAAGGATGACGTGCTTGAGCTCGGAGAACGCCGAGAAGGCGAGCATGGCGGCGTTGCGCTGACGGCCCTCGTCATTTTTGCTCGACTTCTTGAACTGCATGATGGCAACGAACTTGCCGCCACCGCAGGGAGCGGCGTGAACGTTGAGCAGGCGGCCCGGGATAGCGGTCTCGACCATCTTGTAGATGGAGGCCTCGGTGGGGATACCGGCCATGGACACGTGCTCGTGCGAAGGGCCGATGCAGCTCTCCATAATGGGGTTGACGCGCGTGGTGACGGCGGTGATCTTGATCACCGGGCAGACCTTGGCGCCACCGGTGTAGCCGGGGAACTCGGGCATGGCGTAGCCGTGGCCGTTGACATCCTCGTTGATGGTCTCGTCGTGCATGAGGTAGCCCTCGAGCACGTACTCGGCATTGGCAATGCACTTCTGCGGAACGGTGACGCAGTCGGCAAGCTCGACGGCGCGGCCGCGCAGGGCGGCGGCGATCTGCAGCTCGTTGAAGCCGAGCGGCGTGGTGGGAGCCTCGAAGCCGCAGCACATGTACACGGCGGGGTCCAGGCCGATGGAGATGGAGATGGGCATATCCTCGCCGCGCTGGCAGTACTCGTCAAAGAACGCACCCAGGTGACGGCTGCCCGGGGTGATCCACATGGCGAGCTTGTCCTTGTCGACGCAGGAGAAGCGGTGGATGGTTACGTCGGACTGGGTGCCATCGGGGCTCGTGCCATAGGCGAGGCCCATGGTGATGTAGGGGCCGCCGTCAACGGGCGTGTTGGTGGGAGCGGGAACGATCTTGCGCAGGTCAAAGCCCTCGTCGGTCGCCTTGTACACGACCTCCTGGCAGTCAACGTGCTTGCCCTCGGCGATCTGCTCGGGGGCGATCAGGTTCTCGAAGCGCTTGCCGATCTCGAGGCCCAGGTGCTCCTCGTCCAGGTCGAGCAGGGCGGCAACGCGCTTGCGGCTGGCAAGCATACCGATGCAGACCTTGGCGTCGTCAAAGCCCTTGACGTTGTTGAAGACCATCGCCGGACCCTCTTTGGTCGGGCGCATGACGGTGCCGCCAGCACCGACGTGACGGTAGACGCCCGAGACCTCGGCATCGGGATCGACCTGGGTGTCGGTCTCGAGCAGCTGGCCCGGCATCTCACGCAAAAAGTCGAGCGCGGAACGCAGGTCGTGGATCTGGGAAGCATCGGTAGTGGACATGGCGTACTCCTTTCGGGAGAGTGTCCGGCGACGGGGTGCCGCCGGACGGGGTAACGTAATGGGGCCGCGGCGCTCACAAATGGAGCGCTCGACCACTCGAAGTTCAAGCGCTTGGCTGCTTACAGCCGGGGCGCTCGACCGCTTACATCAGGCCAAAGAGGTGGAACCAGGCGGCCTCGACCAGCACGACGACAAAGACGACCGCGGTGAGGGGGATGCCCATGCGCATAGCCTCTTTGGAGGTGTAGCCGCCGGCGTCCTTGCCTTCGCCGATAAGGATCGGCAGGTTATGGAACGGCAGGATGTAGTGGATGTTGATGGACGTGAAGACGATGAGCGCCACGGCGAGTGGGCTCACGCTGGAGCCGGCGGCAAAGCTGATAAATGCCGGCACGCACACGCCGAGCACGGCCATGACCGAGCCCATGAACATGTGGATGATCATGGAAAGCGCGGCGACGAGCAGGGCGAACAGGAAGATGTTCTCAGGCACGGAGCTGGGGAGCACGACGTCGGCGATCCAGGCGTTCATGCCGGTGGCACCGCCCACGGAGCCCACGGCCATGGCGGCCGTCAGGAACATGAGGGACTTGATGTCGACAGCGTTCCAGCTGGCGGGAGTGAGGACTTCGCCGATGATGGGCATGGCGAGAGCAACGCCAATGGCCAGGGTGACCCAGCCGATATAGTCGCCCGAGACGGTGAGCCACAGCGCGATGGCGATGACAAGCCACACGATGGTGCGGATCTCCTTGACGGAGAGCTTGCCGAGCGCGGCCTGCTTGGCCACGATCTGCTCGCGATCGTAGACGAGCTCCTTGCTGGGCTTAAAGAGGAAAAGGCCCAGGAACAGGGTGCACAGCAGCGCAACCAGCATAGGCACGCTCATGTACAGGAACCAGTCGACGAAGGACGGGCTCATGCCGCCGGCCTCGGCACTGTACTGCGCAACGAGCGGGTTAAGCGTGGAGTCGCCCGTCAGGAAGAACATGGAACCCGGGGCGGCAGCGGCAAACACGAGGAAGCCGAGCTTGCCCTTGTCGTCGTCACCGTAGCCGGCGGACTCGGCGATGACCGAGACGACGGCGAGGATGAGGAAGGCGCGGGGGAACGGATGCGGGATCAGCAGCGACAGCACAAAGGTGAGCGCGAAGATCGAGATGATGAGCGACTTGGCGTCGCGCACGAACTTGAGCATGAACGCGTAGGCGATGCGCTCGCCCAGGCCCGACTCCTTGACCGCGCTGGCGATGAGGTAGGCGCCGATGACGAGCCACATGGTGGCCTTGGTCCACGAGCTAAACGTGGAGGCGACCGTCGCCGAGATGCTCGCGGCGCCCATGTCGTCCACGCACACCTTGAACAGGACGAGCAGTGCGCAGTAGAGCAGGCCCACAAAGCCCGGCTGTGCCACGCCGCATGCCCAGAACACCACCGTGGCGAGCGTCAGTGCCAGACAGGTCTGACCGCCGACCGTGAGCTCGACCGTCGAGCTCAGCTCCGCCAAAGGAAGAAACTTCACCAGCAAAAAGACAACGATACCCAGCACAAAGCCAATTTCGCGCTTGGTGATCTTAAACGCCTTCTTTTCCGCTTCCATCTCCCCACCTTTCTTGTTGGGGGCGCTCCGAATTCGCAGCCATGTTGCCGCTTAAAAAGGGGCGCCCGTTATCGGACACCCCTTACGTTGCGCTGTGTTGCGGCAATACAGTCAAGCGGTTTTTTTGGATGAGAAGCGATTCCCTAGACAAAAACCGTCACAACATTCGACGCTTTTCCTCGTTTTCGAGATTTTCGCCGAATGTTGTGACGGTTTGGATGTGGCAAAGGGACTGTCTTTTTTACATAGCGAGGGCCGTGCGGATGAATGGGTCGCCGAGGGCCTCGCGGAGCCAGGGGGCCAGCTGCTCGGGGTGACCCTGCAGGTAGCCTTTGAGCTCGGACGGAGCCACGCGACGCACTTCCGAGATCTCCTCTTGGTTGATATGCAGCTCGCCCGGCTCAACATGGGCAAGGTAGACCTCACACCATTCGCACTCGCAGCGACCGTCGCCGTGGTCCTCGCGGTACACCACGTGTCCGAGGTGCTTGAGCTGATCGGGCTCGCGCGTAATGCCGAGCTCTTCGTTGATGCGGCGCGCCGTGGCGGCCGCGACGTCTTCCCCGGGGAGCGGATGGCCGGCGCAGCTATCGGCCAGCACCCCGCCCCACAGGCGCTTGAGCGGACTGCGGCGACAGAGCAGCAGGCGCGCGTCTTCGCCCCGGCCCTCGACCAAAAGCGTCAGAAATGCCTGATGCAGGATGCCCTCACCAGCATGGGCCTCGATGCGGTCGACGGGGCCAAGCGCCTCGCCGGTCGCAGCATCGACCGCCACGACCTCGGCGCCCGCACCGCCCTCATCCCAGCCGGCGCGCAGAATGCGGGCTGCGGCTTCCTCGAGCGCGGCGATGAGCTCCTTGGTGGTGTCGAGCACGCGCTGCAGGTCGTCACCGCTCGCTTGTTCAACATGAAAACCCGTGCTTGCAACTACCGGCACGCCAAAGCGCGTGGCCAGCGCCGCCGCGATATCGTGCGCCGGGATCTCGTCTCGATGGCACGGAACGGCCAGGATGCTCACCGTTGCCGTACGGCCGGGCTCGGGGCGCGGAATGGCCTGCGCCGTGGCGCCCAGGTGCGCAAACTCCGGCGAGCAGGCGTACACCGCCATGCCTCGCGGCGTCACCGTCAGCTGGGCCTCGAGCGCAAACTTGCCCTCGCCCACTGCAACCTTTGTCGTGTGCATACCCATGGGATCTCCTGCCGCCCGCGATGTACCTGAGACCATCTTCGCCTGTATTGCGACTATACAGGCAAGCCCTCCATGTGACAAAGGGACTGCCCCTTTGTCACATTCTGTTAGAGTTGCAGGGATTGAATCCCGCTTATTCATGCGACATTGGAGTGACAACCTTGACCGCCGCAACCACGCCTAAAAGTAAGCCAACCGCCGCCGCGCTCTCCCCCGCGCGCACCAAGCTCTGCCTGGCGC
Organism: uncultured Collinsella sp.; assembly: GCA_902494765.1. Taxonomy (GTDB): domain Bacteria; phylum Actinomycetota; class Coriobacteriia; order Coriobacteriales; family Coriobacteriaceae; genus Collinsella. The sequence continues at coordinate 5,299 of CABUUK010000033.1, forward strand.
TGCTCGTGCTGTTGGGATTCTCGCTCGGCTGCTCCGAGTTCGTGGTCATCGGCATCGAAAGCGACTTGGCAACGGAACTCGGCATATCACTTGCCACTGCGGGCCAGCTCATCAGCGTGTTTGCGCTCGTCTACGCTATCGCCACGCCGGTGCTTGCGCTCAGCACGGGGCGTTTTCGCCGCTACCAGCTGCTCGTGTGCTATAGCGTCGTCTTTGTGCTCGGCAACCTGGTCATGGCGTTGGCTCCCAACTTCCAGGTGCTGTTTATCTCACGCATTGTCCTGGGCTCTGTCTCGGGTGCGCTGCTCGCCGTGGGCGTGACGTACATCCCTGAGCTGCTATCCCCGCAGCAAACCTCACTTGCCATCTCGGTCGTGTACGGCGCGTTTTCCGTGGCGATGGTCTTTGTGACCTCGATTGGCAAGTTTGTGGCCGACACACTCGATTGGCACGTGGCCATGTACGGCACGCTGACCTTTGCCGTTTTGATCTGTAGCGCGCTCGTGGCGTTTATGCCTCGCGCCGGGCAGACCGATGAGCCCGCCACCTTCCGCGAGCAGGCGGGGCTACTACGCGAGCCGAGTATCATCACCGGCATGCTCATCTTCTTGTTTGGCGTGGGCTCGGTCTACGTATTCTACGGCTACGTGACGCCTTATCTGGAGCAGATGCTGGGCATGGATACCGTTCAGGCGAGCACCACACTTATGGCCTATGGCGTGTTCTGCCTGATCTCGAACATCCTGGGCGGATGGATCGATGCGCGTTTTGGCATGAAGGCGCTGCTGGTTACGTTTGTGCTGCAGGCGGCGGCACTGCTCGGGCTGTTTGCCGTGGGCGCCGCCATGCCGCTCGCGCTGGTCTTTGTCTTTAGCCTGGCGATGCTCATGTACCTGTTCTCGGTCTCATGCATCACGCACTTTATGGACGTGGCACGCAGCCGCCATCCCAAGTCGATGGTACTCGCAAGTTCGGTTGAGCCCATGGCGTTTAACGTCGGCATCTCGTTTGGCACCGCAGTGGGCGGCGCCGTGGTAAGCAGCATTGGCATTGCGTACGTGGGTGCAGTGGGCGCCGCGTTCTCGCTTGTGGCCTGGGCGCTCACGCTGGTGACGATTAAGTTGGCTCGCTGGGAGCGCCGTCGTCAATCTGCACAGCCCCGGATGCAGGCATAGGGGCGAACATAGCCCAAGGTGGCGAGCAACCGGTGAAAACCGTCCCATACGAGTAGTGTTTATCCGCCTGCAAGCTCCAGCAGTGCAATTTCGTGTACTTCAGATACACACTTTTCTACTATTTCGTGTATTCCAAGTACATGAAATCGTACTAAACTATGTATCTGAAGTACACGAAATTGGAAAGGCGGCCCCATGCGCAGATCAATCGAATCCGTTATCGAATCATGGGCGACAAAGGACGCGTCGCGCCCCCTCCTCATCCGTGGTGCGCGACGCGTAGGCAAAACGTACGTTGCCGAGGAAATCGGCAGACGAATCGCCGGCGATGCGTTTGTCAAACTCGACTTTCAGACCGATCTTGAGCTGATCGCTCCGCTGTTCGACTGTCCCACCGACGACGTTAACGCCATCGTGGCGCGAATCTCAGACTATAAACGCACCCCCATTCGCAAAGAAACCGCCTTCATCCTGTTTGACGAGGTGCAGCTCTGCGAACGGGCGCTCAACTCGCTTCGCTTTTTTTCGGGTTCGGGCTGGCGCATATGCGCGACCGGCAGTCAGCTCGGCGTCGCCACGCGCAAGCGCAAGTTGCCTTTTCCCAGCGGCGTTCGTCAAGAGACCATGCATCCTATGTCGTTCGAGGAGTTTCTCTGGGCGCTCGACGAGGAGCAGATGGCCAATGCCATTCGTACCCACGCCGGCACGCTCGAGACCTACGCCGCGCACCAAGCCGCGCTCAGCCTGTTTCATCGATACCAGATCGTGGGCGGCATGCCCGCCGCCGTCAACGCATATCGCAAGACGTTATCCATCGAGGATGCGCGCGTCGAGCAGCGCGAAATCGACGAGACCTATACCGCCGATATGACCGACCCCGAAAACGGGATCAGCGGCGTGGCGGCGCGCAAGGTCTGGCGCTCCATTCCGTCCCAGCTGCTGAGATCGTCCACAAAAAAATTCAAGTACTCCGAGGTCGAACGCGGAGGCCGTCGCGCCAAGCTTATCGAGCCGCTCGACTGGCTCGAAGGCGCCGGCATCATATCGGTCAACAACCTGACCGAAGGCATCGAGCCTCCCCTCGTTCCCTTCGACGACGAAGATGGAAGTTTCTTTAAGGTCTATCTTCTCGATACCGGCCTCATGTTCTACAAACTCGGCATCAACCCGCGGCTCTGGCTCGACCTCAAAGAGGATTCCGCCATAGCGCTATCTTCCGACTTCCGAGGCGCCCTGGCGGAAAACTCGGTCATGCAAGCATTTTCGGGCAATAGCTTGCAGACGTATTACTGGGTGCCGCCGTCGTCTTGGAAGACGACCGGCGAGCTCGATTTTTTACTTCAGACCGACCGTATGGAAATTGTGCCCGTCGAAGTAAAGTCCGCACGTAACGTGCGCGCGAGAACCCTCGGGTCGTTTATGGACAAAGCCCGATCGCCATATGCCTACATTTTGTCCGAGAACAATTTTTCCCGCAGCGAAACCGATGACGGGCGCGAGCTGCGCCACCTCCCCTTGTACGCAGCGGGCTTTATTGGAGCAAACTGCCTCAAGAGCAGTCTGTAAGCCCTGCGCGACCGCCTAGAAAGGAAGCCGCTCATGCAACGCATTCTTTTTATCTGCTATGGAAATATCTGTCGCTCGACGATGGCTGAGTCCGTGTTTACCGAGCTGGTGCGGCGCGCCGGGCGCGCGGGCGAGTTTGTCATTGACTCCGCTGCGACCTCAACTGAGGAGATCGGCAACCCGCCGCATCATGGCACGGTCGCCAAGCTGCGCGAAGTCGGGATTCCCGTCGTTGCGCACCGTGCCCGCCAGGTGCGTCGCGCGGAGTATGGCGACTGGGATCACATTGTCTATATGGATGCTGAGAACGCGCGGGGCCTGCGTCGCATCTTTGGCGACGCAGGCCCCGACGGAAAGATTACGCGCTTGCTCGATTGGACCGAGTGTCCCGGCGACGTGGCCGACCCCTGGCACACCGGCAATTTCGATGCCACCTACCGCGATGTGCTCGCCGGTTGCACCGCTATGCTCGAGCAGCTGTAGGTTCGTGGGCGCACGAACCGCGCCCACGGCATAAATCGAGCGTAGATTTTCTCCCACTTTGAGCGTTCAAGTGCGCTCTATACGGGAGAAAATCCACACTCATGAATGTGACAAAGGGACTGGCCCTAGACCGGCTTGACCTCCAGCTTAATCCCCTTGGCACAGGAGTCGCCCAAAACATCCGAAAGGGCCCAGGTCGCATATAGAGGCAAATAGAGAACCGCTCCGTTGCGCCCAACGTTGCCTCTCGAGAAAACAATCCCGAGCCTTACGCCATATTCAGCCGTATCAAGCACATGACCGAGCGCAGCGTGCGCGTGGTAATAGGAGCCCGATTTAACCTCGATCGGAACAGCCGTCCCATCCGGTCCATCGACCACAAAGTCCACTTCACCGCGCTTTTTTGTCTGATAGTAGTAAAGCTGGCGATTTTGGGCAGCCAGCTGCTGGGCCACCACGTTTTCGTAAATGCCGCCCAGATTGGGCTCCTTGCTATCAAGATACGCCGCTTGGGCGACTCCAACGGGGTAGCGCGCCATCAACATGCCCGTATCCGATTGATATAGCTTGAACTGCGATGGCCGCGCCGTCTTGAGCAGGGGCGATTTTGGCTCGGTTACGATATCGGCTTTGAGAGCAACGCCGGCATCGACAAGCCATACAAAATCTCGCTGATACTTCTCGTAGTAAGCCTTGGGGTCAATGGAATTGAGCACGAAGCGCTTGTTTTCGCCCTCGAGCATAATAGGGAGCTGATCGTAGATGCTCTGCACCTGCAGGGCTCGCCCGTTTGCATACTTGGAGATATCCCGCCGGTACTGTTCGTTGAGCTCTGACTGTAGCCGACGAACAGAGGCAAGGTCGCCCTGCGTGTCAAGGAAACGCTGCACAACCTCCGGCATTCCGCCGACAACGGTATAGGTCCTGAAGTTTGCCATCATCGCGTCATGAATGTAATCAGGAATGGGCCTCTCGCTGATACACGCGTCACGTATCGTTTGACGAGCCCCCTCGCTCACCCCGATTGCCCAGCAAAACTCCTCAAAATCGAGCGGGAACATCCTAAGCTCGTGGACATACCCCACGGGATAGGACCTGACGCCCTTGAGCTGGGTCCCGAGCATTGACCCCGAAAACGCCCAACGGCACCTCCCGTCCTCAACAAGGAACTTTGCCATCGTCATGATGTCGGGGGCCTCTTGGACCTCATCGATAAACACGAGCGTTTTGCCTGGTGCAATCGACTTTCCCGAAAGAAGCGTCACCCTGCTGATGAAATCATCGGCATCCCGCGCCTCGAGAAGAGCATCTTTTGCCTGGCGATTTTCCATGAGGTTAAGCTCGATGTAGGTTGCATGGTTGGCTTTGCCAAATGCGCGAATCGAATAGCTTTTGCCAATCTGGCGAGAACCCGTAATGAATAAGGCCTTTTGCTCGGCAGACTTCAGCCAACGCTCCAGCTCTGCCGCTATTTTCCTGCGCAGCATAGGCTCTCCCCTCAGCGTCATCGAATGAAATGCAAAGTTTTATACGCTTGATTATCGATGAAACGCAGAATTTATAGAACTTAAAATCAAATGAAATGCAGAGATTTGAGATTATAAGCAAAAGAAGGGGCGCCACCGGCGAATGTGGCAAAGGGGCTGTCCCTTTGCCACATTGCGCTCGACTACTCGTCAACGATCTCGGCAAGCCAGACGTTCAGTGTATCGACCTCGGGGCAGCAGAACTTTGCCGTGCCGGGCTCGTTGCCAGGCACGGTTCCGCCATAGCGCAGGATATCGATATAGGGAAAGCCCACATGGCAGGCCATGGCGCACATCTTGCCGCGGTCTCGGTCGAAGTCAAAAACGTCGCCCGGCTTGTGACCATGGTGGCAGCGGCACGCACCCAGCTGGTCCACGCAGCTCACGCGGATACGCGGACGCTTGCCACGCGGCGCGCCGAGCGGCTTGTTATCGCCCGCAGGCTTGATGCCGCCCTCGCCAGCATTACTCATGGTCGATCACATCCAGGCAGGCCTCGATGGGAAGGCCGGCCGATTTGTCCTCTTGGTCGGCATTGCGCTCGATAAGCTCAGCCACCACACGCATGGCATCGGCCGTCGCGCGCTGCAGACTCCAACCGCTCATCACGCGACCCATCAACACGGCCGAGAACGTATCGCCCGTGCCCGGGAAGTACACCGGGATCAGCTCAAACGGAATCTCAAAGTACTCCCCCGCCACATGATCGTAACCGACGACGGCACTCGCCCCATCGACCTTTGCACTCGTAATGACAACCGACTTGGTGCCCAACGCGAGCATAGCGTCCACGAGCGCGCGGGCCTCATCGGCCGTAATCTCTTCGGCGATAGGCGTATCGGTGAGCAGGCACGCCTCGGTATAGTTGGGCACCGCGTAGTCGGCGCACTCGACCAGGCTGCGCATGAGTCCGATGGTCGACTCGGGCACGCCGGCATAGAGCTTGCCGTTATCGCCCATGATGGGGTCGACGAATACCTTGGTGCCTTTTTGCGCACGGCGGTGGCAAAAGTCCGAGATGATGCGTGTCTCTTCCTCGGTCACGATAAAGCCGGTCGAGATGGCGTCGAACTCAAAGCCGAGCTCCTCCCAGATAGCGAGGCTTTGGCGCACGTACTCGGTGGTGTCGTGGATGTAGAACTTGGGGTAGTTAAGCGTGTCGGAAACGAGCGCCGTCGGCAGGTTATGGATACGGTAGCCCATGTGCGACAGCACCGGCAGCATGGCGGAAAGCGCGACCTTGCCGTAGCCGCACATATCGTTGATCAGCAGCAGCTGAGTGTTCTTCATGAGGGTCTCCCTTGCTTCGGGCGCGGCGCGGCAGCGCCACAGTGCGACTAAGTGTAGCGCAGGGAGCACGGCAGGCGGGCGCTGGTGCCGTGGAGGTCGAATTGTTGCGGAAAGGTTACGGGAAGGAAGTTAGTCGTTGGGGACGTTCTTAAATGACTAGTCAAACAAGAACGTCCCCAACGACTACCGAAGCGGACCGTGGCGGAATCACAGGTTGAGGACGGACAGCGAAAACGCTCCTAGGCGAGCAAGGTGGCGTGAAAGAGGAGGGCATAGGCCTTGTGGCCATGCCCGACGATTGAACGCCAGATTGCCGCTTAGGAGCGTTTGCAGCGTCGGCCGGTTACGGCGTTTGGTAAAACGCCGTAACTATAAGGTCATGCCGCCGAAGTTGAAAGGCAGATTGCCGCTCTGGCGGGTTTGCAGCGTCGAGCCGTTACGCGGTTTGGTAAAACCGCGTAACCACTAGTTTGGTACCTTGACATTCATTTCTCATGCTCCTAGATTGGTTAGGCACAAAACAATTCCACTACCTAACTAAAGAAAGGAGCAACACTAATTCATGTGCGATGAACCTCTTAACCTTTGTTCGCACGAGCCCGGCGGCGACCCGCCACAGCCGGCGGATGTACCCGAAGCGGTTAGCTCGGAAGACAAACTCGCCAAGCGCATCCTGAGCGGTCTGGGCTTTTGCGGCCATTACATGCACTTTCATGGCGGAGGCGTATCCGGCAAGGCGCCCATCATCTGCCTGCTGGCCAAGCAGCCCGGCAGCGAGATGTCGCAGCAGGAACTCGGCATGCACTTTGACCTCAAGCCGGGGTCGCTTTCCGAGATCCTGTCCAAGCTCGAGGTCAACGGCCTCATTGAGCGCAGCCGTAACCCCAAGGATCGACGGCAACTCACCATTCGCCTGACCGAAACCGGCCGGGAAAACGCCCGCATCGACCAGGCCGCCCGCATTCGCTTTAGAGAGCAGGCCTTTAGCGCCCTCACCCACGACGAGCGTGAGCAGCTCGCCGAAATGCTCGAGAAAATCCGCAAAACTTGGGAGGAACTGGATGATTAAAACCCTCATGGGCAGCATCCGCGACTATATGAAAGTCACCGTTGCCACGCCGTTGCTCGTACTTGGCGAGGTGCTCTGCGAGATGCTGATTCCATTTATCACCGCCAACCTGATCGACGCCATCAAAGACGGCGCCACCGTAGCCGAGATGCTTCCCACCGCAGGCTTTTTGGTGCTCATCGCGCTGACGTCGCTTGCTTTCGGTGCCGCTGCCGGCGTCACCTGCAGCCATGCGAGTTGCGGCTTCGCCAAGAACCTGCGTCACGACCTGTTCTACAAGATCCAGACGTTCAGCTTTGCCAACATCGATGAGTTCTCGAGCTCCTCGCTCGTCACGCGCCTGACCACCGACATCAACAACGTGCAGCAGGCCTTTATGATGATCATCCGCATCGCCGTGCGCGCGCCGCTGGTATTGATCTTCGCCTTTACCATGGCATTTATCATGGGCGGCAGCGTTGCCATGGTCTACCTGGTCATCATTCCGCTGCTGGGCTTTGGACTGTTCTTTATCATCTTTAAGGTGCGCCCCATCTTCTCGCGCGTGTTCCACAAGTACGATGCCCTTAACGAGTCCGTCGAGGAAAACGTCACCGGCATGCGCGTGGTTAAGAGCTACGTGCGCGAAGACTTTGAGAAGGAGAAGTTCGCGACCGCCGCGCGCGACGTCCAGATGGACTTCACCCGCGCCGAGAAGCTGCTCGCCTTTAACAACCCCATGATGAATATCTGCGTCAACGGCGCATTTGTCGTCATCATCTACCTGGGATCCAAGCTCATCATCACGAGCCAGGGCACGCTGTTCGACGTGGGCCAGCTCTCCTCGATCTTTACCTATGGCTTCGCGATCCTCATGAGCCTGATGCAGCTGTCGATGATCTTTGTCATGGTGACCATGGCCGACGAATCGGCGCACCGCATTACCGAGGTGCTGGCCGCCGAGCCCACGATCGCCGATCCCGCCGAGCCCGTGCTCGAGGTTGCCGACGGTTCCATCGACTTTGACCACGTGAGCTTTAAGTATTCCGCGCATGCGAAGCGCCAGGCGCTCGACGATATCGACCTGCACATTAAGAGCGGCGAGACCATCGGCATCATCGGCGGTACCGGCTCGGCCAAGTCCACGCTTGTAAACCTCATCGCCCGTCTGTACGACGCCACCGAAGGCACCGTGCGCGTGGGCGGCATGGACGTACGCGACTACGACCTGGACGCGCTGCGCCACCAAGTGGCCATGGTGCTGCAGAAAAACGTGCTGTTTAGCGGCACCATTGCCGAGAACCTGCGCTGGGGCGACCCGAACGCCACCGACGAGGAAGTCCGCGAGGCGGCACATCTGGCCTGCGCCGACGAGTTTGTCGATGGCTTCCCCAAGGGCTATGACACCTGGATCGAACAGGGCGGCTCCAATGTTTCCGGCGGTCAGAAGCAGCGCCTGTGCATTGCGCGTGCCCTGCTGCGTCGCCCCAAGATCTTAATCCTGGACGACTCCACCAGCGCTGTCGACACCAAGACCGACGCCAAGATTCGCGCAGGGTTGGCAAGCTATCTGCCCAACACGACCAAGCTCATCATCGCCCAGCGCATCAGCTCCGTGCAGGACGCAGACCGCATCATCGTCATGGAGGGTGGCCGTATCGCGCAGATCGGCAACCATGACGAGCTGCTCAAGACGAGCGAGATCTACCGCGAGACCTTTACCTCGCAAAACAAGATGTCTGCCGAGGGCGAAGGGGCCGTCGAGGCCGACACCGAGGCATCCGCAACACAAGCTCAGACCCAGGAAGGAGGCGAGGCACATGAGTAAGGCAACGACCGCCGAGCGCGCGCTCAACCGCAAGGGTGGCACCATGTCGCGCCTCATCAAGACGCTCTTTGGCTTCTACCCCGTGCTTTTGCCCCTCGTCGTCGTCGGCGTGGTGCTCTGCGCCATCATCAACTCCATCGGCGCGACCTTCCTTCAGAGCGCTCTGCAGATTATTAGCGAATCGTGGCAGTCGGGCGATTGGGAAGCCGCACAGCCCAAGATCGCACAGCTCGTGACCACCCTCGCCTGCATCTACGGCGTCGGCATCCTGTCTTCGCTCTTCTGGAACCGCGCCATGGCCATCGTCACGCAGGGCTCGCTCGAGAAGCTGCGCGAGAAGATGTTCAACCGCATGCAGGACCTGCCGATTCGCTACTTCGACACGCACCAGCGCGGCGACATCATGAGCCACTACACCAACGACATCGACACGCTGCGCCAGATGATCAGCCAGTCGCTGCCCAACCTGCTCATGACGACCATCGTCATCGTCACGGTGTTCTTTATCATGCTGTACTACAGCGTTTGGATGTGCCTGGTCATTGTGGCAGGCGTCGCCTTTATGACCTTTATGACCAAGCTGCTCGGCTCCAACTCCGCGCGCTTCTTCATTGCGCAGCAGACCGAGCTCGGCGTGGTCGAGGGTCATATCGAGGAAGTCATGAACGGCCAGAAGGTCGTCAAGGCATTCTGCCACGAGTCTGCCGCCGAGGCCGATTTTGACGAGCGCAACGAAAAGCTCTTCGAGGTCTCGCAGAAGGCCAACATGTACGCCAACATCCTCATGCCCATCCTTATGAACCTGGGCAATCTGCTCTACGTGCTGGTGGCCCTTGCCGGCGGCATTTTCCTGGCGCTGGGCGTGCCCAACCTGAGCATCTCGGGTATGGCGCTGTCCATCGCCGTCGTGGTGCCGTTCCTCAACATGACCAAGCAGTTCTGCGGACAGATCGGCCAGATCTCGCAGCAGATCAACGCCGTGGTCATGGGCCTCGCCGGCGCCGACCGCATCTTTGAGCTCATCGACGAGAAGCCCGAGACCGACGAAGGCTACGTGACGCTCGTCAACGCGCAGGTGAACCCCGATACCTGGCAGCTCGAGGAGGCCGACCACCACACCGGCATGTGGGCGTGGAAACACCCGCACCGTGCAACCGGCGAGATCGAGTACGTACCGCTGCGCGGCGACCTGGTCATGGACAACGTCGACTTTGGCTACACGCCCGACCACGAGGTGCTGCACGGCGTGTCCGTGTACGCCAAGCCGGGTCAGAAAGTCGCGTTTGTCGGTGCCACCGGTGCCGGCAAGACGACCATCACCAACCTCATCAACCGCTTCTATGACATCGCCGACGGCAAGATTCGCTACGACGGCATCAACGTCAACAAGATCCGCAAGGCCGATCTGCGCCGCTCGCTGGGCGTGGTACTGCAGGACGTGAACCTGTTCACCGGCACCGTGATGGATAACATCCGCTACGGCAACCTGGACGCCACCGACGAGGAGTGCATCGCGGCAGCCAAGCTCGCGGGCGCCGACGACTTTATCACCCGCCTGCCCGACGGCTACGACACGATGCTCACCGGCAACGGCGCGCAGCTGTCGCAGGGCCAGCGCCAGCTGATTTCGATCGCACGCGCCGCCGTCGCCGATCCGCCGGCAATGATTCTGGACGAGGCCACGAGCTCCATCGACACCCGCACCGAGGCCATCGTGCAGGCTGGCATGGATAAGCTCATGGAGGGCCGCACGACGTTTGTCATCGCACACCGCCTGTCCACCGTGCGCAACTCCGACGCGATCATCTGCCTGGACCACGGCCGCATCATCGAGCGCGGCAACCACGACGAGCTGATCGCTAAGCATGGGTACTACTACCAGCTGTACACCGGTGCGTTTGAGCTCGAGTAGGTAGGTTTGTTTCACGGAGGACCCCCAGGCGGGCCGGGGTGTAACCTCCGTGCTCAAACATTCTCGCTTCGCTGCGAAACTGCGCGCGGAGGTTACACCCCGGCCCGCCTGGGGGTCCTCCTGCGCGCAATCAGCCCGTCGTTTAGAACGGAATAAAAGTTAGTGAGGCCCTGGCCGGTTGGCCAGGGCCTCGTTTTATAAGGATGATTTGGGAGGTGGTGGGGGGACTGGTCAAGCTAACGGAACGCCGTAGCTAAAAATCCCCGTCCCAGAAAAATCATTGCGCAGGTAGGACGGCAAAGGTAGCTAGAAAAGCCCATCCTAAATGAGCTACAAGATTTCGGCTAGGAGCGCTCGGCGCCCATTTGTTTTATCGCTGCAGGTAGAAAGCGCGATGATGCGTGCATCGGGGCCAACGTCATCCATGTTCTCGTGCACCGCCGTCTGCGAGACATGCGTGAGCAGCGTCTGCATCGAGGCCTGGTCCAGATTTCCCGGCCCAAAGATAATGCCATCACTCGCAGCAAACGAGCACACGGCAACAATGCGCAGGCGGAACGCCCCATCCTTCGTGTAGAGCGTGCCCGTGCGGTGCAGGTCAAAGAAGCCCCTGTCTAAAAACCGGTCGACATCGCCAAACATCGCGCCGTTATCCATGTGGTGCGCATAGAGCAGATTGTAGGAATCGGTCATCGCGCGACTGTTGCGCGTATCCAAAAACACCGCTCCCGAAACCGCGGACTCCCCCAACACGTTTTTGTTGAGGTATTCCTGGTTATCTTTTCCCTGAACAAAGGGATAGTCGATGTTGGTGCCATCGATGGTGACCCATCCGACCACGTCGGGATTTTTGGCCATCAGTTCCTGCAGGCGTGCGCAATCGTTGGCCCCGGTGGGTTTGTAGCGTAGCAGCTCGTCGCTGATGAACCCACCGTTCATAACGTTGTTTGTGTCCCACAGCGAATAGCCCCCGTACAGCAGCATGAGCAGCACGAGAAAGCCGGCAAACCACGTAAGCACGCGGTCGCCGGCCCTCGCCAGCCGAGCCATGCGTTTAAGCTCCATCGGCTGCAATCCTTGCTGTCTAACGGCGATTACGACGAGGACGGAAGAAGACCACGCCCATCACGGCAGCAAATGCGACGATTGCCACATAGGGAGCGACCGTCCGAATAACATCGGTGGGAACGGTAGCATCCTTGGTGTTGGTAAAGATCACCGTGGTGTCGTAAGCACCGATAGCTTCCTCGGCAATAGAGCTACCTTCTGTCGAATTGGTGCCATCACCAATCTTGTACGACGTCTTATAACCGTCGCCATGATAATCCGCCTCAGTTACGGCGAATTTATCCTCCGATGAGAGACCGTAAACGATGACGGATTCCCCATGCTTAAGCGTCTCGGTAAACGTAGCTCCCGACTTGGTTGTAGTTTTGTTCATGGTAGTAACACCGTTTTTCACAGTGCCGTACTTATAAGTCTCCCCGTCAGCGCCTTTAATCGTGACGGTAAACTCAAAGTCCTTATTTTTATCGCCCTGGTTACCGGCTACGACCTTTGTGATGGTCAGCTTATGGGTGACATATTTGTTCTCAAAGCCTGAGATCTTGCTGCCCGATCCCGCCGCTGTGCTAAGAGTGCAGCCCTTAGCAACTAAACCTGAGTTGCCATTTTCTACGTAAACATCCAGGAACAGTTCCTTGTACACAACGTTGAGGCCATCCAGCTCTGGCGGCGTCTGCGTAATTTTGTATCGATAGATGCCCGGAGCCGCGAACCTTGAGGTAACAAGGCTGACGCTCATTTGGGCGGTTATTGTCTTAGTAACGCCGTCGGCATTATCTTCGCTAGAAAGACCTTCGGCAGAATAATTTACGGAAGACGGCGAAAGCGAAACGGCCCCTTCCACTCCAGCAGTAGCGGGCATACCCGTGTTCGTAAGCTCGCTCGCCTCCGCCGGCGCAATCGTATATTTAAAGTCCGCATTCGGCTCCACGGCGTACTTATCCATGGTGAGCTTCGAGGTGATCGTGACCCTCCCTTCAGTTACCGACAACTGCGGATTAGTGGATTGCCCCTCCGCCCACGCGGGCGCAGCAACCCCCACCAAAGCCAGCACCATCGTGGCCGCCACAACCGCAAATGCAGCCAGTCGCCTCTTTCCAGTTTTCATTTTGCATCCTTCCTCTCGGGCATATGCCCTTAATAAAACCAGGCTTCGTGTCTACAGGTTCGACCTGCGCAGCACGCTGATCACATTGCCTTTGATCTGCGAACGGGCAATCGGTCCATACAGGCGACTGTCGTGCCCGCCCTCGCGCAAATCTGCCAGCACAAAGAGCTCATCCGTTCCCAGATGCACGGGATAGTCCACAGCAGACTCATAGCGCGGCGTCGGCGTGGTGATATCGCTTTCCACCACAACAGCCCCGTTAACCATGAGCTCGCCCGACTCGGTAATTGTGACCTCATCACCGGGGCGGGCAACCACGCGGCCCAGGCGCTCTTCGCCATCCGCGGTGTATACCACCACGTCACCCTCGTTAAAGCTCCGGCTGAGCCTCCAGTAGAGCATGACGTCACCCGAACAGATGCGGGGGGCCATCTCGCCAGTCGTGACTGCGCCCACGCCCAAGACCACACCAAAGAGCAGCCAGAGCGTCACGACAAAAAATGCCAGGCGCGCCAGAAAGCCCACGATATCGCGCCGGTCGTCCGCTTCTCCCAAATCTGGTGCCGCATGGGCGCCCAACCTCACGTTCGACGCGGCCGAATACCGCGAGCCCCGGGGTCTTCCCTGCGGGGCCGCTCGTGCGGCTGGCCCATCACCAGCATTGCTGGCGCCATGTCTTCTCATAGGCGCCCACCCCTCTTGGAGCCGCGGTGTAAACGCAGCGCAACCATGCCCGTAGCCAACAGCACGCCGGCGGCCAAAATCGCCAGGGCATAGATGGGGTTGCGCGTAATACCCGTAGGCACCGCGACCTGTCGGGAATTGGTGGCCTTAGCTTCAACGGCAACGGTCACACGCGGACCGTTGAGCGTGCCGCTCGCACCCGTAAGCTTAGCCTGATACCCCAACGAAGAATAATCGTCTTCGCTCACGGTATAGACCGCGTTGTAATCCAGCGCCTTAATCGAAACGGTCAGGCCGTCCTTAACGGCAAACGGCATGGTCGCCTTGCCCTGGCCATCGGCCGTAAAGGCCGTCTTGTTTTCCACGGTCTCGGCCCGATCATTCGGTCGCGCCACGAGCGCATGGCTGCCTTGGGCAGACGCATCCGAATACTCGATGGCGTAGGTCTGACCAGCCTTGAGGCCCGTAAAGGTCACCGTCATCTTAAAGTAGGCACGCTTGTCGCCCATATTGCCCGTAACGCTCTTGGAAACCTTGAGTGTGTAGGTGCGCGGGGTGAATCGTGCGTATACGCATCCCGTATGGCGGTCCTTCACGTTGTACGTATAGGTGGGTGAAGACGACAGCAGCTCCGGGGCGTCTGGATTCGATAGGTCATACCAGCCCTCAAAGTGATAGCCCTCCTTGGGAGCGGCCACCGCCTCCACAAACGTGCCGTCATCCACAAAGTAGGCAACGCCCGATTTTTCGTACACGTCGGCGTCCTTGCCCGAGCCATCCCCGGCATCGATGGAGCCCTTTGCCCCCTTAAGCTTGGAGCTGACCGTGCCGCCCGTCGTTACGTTGCTCCACGCGCCATCGGCATTTTTGAGCTGAGTAACAAAGGCCTGACGATACTTCCATTGCGCCACAAATGTCGCGCCCTGACTCTCGGGAATGTTTTCGACCGTTACCACGTCGCCCGCAGCGCCGGTATCCGGATTGACCTTCTTGCCCCTAATGGTAAGAGTGCCGGAATCTGTAGTTCCCTCGGGAGCCGCATGGGTCACTGTGTGCTCGGCACCAAAACGAACGGCTTTTCCCGAGCCCGCGTACTCCCAGCCCATAAACTTCCAGCCGTCGTTTTGTCCTTCGGCGGCATGGGAGGTATAGCTCGCTCCAGCGCCAGAAAGCTGCACGAAATCGCCCGTGGACTCATCGGACACATCGTAGTGATACGCTTTTCCGCCGTTCACATCGTATTGAACGCCTGCCTTGGAAAACACGAGGTGCACTTTGTAGTGCTTTGTGACCTTGTCGACCTTAAAGCGATAGGTGCCATCGTCCAATTCGGTCCAGTGCGCCACATCGTCCGCGGAATAGAACTCGCCGTTGACAAAAGCACCGATAAAGACTGCCCCGTCATCGCGCTTGGCGTCGACCATAAAGTAGGAGTTCTTCTCCTGTTTACCTACGTAGTTTTTGGCATAGGTAAAGTCCGCCGTCTTGGTATCGGCGTTATAAAAATACGTTCCGCTTCCGTTGGGCGTCGTGTACGTCTCGATGCGATAGAACTCCCTAAACGAGATATTGTCGAGGAAGTTGCCGATCGAATTGCTCCCGTTGGCCGTGTTGCAGGCCGCAAAAGCAAAGACGCTCTGGTTTTGGCCATTCGGAATGGTGTAGGTATAGTCGTAGTCGACCTTTTTGTTCTGCTCGAGCGCGTTGGAACCGTAGGAAGCCCACGCGTCGTTTTCGGACGCCATAATCCATACGCACCATTTTTCGGTATGCTCCGCATCGGCCGTCCACGAGAACGCGCTTCCGCTGGACGCATTGGCAAATCCGCCCACTTTGTCAAACTTGGTTGAATACAGGATGATCTTTTTGCTGCAGCCCGATTGGGAAAAATTGGCCACATCCAAGCCGACATAGTTATCGACGCTCATTTGAATCCATTGAACAATTTGCTGGTACTGATCGAGTGCCTTTTGATTGTCCTTGTACGGCTCGTTTTCTTGTCGCGGACCGATGATAAGGGCCATGGCGTCTCGACCCGAGCGGCCGCGGTGGTCGAGCCCCCACTCGTACTGTTTTCCCGGCTCGGTCGTCACATATTGGTAGAGCGAACTCGCCTCGTGTGCGTTGAGCTCGGCTGCATAGTCACCATCGGAGGGCTTAAACGTAACAGAATGCCCAGCTGGGTCGATATAGTAGTCGTTCTGGGCAACGATCTCGATACGATGGTCTGTCTCGGTCGTGCGCCAATGGGGCGAGCACAACGTAAACTTGCTGGGCCCCTGGTTCCCCAGATGTATATCGTCTTCAAAACTGCCGTTAGCAATGTTCGTATTCTCGTTCTTAAGATTCGAGGTCGAGAACGCATAGTTTGTGAGCGTTGTCATGGTCTCGGACGAATTTTCTTGATACACCTTGGCAAAATCACTATAGATGTCGCGTGTGCCCTGCTTTTCCACATGAACGTCGTTGACCAGATTGCCAAACCACTCACGGTATTGTTCGTTCGCACCCGTAAGATTTGAATCGTAGCAAGTCAGCGCAAGCATCGTCTTTTCGGACGCTGCGGTATAGACTGCCTGATAGGCAAACTCATCGTCTTGCTCGGGAAGATCTCGATAATAATGCGTGCTGTTGGTGCCAAAGGAGAACCAACCCTGTCCGTTAGAGCTTACGAGCCACACCGAAAGCGCAATGCGGCCGTCGCTCTGTTCAAACGAAAAGTGGGATCCGTCAGCGCTGCTACCAGCAAAGCCGCCATTTGCGGCAAAGGAATCGCTGTAAACGGTGTACTGCTCAACGGTATTTCCCTGGGGCATCTTGCCCTGCGCCTTAAGCCAAGTCCGCAGCTGCATGAGCTGGTCTTGGCCTGCGTTGTTAACCGACAGATTCTCCTGTTGAGGACCCATCGTGAGCATCAGCACGTCGTGTTCGGTTGCGGCGCGATGGTTGAGGCCCCACTCGTACGTGGAGCCGCTCTGGGTGGAAAAGGTGGTGTAGGTTGATCCAGGTTCAAAATAAAGATTTTGATCCTGTGGCCTAAGATTCCACGCAAGCGCAAAACGATTACCGTTAGCTTGTTTGAGGTTTCTTTGACCGTTGAGGAGCTTCGTGGAGAGGTCGAGCTTCAACGTCTCGCCGATTCTCTTATTCGGAGAGGTCGTCGACCAACCAGAAGCTTGGTTGGTAAAGGTTGGGTTCGCTATAAGGTTGCCATCGTCACCGTACGCACGCGAGGGCAACCCCCCCCCGGCCATAACGAACGCGCATAAGACCGCTGCCAACATCACAAAGGTGCGGCGCATCGACGCTATATGACCGAAAGGACCCCGCACGGGCGCATCCCCCCCCAGCCGCAGCCCGAGCTTTCGCGCAAGCTGCACAAGTAGTTCGTTTAAGTTTTTTGATTCTACAACCAGCCCAGGGCAAAAGCAAAATCATGCGTAACCGATTTGCAGTCATTTTTCGCATTTTCCGCATTGCGCAGGTAGGACGCCAAAAGTGGCTAAAAAAGCCCCGTCCTAAATGAGCTACTTGAGGAGTTGGGCCATGGCGTTGACGAATTTTTGGACTTGGAGGGTGGGCTCGAGCGGGTAGTGCAGAAAGACCGGCACCTCGCGGCCGCACAGGAACGGCACGCCCACAAAGGCTGGGTGCACCCCCGACCACGCTCCGCAGGTGAGTACCGCGTCGCCCTTTTCCTCCGCCTCGTTAAAGAGCGCAAAGTCGAAGCTGTCCACATCGATCACGTCCACGCCGCCGTCTGCCAACAGATCGATACGCAGGCTGTCCATAGCGTCGTTGCCGTGGCGGAGCACGCGCAGGCGCATGCCCTCTAAGTCGGCAACCGTAATGCGTTTCTTGCGCGCCAGCGGGCTCGTCCGTGGCACGTCGATATAAAACGTCACGTTAACGATGCGGAGCTTTTGGCAGGCATCACCCCAGCGCGGGGTCGAAAAACTCGACTGCACTACATCCACCTCGCGACCAAGGCTGCGCATGACGGATTCGCGTTCGTCGTAGAGGTCGCTCACCGGCACGATCTCGAAGCGCAACGATGGCTCCAGCTCGTGTACGCCCGTCCACATCGACAGCGTCTGGCGCCCCGGACACATCATCGACACGCCCAGACGCACGGCCCCGCCATCGCCCGCCGCGCGTCGGGCACGGCGTAGCGCGTCCTCGGACTGCCGCATGATCGAACGTGCATCGTCCACCAGCAGAGCACCTGCCGGCGTCACCTTAACACCAGAATGCGAGCGCTCGAACAACGTGATGCCAAACTCGGCCTCGAATCCCGACACCTGCTTGACGAGCGCCGGGGTCGACACGCGCAATTTTGCCGCCGCACGCGAGAAGCTTCCCAGCTCCGCGGCGGCCGATATGGCCTCAAGTCGTCGATCGTACACGTCATTCTCCCGTTTTCGCACCCGTGGCCACATGGCGCCACAGGGGGTTATTTTCGCAGGTCACGCGCTCGGTTAAGCATAAACTACATTGCACAGTGTGAACCTACGGTTAACGCCATTCTAACAAATATGCAATTCACCTGCGCAAATGCAAAGCATACGATAACCAGCGAAAACCACGTGGGTCGGTTAATGGGAGCGACCCACCGGGAGGCACAAGAAGGGAAGTTCCTATGAGCGATTGGCTTAAGCTCGAGGGCGATGTCTGCGCCGTGACTGGCGCGCTCGGCGGTATGGGCGCCGAGATCTGCCGCGAGTTCGCCCGCAATGGCGCCAACGTCGTCATGCTCGACCTGGACGAGGAAAAGGTCAAGGCCGCAGCCGCCGACCTCGCCGCCGAGTTTGGCATCCACGCCGAGGGTTACAAGATGAACGCCACCGACGAGGCCGAGGTTCAGGCCGCCGTCGACGCCACCATCGCCGACTTCGGCCACGTCGACGTTCTCGTCAACACCGCCGGCATCCTGCGCTTCGCAGCTATGGAAGACCTGCCGCTGAGCGACTGGGAGCAGGTGCTCAACGTCAACCTCACCGGCTACTTCATCACCTCGCAGCGCTTTGGTCGCGAGATGATCAAGACCGGCCAGGGTCGCCTGGTGCACATCTCGACCGTTGCCAGCCACTCCCCCGAGACGTTCTCGGGCGTGTACAGCTCCACCAAGGCCGGCGTCAACATGATGTCCAAGATGCTCGCCGCCGAGTGGGGCCCCTACGGCGTGCGCTCCAACTGCGTCGAGCCCTGCTTCGTTAAGACCCCGATGTCGGCCAATTTCTACGCCGACCCCAAGGTCGAAAAGAGCCGCAGCCGCCTAATCGCCACGCGCCGCATCGGCGAGGTCAGCGATATCGCCAACGCCGTCATGTTCCTGGCGTCCAGGCGCTCGGACTTTACCACCGGCGACGCCATCAAGGTCGACGGCGGCTTCTCCAACATGATGGGCGACCTCACCGCCAAGCCCGGCGGCCGTCGCGCCTATGCCGACAACTACCTTAAGAGCAAGGGCGTCGAGCTTTGGTCCGACGAGTCCGGCGTCGCTAAGCCGACTGACCAGTAAACCAACCTGACAGGGAGGACCCGCGGATACGCCCGCTCCTCCCCCGCATCGATCAGAAAGAGTCCAATGGCTTCCACCAACTCCAACAAGGGTCGCGCCGTCGTGCTTTCCGCCGCGTGCGTCACCATGTTCTTCATCAGCTCCATCGCGCTGTATTCCGTCGTGAGCAAGAACCTGCTCGCCGTCTACCCCGAGTGGTCCAGCGCTCTTACCTGGGCCTTCCCGGTCTTTCAGACCATCATGGCCGTGACGGGCATCTTCGCCGGCCGCATCTCCGATAAGATCGGCCCGCGCAACGTCGTGATCGCCGCCGCCGTGTGCTACGGCCTGGGCTGGTTCATGTCCGGTACCGTCACCGAGCCGTGGCAGTTCTACCTGTGGTTCTCGCTCGTCGCCGCCATCGGCAACGGCCTGGGCTACAACCCCGCGCTCACCACCGGCCAAAAGTGGTTCATTGACAAGAAGGGCCTCGCCTCCGGTATTACGCTCGCCGCTTCGACCGCCGGCCCCGCCGTGCTGTCCCCGGTGCTCGCCTCGCTGCTCATCCCGAGCCTGGGCATCTTTGGCGCCCTCAAGGCACTCGGCGTCATCTTCTTTGTGACGATCGCCGCCTCCGCCCTGTTCCTGAAGGCCCCCGAGGCCGGCTGGCTGCCCGAGGGCTTCGAGGCCCCCAAGGGCGGCGCGCATGCCGGCACCTTCGGCGACCTCACCCCAGGCGAGATGGTCAAGACCCCGCGCTTCTGGGTCCTCATCGTCACCTTCGCCTTTGCCGCCACCGCGGGCACCCTGCTCGTGGGCAAGGTTGCCTCCATCGCCGCCGTCCAGCTTTTCGCCGACCCCACGAGCGCCGCGGCCGTCGCCCTCGGCGGTGTAGTGGTCTCCGTCAACACCTGCGCCAACCTGGTTGGTCGTCTGTCCTTTGGCCAGATCATCGACAAGCTCGGCGCCTATAAGTCGCTGCTCATCAGCCTTGTCGTCACCATCGTCGCACTCGTCATCATGTCGATGAGCTTTACGCAGAGTATGTTCTTTGTGGCGCTCGCCCTGCTCGGCTTTAGCTTTGGCGCCCTGCTCGTCATCTACCCGCCGCTCACCGGTGGCGCCTTCGGCACCAGCAACATCGGCGTCAACTACGGCATCATGTTTTTGGGCTATGCCGCTTCCACCTGGATCAGCCAGCCCATCACCGCCGTGCTGTATCACGCCGAGGCTGGCAGCGCCGCCTACCAGCAGTCCTTCTACGGCGCCATTGTGATCGCCGCCATCGCCGTCGTGCTCACCGTCTACATGATGGTCTCCGACAGCAAGAAGAAGTCCGCCTAGTTTTACCGATGCGACAAAGGGACAGCCCCTTTGTCGCATTCCACCGGTCACCAGTATTAAGGAGTCGAAATGTCTGAGCTCAACCCCGTCCGCATTGCCGTTATCGGCGCCGGCGCCATGGGCCGCAACCACATCCGCTTTGTCACCGAGGAGCCCGAGGCCGAGCTCGTCGCCATCGCTGACGCCTTTGAGGGCGCCCGCGCCACGGCCGAGGCCGCCGGCGTGCCGTTTTATACCGATCCCGCCCAGATGATGGACGAGGTCAAGCCCGAGGCCGTCATTATCGCCACCCCCAACGACCTGCATCTGGGCGTTGCCCGCGAGGCCATCAAGCGCAACATCGTGCCGCTGGTCGAAAAGCCGATCTCCAACGACCTCGAGGATGCTCAGGCCTTCGCCGCCGAGGCCGAGACCGCCGGCGTGCCCGTGCTCGTGGGCCAGCACCGTCGCCACAACCCCTTCGTCAACAAGGCCAAGGAGATC
The DNA here is from genome assembly GCA_902494765.1 of uncultured Collinsella sp. Classification (GTDB taxonomy): domain Bacteria; phylum Actinomycetota; class Coriobacteriia; order Coriobacteriales; family Coriobacteriaceae; genus Collinsella. The sequence goes on from CABUUK010000033.1 coordinate 26,311, forward strand.
ATCGAGTCCGGCGAACTGGGCAAGCTCACCGTATCGAGCTTCCACTACATGATCTATAAGAATGACGAGTACTTCGACGTCGAGTGGCGCCGCAAGAAGGGTGCCGGCCCGATCCTGGTCAACCTGGTTCACGACGTCGACCTGCTCCGTTACCTGCTGGGCGAACCCGTTGCCGTCCAGGGCATGCAGTCCAGCGCCGCCCGCGGTTTTGAGACCGAGGACTCCGCCGTGGTCAACGTCCGTTTTGCCGACGGCGCGCTCGCAAGCATGACTATCTCCGACGCCACCGCCAGCCCCTGGAACTGGGAGGCCACCGCTCGCGAGGATCCGCAGTACCGCCCCTTCGACGCCGACGCCTACTTTATCGGCGGAACCCTAGGCGCCCTGTCGCTGCCCCGCCTGCACCAGTTCTCCTACGACGGCGCCTCTAACTGGCACAAGCCGCTGCAGATGGAGATTCCGGCCGTCGACCCGGCGCTGCCGCACAAGATGCAGCTCAAGCACTTTGTGAAGGTTGTCCGCCGCGAGGTCGAGCCCGTCGTGACCCCCGCCGACAACGTCAAGACGCTCACGCTTCTCAACGCCATCAAGGAGGCCGCCGAGACCGGCCAGCTCGTCGAGCTGTAATGCCTTAAGAGCGACCGCGGCAGAAACCCCATGCCGAGCCCCTCGGTCCGCCACCAACAAGCCCCTCTTCTTTGCCCCACGAGCAGCCTCCTGCCCGCGGGGCTTTTTGCTACTTCGCTGACGATTTTTCTGGGGCGGGGGCTATTTTGTACCTCGGCTTGATTCGTTCGCCATGAAATGAGCCTATCTACTACGTTTAACCGATTGCCCTCGACCATGCCGAATTTCGCGAAATTAAAACCGACGCTCCTATAAGTTGTCAAGAGGCAGTTTGCGGGAGCGCTCTCTCCAATTCGCACAGGAGCTCGTAATACCTCCTCTCCAGTTTCGTCGACCGCCGTTTCCCCCGTTCCA
>CABUUK010000034.1 GCA_902494765.1 uncultured Collinsella sp.
GAGCTCGAAGAGCCCTATGGCCGCCTTCCTGGCCTCGACATCATGCTTCACCCTCAAATCAACGCGCATAAAGAAAGCCTCCCATTTCTCATGTCCAAGAAATGGGAGGCAGTTCATTCCGCGCGGGCTTTTCTTTTGGCAACCGAGCGAACGGTTTGAGGCACGTGGCGCAGGTAATCGAATTGAGGGGAAATGGGGCCCTACAGCGGCTCTCAGAGCGTCTACTGCACTCCCCCACGAGCTCCGTTGGCGCTGCGGCAAGACCAGTGCAAATACTTGGAATAGCCCTACGCTCGGCGATGTATCTGTTAACCCTGAGCGAAGGGAGCCGCATATGCATGCAGCGGCAATTAACCTTCGGGGGGGGGGTATCTCCTAGAGGTACTCTTCTCCGAGGACAGTCAATCATCGAGTACGTCCTGATCATCGCGGTTATCGGCCTGGTGATCGTGTTCGCGGGACCCGGCGTGGCCGGTGCCATCCGCAACCAGTTCAACCTGGTCGGCAACACGGTGAACAACGGGACGACCGGCGGCGTCGAGAGCGGAGGAGCGTCCGGCGGCGGTTCCGCTGGGGCCGATTCCGCGACCGTCCAAGCGGCCGTCGCCAAGGACGCGAAGGACTGGACGCTCGAGGAGCAGAAGGCCGTGGCCGAGGACATCGCCAAGGATGGCACGGCTTCTCCCGCATACGCCAAGGCGAAGGCAGCGATGGATGCGGGGACGAAATTCTCCGTCAAGTTGACCAATGGCGAGACGCTCGAGTACCGCATCGTCGGCATCAACCACGACGACCTCGCGGACGGCACCGGCAAGGCGGGACTCACATTTGAGGCGACCAACGGCGCAATGGGCAAGCAGCGCATGAGTGACTCATATTACAATTTCGGCGGATGGGAGCAGTCCGAGCTGCGCGGCCGCCTCAACTCCGGCGACCTCTGGGCGCTCCTGACGGCTGAGATCCAATCTAGGGCGAAAGCCGTCACGAAAATGACCGACAACAAGTTGGACACATACCCCGGCACCGTGACGGCCACGACCGACAAGGTCTTCCTGCTCTCGACGACCGAGGTCTACGGAAACCTCCAGGCCAATGGGCACCTCCAGTCCGACGGCTCCCAGTACGAGTATTACGCCTTCAAGGGCGTGACGCAGGAAAAATTTTCCGGGGCTTCGTCCGGCTCTAGCCACTGGACTCGCTCCGTATGTCTGGATGGCTCCCAGTACTTCCGCTATGTCCATAGCAACGGTGACTGGAGCAACCACGGCTACACGGCAACCGACTTCGTGTTTCCCGCTTGGTGTTTCTAGACAGTTTGTCCTATAAGCTGACATATGGATAAAGGCCCGCGCTATCCTGCGCGGGCCTTTCTTTTAGCAGCAGAACGAAGGGGTTTGAGGTTCATAGCACAGGTTATCGAGTTGAGGAGAAATGGGGTCATACAGCGGCTCTCAGAGCGCCTGCTGCACTCCCCCGCCATTACCCCTGCGGCGTCCTCGTATGGAGCCCATCCTGGTTGGCATATCGTTGCAATCGCTCACTTGTCCACAGATCAAGTGAACTGCTGGAATAAATATAGCGACACGCTTGTTCGTTACAGTTGCTATATCTATGTAAATCGCCGCGATAAATACAGCCTGTACTCGGCTGTATACCAGCTACGCGTATGTAGATTCATATCGCGTTAATAAATCGGCTCAAGCGCGTGCAAAACGCGCAAGTAGCCGCAATAGGCGATTATCGCGTAGGTAGATTTTTGGCATCTTGTTGATTAATCAAAATTAAGCAATTGCTTAAAACAAAAAAGGTCAGGCACTAGGTGCCTGACCTGCAAACTTCTGGTCGGGACGACTGGATTCGAACCAGCGACCCCTTGACCCCCAGTCAAGTGCGCTACCAAGCTGCGCCACGTCCCGAAGCTTTTGTTTGTTGCTCTGCTCTCGCTCGCAACAGGGAGTATATTAACCCGAAACTTTAGACTTGTGCAAGAACTTTTTTATAAATTTTGAAGCAAGTCCAAAATTGTATCTGCGAGCTTGTGTTTTGTTAGCACGGGAAGTTCTTGCGTACCCGCTGTACTCACGATCCAGGCCTTGTTGGTATCGGTTCCAAAGCCCGAATCGGCGCGCGAGACATCGTTGGCGATAATGGCATCGCAACCCTTGCGGGCGAGCTTGCGCTGCGCGTACTCCACAACGTTATCGGTTTCGGCCGCAAAGCCGATCACGCACCGCTCTCCCTTTTGGCGCGAGAGCTCGGCCAAGATATCGACTGTCTCGATCAGTTCGATGCGATCCAGGCGCTCGTTGGCCTTTTTGAGTTTATGGTCCGCAGGGGTAGCGGGGGTATAGTCGGCGACGGCGGCCGCACAAATTGCAGCATCGGCCGTCTGGAAGTCGCTCAGTGCCGCCTGGAGCATCTCTGCGGCGGTCTGCACGCGCACGCATTCCACGCCGCGGGGCACATCTAATGATGTCGGTCCCAACACGAGCGTGACCTCGGCACCGCGGCGTGCGGCCTCCCCCGCAAGGGCGACGCCCATCTTGCCTGATGAGCGGTTGCCAATGAAGCGCACCGGGTCGATCGGTTCGTGCGTGGGGCCGGCGGTAATCACGATGCGCTTGCCCGCCAGGTCCTGAGGCGCGGGGTTGAGCACCTCACAGACAGCCTCGACGATGTCCTCGGGCTCGCTCATACGTCCCGTGTCCACGTCGCCGCAGGCAAGGTAGCCGCTGCCGGGTCCCACCACATGGACACCGCGCTCGCGCAGCGTGGTCATATTGGCCTGTGTAGCCGGCGCTTTCCACATGCCGTTGTTCATGGCCGGCGCGATCACGATGGGTCGCGGCGTCGCCAGCAGCGTAGTGGAGATGAGGTCGTCGGCGATGCCGTTGGCCATCTTGGCGATGATATTAGCCGTCGCGGGCGCCACGACCACCAGATCGGGCTCCTGCGCAAGCGAAATGTGGTGGATGGGGTCGGAGGGATCGTCGAATAGGCCCACAGCAACGGGCTCGTTGGTGAGCGCACGGAAGGTGAGCGGGCCCACGAACTCCGTGGCATGCTCGCTCATAACGACCTTGACGCGCGCACCGCGCTTTTGCAGCAGGCGCACGATATTGCACGACTTATAGGCGGCGATCCCGCCGGTAATGCCCAGCAGGATCGTTTTTCCCTCAAGTTGCATTGAATTGTTGGATGCCGGCGTCATCGCTAGGCTTCCTTGCTCGGGAGCACCAGGAGGCGGTGGCAGTACGGGCAGTGCGTAATCTCGCTACCATCGTGGTTGAGGTCGCTCATGGACGATGCCTGCAGCGCGGTGTGGCAGACCGTGGGGATGTTGCCCTGGATGGTCTCGACGGCCAGGCCGCGGAACTGCTTGAGTAGACGCTCGTAGTCGGTGAGCACGTCGGCCGGCAGCGTGGCGGCAAGCGCGGTGCGCTCCTTCGTGGCGGCGTCAATCTGAGCCTGCAGGTCGGCAGCCTTGGCGCGGGCAGCCTTGGTATCGGCCTTCACGCCCTCCTCGAACTTGGCGATGATTGCCTGCGCGCGGGCCTCGCGGTCGAGCGCCTCCTTATGGGCGACAACGACGTCCTTGCGGGTGTGCTCAATCTTGTCCAGACGCTTGGCCAGGGTGGCGAGTTCATTCTCCAGGTCCTGAACCTCGCGGTAGTCGGAGCCGTCGACATGGCGCTTCTTGGCAGCCTCGATGGCGTTGTTGGTCTGAATCTCGGTGGTGTTGAGATCGTCGAGCTCAATGTCCAGATCCTTGCGCTGGGCGTAGAGCTTGGTCATCTCAGACTTGAGCTTCACATAGGTCTTGCGCTTGGAAGCGAGCTCCTTGAGCTCCGGCATATTGGCAAGTTCGCTCTTGTTGCGGGCGAGCTCCAAATCGATCTGTTGAAGCTTGAGTAGCGTAGCGCCGGCGCTCATAAGTTCTCTCCTTTTGTCACAGTCCGCCATTGGCAAGGGTTCAGTATTTTAATCGCATGACGGGGGTCGACCCCGGCGTCAACTGCAGAGTTCATCAATATATCAACGAACGGCTCCTCGGAGCGGTCGTGGCCGAGCAAGATCGTCGGCAGCCCGCGCAAGGCAAGGTCTTGCGCCACGTGGTAGCCCGCTTCGCCCGTCACGACAACGTCCGCGCCCGCGGCGATGGCGAGCTCTCCAAAGTCGCCCAGGGAGCCGCCCAAAATGGCGACGGTGCGGCACGGGCGATCGGCTTCGCCCCATACGCGTGGGTCGCTTCCAAACGCCGTGGCAGCGCGCACGGCAAGTTCGCGCAGGTTGCAGGCATCGTGGAGGGTCGCGAGTGCGCCCAGACCGGTGAGCTCAGGCTCGCCTACATGTTCCAGCGAGCTCATGGGTTCAGCGCCCAGCAACTCACTCAGGCGAACACGCGCTTCGTGCGAGCGGTCCAGATCGGTGTGAAGCGAGATGATGCTCACGCCGCAACGAGCTGCCTCGTACAGCGCGGCGCTGCACTGGGGACGCGCGGAATCGGCCGGACAAAAGGCCTCGGGCGCCTTGATATATATGGGATGATGCGTCAGCAGAACGTTGGCGCCGGCCTCGAGAGCGCGGCGTACGTTGGCCTCGGTCGCGTCGAGCGCGCAGGCAACACCGCGGATCTCGGCAGAGGGATCTCCCACAGAAAGCCCAACATGATCCCAGCCCTCGGCGTCCGCTTTGGGGTAGCGCGCCAGCAGCGCACGTTCAAGCTCGGAGACGATCATGCGGCGCCTACGATCGAAAGCAGCGTCTGGGCAAAATCATCCAGGTCGGCAGGGTTCACGCGGTCATCAAACGAGATGCGCAGCGACCCCAGCGCCTGCTCGCGACCAATGCCCATGGCGCTGAGCACGTGGCTCGGGTCCATGCTGCCGCTCGAGCAAGCCGATCCGGCCGAAACCTCAAAACCGGCGGCATCGAGCTTGATGATGAGCTCCTCGGAGTCCATGCCGTCGACGTAGATCGAAACCATACCCGGCAGACGATCTGCCTGCGCGTAGTCGCCCATCGTGGCGTGAATGCGAGGATGGGCCGTAAGCGTTGCGTAGAGCTTATCGGACAGGGCCTGCAGCGTCGCACGCTCCTGGCCCACATTCGGCAGCAACACGGAAGCGGCAGCGGCAAAAGCCAGCTGCGTACGCAGATCCTGCGTGCCGGCTCGGCGTCCGGCTTCCTGTCCACCGCCAAAGATGCGCGGACGCAGCGGCGTGCGGTTCTTAAGGTAGAGCGCGCCGGATGCCACAGGGCCGCCGATCTTGTGCGCGGCAACGGTCATGGCATCGACACCCAGCTCGGTGACATCGAGCGGAATATGCAAGTAGCCCTGGATGGCATCGGTATGAAACAAGGCGCCGGCAGCATGTGCGGCGGCGGCCAGCTCGCGGATGGGCTGCACCACGCCGGTCTCGTTGTTGGCGACCATAATACTCACGAGCGCCACGTCGTCGCCGAGTAGCTCGACTAGCGTGGCAGGCTCAATGTAGCCCGCGCGGCAGGGTTGCACCAGGTCGACGGTAAAGCCGGCGGCGCGCAGCAGCGGCAGGTTGTCCAGAATCGAATCGTGCTCGATGGCCGAAACGATTACACGATCGCGCTTGCGATCGCGCTGACGAGCGCCCTCGGCAAGACCGAGCAGCGCCAGCTGGTTGGCCTCGGTGCCGCCGTTGGTAAGGATGATCTCGGACGGGCGAACGCGTGCGCCAAAGCTACGAGCTATCTCGCGACGGGCGACTTCCAGGCGTGCAGCGGCCTTGCGGCCAAGCGAGTGCAGCGAGTTGGGGTTGACGCCGGCAAGCTCGCTGTCGTCGTATTCGCGCTGCGCAAGGAGCGCCTCGGCGCGCATGGGCGTCGAGGCGGCATAGTCAAGATTCACGGGTATGCGGTTTTGACCTGCGGTCATAAGGGTTTATGCCTCCTGTGCTGCCTCGTTGCCCAGCTTCTGCAGCAGCGCAACCTCGGCAGCGGGATCTTCGGACTTAAATACGGCGGAACCGGCTACCAGGACATTGGCGCCAGCCTTAACGACCTCGACAATGTTCTTGGAAGAGATGCCGCCGTCGACCTCGATGAGGGGCGAAACGCCGTGACGCTCGCACATGGCCTTGAGCTCGTGCAGTTTGGCGATGGTACCGGGGATAAAGCTCTGGCCGCCAAAGCCTGGGTTCACGCTCATGAGCAGCACCATATCGACGACGTCGATGATGCTCTCGAGTACGCACACGGGGGTGGCGGGGTTGAGCACCACGCCGGCCTTGACGCCGCGCTGCTGCAGATGCGTGAGCGTGCGGTGCAGGTGCGTGGAGGCCTCGTAGTGCACGGTGATCATGTCGGCACCGGCATCGGCGTACCAATCGACGGTCTCGTCGGGGTTCGACACCATCAGGTGCGCGTCGACCGGTACATCGGTGGAGCGCTTGACGGCCTTGAGGATGTCAACGCCAAAGGTGAGGTTGCCGGTAAAGTGGCCGTCCATAACGTCGAAGTGCACGTAGTCGGCGCCGGCAATCTTGTCGAGCTCGCCCTTGAGGTTGGCCATGTCGGCCGAAAGGACGGACGGAGCGATTTTGATGGAACCCATGGTAGTAGCCTTTCTGCGCTAGTCGTTGAGTCCGTAGAACTCTTGAGAGGGGACGCGGTCGGTAAGAATCTCGAGCGCCCTATCCAAAGTAACACCGTTGTAGAGTGTTTGCTCTACGGCAAAGGTGAGCGGAATGTCTACGCCCAGTGAACGGGCAAGCTCGCTGACGCTGCGGGCCGCGACGGCGCCCTCAACCACCATATGCGTGCGCGTCTGATACTCGTCGAGCGACACGCCGTGGGCAAACTCGTAGCCAAAGGTGCGGTTGCGCGAGTGCTCCGAGGTGCAGGTGGCAATGAGGTCGCCCATGCCGGCAAGTCCCATGCAGGTCATAGCTTGACCGCCGCGGGCATGCACCAGACGGCTAATCTCGGCCAGGCCGCGCGTCATGATGAGGGCGAGCGTGTTGTCGCCGGCACCGGTGCCGGCGGAGATGCCGCACACGATGGCGATGACATTTTTCATGGCGCCGCAGACCTCGACACCGGTCATGTCTTGCGACAGATAGATGCGGAAGGCCGTGGACAGGAGCAGGTCCTTAAAGGTCTCCCCTATCTGCGGATGTTCGCTGGCGATGACGGCGGCAGAAAGCCCGCCGCGGCAGATCTCCTCGGCATGGTTGGGGCCCGAGAGCGCCGCCACGCGCGCCTCGTTGCCGATCTCGCTGGCGATGACCTCGCTCATGAGCAGGCCGGACTCGGGCTCAATGCCCTTGGTGAGGCAGAGCACCGGGGTGTCGGCGGCGATGAAGGGGGCTGCCTGGTGGCAGACGTCGCGCAGATGCGTCGAAGGCACGGCAAAGATGATCGCATCAGCACCGTCAAGCGCCTGGGCCAGGTCCGTCGTAGCGACAACGTTTTCCGGCAGCACGTAGTCCACCAGATAGCGCGGGTTGCGGTGCTCGCCGTTGATGCCGGCGGCCGTCTGCTTGCCATGGGCCCACATGGTCACGCGCTCGGCTCGCGCGGCGGCAAGGCCGGCGACGGCGGTTCCCCAGGAGCCAGAGCCAATTAGCGCAACATTCATGACTCTCTCCTACTTATCGTCGGGCTCGGTGACGCGCTTGGTAAACGAGAGCTTGGACTCCTTACCGGTCATGAGCTTTTTGATGTTCGCGCGATGGGCCCACACCACGGTGATGCCGATCATCGCCATGCAGAACTTGAGGCCCAGGCTGCTGTACGGAAAGACCGCGCAAGCAGCGATGGGAAGGCCGATGGCAGCGGCAAGCGATCCCACCGACACATACTTGGTGATGGCGACGGCCACGATAAACATGCCCAGCAGCGACAGGCCAATAGGCCAGTACCAGGCGAGGATGACACCCAGACCAACTGCGATACCCTTGCCGCCGTGGAAGTTGAGATAGGGCGAGAAGATATGGCCCCACACTGCCGCCAGGCAGATGACGCCGAGCATCCAGTCGCCGGCGGCACCGGGAGCCATGATGCTCACGGGGAAGCCATAGCCCACGCTCGCGATGAACGGACGCGCGATAAGGACGCAGATGGCGCCCTTCAGGCAGTCGAGCAGCAGCGTGAGCGCCGCGACCTTGGGGCCGGCCACACGCAGGGCGTTGGTGGTGCCGATGTTGCCGGAGCCCGCCTTGCGAATGTCGGTGTGGTTGAACACGCGGCCCAGGATCAGGCCAAACGGAATCGCCCCGATAAAGAACGAGACCACGGCGCAGATGGCGGTCAGCAGAATCGGATTATGCATCCTTTTGCTCCTTCTTCCTAAAGAAGAGTCGAATGGGCGTGCCGGCAAAGTCGAAGGTCGAGCGCATGCGGTTCTCCACGTAGCGCTGATAGGTGTCGTTGACCAGATCGCTGTGGTTGACGAAGAACGTGAACGTCGGCGGGTTGACGCCCGTCTGGGTCACGTAGTGCATGCGCAGGCGGCGCTTGCCGTCCACCACGGTATGACCGAACTCGCGCAGGTCGGTGAGGAACGTGTTGAGGCGCGAGGTGCTGATCTTTTGCGAGCGCGTCTTCTCGGCGGCGTCTACCATTGCCCAGATCTTCTCGACGCTGCGGCCGGTCAGGGCAGAGATGCGCAGGTACTGGGCCCAGGGAGCCATAACGCCCAGACGGCGGTCGATGGTCTCCATGCAGGCCTCGCGCTTACGGTCGTCGTCGAGCAGATCCCACTTGTTGAGCAGCACCACGATGGCGCAGCCGCGCTCGATGGCAAGACCCATGACCTTCTGGTCCTGCTCAGTGACGCCCACGGAGGCATCGACGACGAGCAGCGCCACGTCGGCGCGGTCGATGGCACGCAGGCCGCGGACCATGGAGTAGTACTCGATGTTCTCGTACACAGTGCTCTTCTTGCGGATGCCCGCGGTATCGACCATGCGGTAGTGCTTACCGTTGCGCTCCACGACGGTGTCGATGGCGTCGCGCGTCGTGCCGGCAATGTTGGACACGATGGAGCGGTCGGCGCCCAGGATGCGGTTGAACAGCGAAGACTTACCGGCGTTGGGGCGGCCGATGATAGCGACGTTCAGCGCGTCGGGGAACTCATCGGCGACCTCGTCCTCTTCCTCGGGAAGCAGGGCCACGATGTCGTCGAGCAGGTCGCCCGTGCCGTGGCCGTGCAGGGCCGAGAGCGGCGTGGGCTCGCCGATACCGAGCGAATAGAACTCCCAGATGCTGTCGTTCTCTCGATCGGGGTTGTCGAGCTTGTTCACCAGCAGAAAGACCGGCTTGTCGCAGCGCTTGAGCATGCGAGCGACCGACTCGTCCTCCTCGGTGACGCCGGTGCGGCCGTCGACCACAAACAGGATGACGGCGGCTTCCTCGGCGGCGGCAAGGGCCTGGTCGCGGATGGACGTGGCAAACACGTCATCGCTCTTGAGCGGCTCGATACCGCCCGTGTCGACGATAGTGAACTCGCGGCCGTTCCAATCGGCCGTGTGGTACGAGCGGTCGCGCGTGACGCCGCGGGACTCGTGGACGATGGCGTCCGAGGTCTGGGCCAGGCGGTTGACGAGCGTGGACTTGCCCACGTTGGGGCGTCCGACGACGGCGACGATAGGTTTCATCTGCTCTCCTTTAATGGGTAGGGTCAGCGGAATTAGTAGAGTCGGCAGGCACAATGCCAAGGATATGCTCCAGGGTATCGAGCAGCTCATGCGGCATGGTCGACACCATATGAACCTCGGCGCCGCGACTGGTAAGGCTTGCGAGTAAATCGTCACGATGATACTCGTCAAGCGTCATGCCGTCAGCGTTGAACATGAGCTTAGGCACAAAGAGCATAACCCCCGACAGGTCTTGCGGCAGCTGCTCAAGGATATCGCTCGCGACGATGAGGCCGGTCACGTCCACGTTGCCGCCAAAGTAGCGGTTCTTGATGGCCGTGACAGTGCCGGCAAGGCCGTGTGGCGATTCCACAAAGCGGGCCACCGTATCGCGCGCGCTGGCGCCGGAGAGGCACAGAAGGCGCTGGCTACGGGCTGCGATTGCCTCGCGAACGCGGGCAAGGCGCTCGGTGTCGGCGGCAAGCACGTCGTCGGTCTCGTCTAGATACGAGCGGATCATGCCGATGCCGTCGTAGTACTGCGGGTAGCCGTCGTAGAAATCGGCCTCGGGCGGCTCGATGCCGGCGTCCAGATAGAACTCGTCGCTCATCTGGAAGGTGTGGCGGCCAAAGCGCTCGAAGGCGCGGTCCTGGTAGGGCCGGATCATGGCGATAGTCTCGCGTGCGAGCTCGGGTTTGTCGCTGTAGGACCAGCTAAAACGGTTCTGATGCTTGGTAAAACCGAGCGGCACAATGCCCAGGCTGGTGATTTGCTCGTGCTCCTCGCAAAAGCGCAGGGTCTTTTCCAGCTCCTCGCCGTCGTTCATGCCGGGGCACAAAACGATCTGCGCGTGGATCTCGATGCCGGCGGCCATGATGGTCTCGAGCACGTCCATGCCGCGCTGGGCGTTGCGGCCCATCATGCGGCGGCGGACGTCGGGGCTCACGGCATGGACCGACACGTTCATAGGGCTCATGTTGCGTTGGATGACGTTTTGCACGTCCTCGTCGGTGAGGTTCGTGAGCGTGACGAAGTTGCCCTGCAAAAAGCTCAGGCGATAGTCGTCGTCGCGAATGTAGAGCGTGGAGCGGCCGCCCTTGGGCAACATGGTCATAAAGCAGAACACGCAGGCGTTTACACAGGTACGCATGCCGTCGAAGATGGGGCCGTCGAACTCAAGACCCCAATCCTCGCCGGGAAAACGGTCGAGCTCCACGGGGGTGACAGTGCCGTCGCGCGGATCGAATACCTCCAAATCAACGGTGTCGTCGTCGGCCTCCCAAAGCCATACGATCATGTCGGTGAGCGCCTCACCGTTGACCGTGAGCACGCGCATGCCCGGCTCGATACCCACATCCCACGCGGGCGATTCGGGACGCACGTTCTTTACGAGCGCGCCCTCACCCGGCTCGGGGTCGCGGCTGCGCCCGTAATCGGCCACCTCGGCGGCGTATGCGGGTACGGTCTGTTCCATGGTTAGCGGCAAAGCTCCTTGATGCGCTCGACGGCGCGCTCGATGTGTTCTTGCGGGGTGGAGGCTCCGGCGGTGATGCCGATGTGGTGAGCGTCGGTAAACCACGCGGCCTGGAGCTCGGAAGCTTCCTCGATGTGATGCGTGTGCTCGCAGGCATCTGCGCAAATCTGAGCCAGGCGGCGGGTGTTGCCCGAGTTCTTGCCACCCACGACAACCATGCAATCACAGCGGTTGGCAAGTGTGGCTGCTGCCTGTTGACGCTCGCTCGTGGCGGCGCAGATGGTGTTGATCACGCGCAGCTCCTGCACGCGCGGGGTGATGGCAGCCACGACCTCGGCGAGGTTCTGCGCGGTCTGGGTGGTCTGCACAACCAGGCCCACCTTGCCCTTGAGCGACAAGGCGTTGGCATCGGCGGCACAGCTCGCGACCTGCGCATCATTGCCGGCGTGGCCTAGGATGCCCTCCACCTCGGGATGGCCCGGCTCACCCACGACCACCACGTGGTAGCCCTCGCGCACCAGGTGCTCGGCTGCCACGTGAACCTTCTTGACGTAAGGGCAGGTGGCGTCGATGACGTTAAGGCCACGCTCGCGAGCGGCATCGATGACCTGCGGCACCACACCGTGGGCGCGGATGATCACGGTGCCGGTTGCGGCATTATCCAGGTTCTCGGCCAGGCCAACGCCTGCCTCAGCGAGCTCGCGTACCACGATAGGGTTATGGATGAGCGGGCCCAAGGTATGGACCTGAGCGCACTCTCCTGCCTGCGGTGCGGCGGCCAGCGCCATATCGAGCGCACGCTGTACGCCGTAGCAAGTGCCGGCGTGGGCGGCGATCTCGATGGTAGGCGCGGTTGCCTGGTCGGACGCAGTCGCGGCAGTGTTCGTCACGTTCTCGCTCATGGCTAGAACCTGCCCGGATGCTCGGCGCACAATTCGTCGCGCATGGCGTAGACGCGGTTCATGGCCTCGGACTCAAACCATTCCAGGCGCTCCGTGCGCTTAAGCCCGGCCGGTGCGTCGGAAAGCGAGACAGCCTTGCCGGCGCGGATCCAGCACTTTTTGGGGCGCATGAGCTTTTTGCCCGCGGGCGTGATATCGGACCAGCCGCAGATGGCGAGCGGGTTCACAGGTGCCTTGCCCATCTGGGCGATGAGCGCAAAGCCGCCGTGTACCTCGGGCTTGATCTCGCGCGAGCGGATGCGCGTTCCCTCGGGGAAGATCAGGACGTCCTCGCCGCGCTGCAGCGCATGCTGAGCGGCGCGCAGGCACTTCATATCGGCAGTACCACGCTCCACGGGGATGCCGCCAACGCGGCTAAAGGCCCAGCGCACAATCTTGCTCTTGGCGAACTCGGACTTAAAGATGGGACGAATGCGGCGGCCCCCAAAGAACAGCGCCGTCTCCACGGCCAGGAGCTCGGCCATCGAGGTGTGGTTGCAGATGACCACGCTGCCGCGGCCTTCCTGGCGCTCAAACAGAAGATTGGCGTCCTCGACCTTCCAGCGCCACATGAGCTTGGAGAAAGCCCAAAGGATGGCCATGACTACGACTACGGTGCCGCGGATGAGCGCCGGGAACTCTGCATAAGGAGCGTTGTAATAATCCTCGGGCGTCTGATTAAACAGGCGCATGGGCTACCTCCTTTGGTTGATGAGGTCCTCGATAATGCGGACGACCTCGTCGATGGTGTGGGCGGTGGAGTCGACGTGCACGGCGTCCTCGGCGGGCACGAGCGGGGCGACCTCGCGGCTGCTGTCGAGCTTGTCGCGCTGCTTAAGGGCGTCGAGGGTCTCGTCGACCTCGGCTTCGAGCTGCTCGCTGGTGAGCGGCTGCGCATCGTTCTGGTGGCGCTGCAGCACGCGGCGACGGGCGCGCTCACGCGGGTCGGCGGTCAGAAAGACCTTGACCTGCGCGTTGGGGAATACGACGGTTCCGATGTCGCGACCCTCGGCCACGATATCGCGGTCCTCGGCGGCGCGGCGCTGATGGATGAGCATGGCCGCGCGCACGCCCGGGTAGGCCGAGACCTTGGACACGTTAGCGTCGACCTGCGGGGTGCGAATGGCAGCCGAGGCATCCTGGCCGTCGATGGTCAGGCGCGTGTCCTCGCCAGTGCCGTTGGTAAAGCGGATTTCGATCTGCTCGGCGAGGGCGTCGATGGCCGCCTCGTCGTCCAGGTCGATGCCGCGGTCGAGCGCGGCGAAGGTGACGGCGCGATACATGGCGCCCGTATCGAGCTTGTTAAAGCCCAGCTGGCGGGCAATCTCCTTGGCGATGGTGGACTTGCCGGAACCGGCGGGGCCGTCGATGGCGACGATCATGCAATGCTTCCTTTCGATGGTTGGCGTGCTGGTATGGTTCGCGGGCGTTGGGACGCGGCGGGTTGCCTAACCCGTGTAGCGCTCGCGGTAGGTGTTGCGCTTGGGTGCGGAGCCGTGGCTGCCGTGGTGACGCGTGCGGCTTGCGGGCATGTCTTGGGGCTTGCCGCCGTTGCGCTTGGCGCTCGCCTGCTTGGGCGGGATGCCGCCGCTTTTGAGGACCTGCACCTCGCGGTCGGTGAGCTCGCGCCACGAGCCCTTGGCCACGTCCTTGAGCTCCAGGCCGGCAAAGTTGCAGCGATGCAGACGGATTACCGGGTGGTGAATCTTGCTCAGCATGCGCTTAACCTGGTTCTTGCGGCCTTCGCGGATGATGATCTCCACGGCGGTGGTGCCGGGCTTGACGCCCTGGGGAGCTACGGCTTCGGCCTCGCGTGCGGTGATGATGCGGCAGATTGCCGGCTGGCATAGGCCGTCGTCGAGCTCGATGCCACGGCGGAGCGGCGTAAAATCGCGGTCTGATAAGTCTCCGTCCACGAGTGCCTGGTAGGTCTTGTAGACGTGCTTGCTGGGATGCAGCAGGTCCTGCGACAGGTCGCCGTCGGTGGTAAAGAGCAAAAGGCCTGTGGTGTCGCGGTCCAGGCGACCCACCGGGAAAAGTCCCGGAAAGCGGTCGCGGGGGACCAGGTCGGCCACGCAAGGGCGCTCCTGCGGGTCGCTCATGGTGGTGAGGTAGCCGGTCGGCTTGTAGAGCATCAAGTACACGGCACCCTGGTTGAGCTTGACGGGCATGCCGTCGACCTCAATGTGATCATGGTCGACGTCGACCTTGGTGCCCAGCTCAGTTGCGACCTGGCCGTTGACGGTCACGCGGCCGGCAGTCATCAGGTCCTCCGAGCCGCGGCGGCTCGCCACGCCCGCGCGCGCCAAAAAGCGCTGCAGGCGCATGGTGTGCGGGTAGACGGACTGGGCGTCGGTCGCGGGCGCTGTGCTGTCCGTGGCGCGCGTCTCCCCTACTTCGTTAGTCCTCGTCATACAAATCCTTCGAGGTCTCGTCGACGACCAGGGCCTCCAAGTCCTCGACTGCATCAACATCTTCAACATCGGTATCGAGCAGTTCGCGCTCTTCGTCCAAGTCCTCTGCCTGCTCCTCCAGTGTGGACTGAATACTGCGGCCGCTCAGGCGCTCGCGGATAAACTGGCGCGACTGCTCGTCGGGGGCAAACTGCTCCAAGTCGGGCAGGTCGTGGGTGGAGCGCAGACCGAACTTTTCCAAGAAGGCGTTGGTCGTGCCGTAGATGATGGCTTGACCGCGCTGGGGATCGCGGCCGAGCTCGCGCACCAGACCCTTGTCCACGAGCGACGCGATGACGCCGTCGGAATTGACGCCGCGGATGCCCTTGACCACCTCGCGCGTGACGGGCTGGTGGTAGGCGATGACGGCCAGGGTTTCGAGCGCCGCCTGCGATAGCTTTTGCGTGTCCCAGCTCAACACATAGGCCTCGACCACGTCGTGGTAGGCGGGGTGCGTAAACAGGCGCCAGCCGCCGGCGACCTCGCGCAGCTGAAAGCCGCGGTTGGCCTCCTCGTACTCAACCTTGAGCTCGGCGAGCAGCGATGCGCATTCGCCGGGGGCGATATCCAGTGCGCCGGCCAGCGCGGGCGCACTCACCGGGTCGCTCGACACCAGCAGCAGCGCCTCGAGGGCGCCTTTGAGGCTGTTTGCCTCCAGCGTGGAAAGGGTTGACATGGTTGCGGCTCCTATTCGGTGAGCTCGGGGCCCTCGCCGGGCACGTATGCCTCGGCGCCCTCGACTCGGTTGATGCAGATGGTTCCAAAGATCTCGTCCTGGCTCAGCGTGAGCGAGCCGCGCTTGGCGAGCTCCAGCATGGCCAGGAAGGTGACGACGAGCTGCTCGGTGGTGGCATCGCCGTCCAGTAGCTCGCGGAAGGTGCAGGTTTGGTGCGCCATGGTAAAGCGGTCGACTGAGGCCACGGTCAGGTCGAGCGGCACGCGATGCGGCGCCACATGCTCGGCCTCCAGCAGGAAGGTCTGGCGCTTGCCGTCCAAGTCGGCACAGATGACGGCGAGACCGCGCAGGGTGATGCCGGCCAGGTAGTCGGGCATGAGGCCCAAGAACTCGGGGTCGGGACCGGCCACACGCGGGTGCATGCGGCTTTCGGCCTGCATGCGGGCACCGAGGGCCGCAGCCGCGCCCTTAAACTGCTTGTAGGCAATCAGGCGCTGGATCAGGACCTCGCGCAGGGCGTCGCCGTCGAGCGCGCTGAGCTCCTCGAGGTCTTCGTCGAACTCGTCATCGTCGTCATCGACTTTGCGCGGGGCCTCCTGCGGCACCAGAGAGGCAGCCTTGATGTCCAAAAGGGTTGCCGCGACCAGCAAAAAGTCGCTCGCCACGTCCAGGTCCAGCGCCTCGATGCGCTCGGCCTCGGCAAGGTACTGCTCGGCCACCTCGCTGATAGAGATGGCGCCGATATCAACTTTTTGGCGGGTTACCAGCTGCAGCAGCAGGTCGAACGGTCCGCTGTAGACCTGCGTCGACACGCGATACGACATCTTCGACCTCCTTTGACGGCGCCTTCGCGGCGCGGTTTGGATGCATGCTACGACCGTTTTGCACGGTCGACCAGTAAGTTTACCTTAGATGCCGGCGATTGCGAAGTTGAGCAGCTGCTCAGCAAGCGGATACACGGTAACGTCGAAATAGCGGCCGATTACATCGATGCCGGTCCACATAGGCAGCAGGTACAGCACCAGGATGAGGATGGGCATAGCGTATTGTTGCAGACGGTAATAGTTGTTGAGCGCCTTGCCCTTGAGGAAGGGCACGATGATCGATGAGCCATCGAGCGGCGGGATCGGGATGAGGTTGAAGAACGCGAGTGACAGGTTGACTACGACGAACGTGGCGCCGAAGTTCATAATTTGCGACGCCAGGGCAAATGACATGCTGGTGTAGAGGTTGCCATAGGTCAGGCTCATGAGGGCGGCAGCAAGACACGCGAGCGCGATATTCGATGCAGGGCCTGCCGCGCTCACCAGGACCTCGTCGCGCTTGGGGTGCTTGAGGTTGTTGAGGTAGACGGGCACGGGCTTGGCGAAGGCGAATACCGGGCCGCCGGCCGCGAGCATAAGCAGCGGCAGGAGAATGGTGCCAAACGGGTCGATGTGGTTGAGCGGGTTGAGCGAGACACGACCGCGCGATCGGGCAGTCTTGTCGCCGAGAGCCCAGGCAGCGGCGGCGTGCGCGCTCTCGTGGATAACGATGCCTATGACGACGGCGACGGCGCTGGCAAGTAGGTTCATGATGTAGCTGCTGGACATGGTGCTCCCCTAGCGGACGCGGCGCGAGGCACGCGTGAGCAGGTAATCTGCCACAAACAGGATGACGGCCACGATGGCGTAATCTAAGCGGAACACGCCGCCAAAGGGTGACGTGATGACGCCGTAGCCGGCGATGGCGCTCGGCAGCGCGCGCGAAAGCTCAACGACAAAGCCTACGATCTGCAGCTTGGCGGTGAGGCCGCTAAAGCACAGCAGCACGGTCATCGCGCTCATAAAGATGCCGCAGATGCGGCACGCGATGGCGATGATGCTCATCGCCACGGCAGCGGCCTTACGAGAGTTCACGCGCGGTCTCCTCTTCGATCTGGGTGGAAAGCTCCAGCCATTCGTCCTCGAGCTTGGGTAGCTCTTGCTTAAGGCCGTTATATTCCCCCAACGCGGCGTTGAACTTGTCCTGATCGGCATAAAGCTCTTCGCTTGCCATCAATTCCATAAGCTCGTCATAGCGGGCGCGCTTTTTGTCGAGCTCCGTCTCGATCTTCTTGAGCTGGTTGCGCACGCCCTTGAGCTTCTTGTTGAGCGCGGCGCGGGCCTGGGCCTCGGCGCGCTTTTGCTCCTTGGTCTTTTTGCCCTCGGCCGGCTTGGAAGCGGCGGCGGGCGCATCGGGCTGGGTCGCGGTGACCTTAGCGGACTTGGTCGCGGCCGGTGCGCTTTCCCCTGCTGCCTCGGCGGCGGCGCGGGCCGCGAGGTCCTCGCGCTTGTAGAGGTAGTAGTCGTAGTCGCCATCGTAGACCGTGACCTTGCCATCGCGGATGTCGATCACACGGTTGGCAACGGCGCGTACCAGGTGCTCGTCGTGGCTGATCAGCACGATGGTTCCGGGGAAGTTCTGCAGGGCGTTCTCGAGCATGTCCACCGAGTCGATGTCCAGGTGGTTGGTGGGTTCGTCCAGGCACAGGAGCGCCTCGGGTGCCACGAGCATCTTTGCCAGGGCCAGACGCGCCTTTTCGCCGCCGGAGAGGACGCGTACCTGCTTCTCGATGGAATCGTTGTCGCTAAACAGGAAGGCACCCAGCAGGCTGCGCTGCTGCGGCACGGTCCATTTGGGCGTGACGGTGTCGATCTCTTGCAGGACTGTGTTGGACTCGGTCATGCCCTCGAGCGCGTGCTGGGCGTAGTAGGCTACGCCCACGTTAGTGCCCAGGTCGCGGGTGCCAGTGGTGGGCGGCTCCAGGCCGGCGAGGATCTTCATGAGCGTGGACTTGCCGGCGCCGTTGGGGCCGACGAGCGCCACGTGCTCGCCGCGGTAGAGCTTGAGGTCGATGTCACTGTAGATGTGCTTTTCGCCGTAGGACTTGGACACACCCTCGAGGCCCACGACCATGTCGCCGGAGCGCGGCGGGTCGGGGAACTTAAAGTCGATGTGCTTGTGGCCCTCGGGCAGGATGACGAGCTCCTTTTTGATCTGTTCTATCTTGCGGATGCGCTCCTGAGCCTGGGCAGCCTTGGTGGGCTTGTAGCGGAACTTGTCGACGAAGACCTGCATGTGGGCGATATCGCGCTCCTGGGCGGCACGCTTGGCGCGCATCTGCTCCAAGTTGTCCTCACGCTGCTTGAGGTAGCTGCTGTAGTTGCCGGTGTAGGTGGTTACACGGCGGTTCTCGAGTGCGGCGACGTGGTCGACACAGGCGTCCATAAAGGCGCGGTCGTGACTGACGATTAGGACGGCGCCGTCGTAGTTGGCGATAAAGCCGCGCAACCACTGGACGCTTTCGAGGTCCAGGTGGTTAGTAGGTTCGTCCAGAAGCAGCAGGTCGGGATGGCGCAGGAAGAGCTTGGCCAGCGCGATGCGCATCTGCCAACCGCCCGAGAACTCGGAGCAGGGACGCTCAAAGTCGGTGACCTTAAAGCCCAAGCCGGACAGGATCTTGCGGGCGTTGCTCTCGAGCTCGTAGCCGCCCAGGTGCTCAAAGCGGTCCTGGACCTGGCCATACTCGTTAAGGAGTGCGTCGATGTCCTTCCCCTGTTCGGAGAGCTCGGTGATCTGGGCCAGCAGCTCGTTGGCGCGCTCGCCCATGCGGCGGATTTCCTTGGCAGCGGCCATGACCTCGGCGAGGATGGTGGTGCCCTTTTGCTCCAGGTTGGTTTCCTGCTCTAGGTAGCCTACCTGGCAGTCCTTGGCATACTGGACCTGGCCGGCGTCGGGGCTGTCGATGCCCATGATGATTTTGAGCATGGTGGTTTTGCCGGCGCCGTTGGGTCCCACGAGCGCAAAGCGCTCGCCGGGGTTGATCTGGAAGGACGCGCCGCTAAAGAGGACGTGTGCGCCGAAGCTTTTTTCGATCTTGTCGACCAGGAGGATCATGGTGCCGCCTTTGACCTTGTGTGCCTATATGAAAAAAGGCCCCAACTTGCGTTGGAGCCTCATTCAATGCTCGGGTGGAGACGAGGGGGATCGAACCCCTGACCTCTTGACTGCCAGTCAAGCGCTCTCCCAGCTGAGCTACGCCCCCGTGCGAAGAAGTACTATACGGGAACTCGGACGGCGATGCAAGGACAATTTTGGAAAAACTTTCGCCGGCGCATCCCGCGCGGTAGCCCCAAGGCGTCCAGAAGCGGGCAACCTGGCCGCTTGCTGGCAGATATTGTTGCCTTTAAAAGCAAACAGGCCAGACAAATTGCCTGGCCTGTTGAAAAACCTGGTGGGCCCTCCGGGATTCGAACCCAGAACCCAGGGATTATGAGTCCCCTGCGCTAACCGTTGCGCCAAGAGCCCTTGTAAGTGATGAACTCGCACAGCCTTAGTAAAGACAATCTTGACAGTTCGCCACGTCGAAAAATACTACCATGCGATCGATGCTCATTCAACGCACGATCTTTCTCGTGGTCTTCGAGCGAAGTAGTATTTGACTGATATGAAAAAAGGCCCCAACTTGCGTTGGAGCCTCATTCAATGCTAGGGTGGAGACGAGGGGGATCGAACCCCTGACCTCTTGACTGCCAGTCAAGCGCTCTCCCAGCTGAGCTACGCCCCCGTGCGAAGAAGTACTATACGGGAACTCGCACGGCGATGCAAGGACAATTTTGGAAAAACTTTCGCGGGTGCCGCTCTGAACGGCTTGCCTAGGTCCGGTCGTGACCCTTCCCGTCCTGCCTACGTCAAAACTATGCCGGTTTACTACGATGAATCCGGGCTGTGCGACCACACTTGACTTTTAGCGAAATTGCCAAGCGTTCTACCTGCTGTTTTGTAAGCGGCAAATTTGGCGTGCTCGGTGGTCATCGATTCATCGTAGTAAACCGGCATAGTTTTGAAGTGACAGAACAGACAGATGCCCTCGCGAGGCCCAAATTGACGCGTACGGATATGCTACATGCCTATTTCGAGCCAGTTGGAAAGCACGTTGGCGCGTAGTCTAGTTTCTGCGCGCCGCATCGCCTTAGTTTTTGGCTTGTAGTTCAGCCCCAAGCGATCGCACACACTGTGAATGATGGTATCAAGTTGATTGTGATCATTGAGCATGTCATGGGTTACTAGAATTACGTCGTATCCCATGCTTTGCAAGGCGGTCATTCGAGTGGCATCGTGGTCGAGCACTGCGCCCGAGCCGTGAACCACCTCTCCCTGAATTTCGATGATAACGGCCTTCATCGTTATTGGGTTTACTATCACGATGTCGCCGTAGCACTCTTTCTGACCTGCTATCTGTCGGGCCGAAACTGATAGCGGCGTTAGATCATTGACGTAAATGTTATTGAATCCTGCTCCACCCTGTCGCCTTGGTTGACTGAGCAACATGATCCCGGCCACCTCAAGCGGAGACGCAGCGACACCAATTACTTGCTGGGCGGCCTCGTAGAATTGCCTCCCCCACATTTCA
Source organism: uncultured Collinsella sp. (assembly GCA_902494765.1). GTDB lineage: Bacteria > Actinomycetota > Coriobacteriia > Coriobacteriales > Coriobacteriaceae > Collinsella. The sequence continues at coordinate 20,596 of CABUUK010000034.1, forward strand.
CTCTTTACCCTAGCTGCGAATCTCTGCAATTCTTCAATCTCAATGAGGGGTTTTCTCATCCAGAGCGATGTTCCCTTCCCTCTCTCTTTATTGTTTTCTTCCCCTCCCTGGTGGCCCATTTCGTCGCTCTTTGGCTGTGCGGTTGCATAGACGCGCTTCCAGGGTGGCTCATCCTGGGCCTCATCAAGCTCAAATAACTTTTCGGTGCTAGGGCACGCTTCATCCGAACTTGCCAGTTCAAGGGCAAGTTCGGATGAAGCAGATGGCTTGAAAATGGAGAACCAGCCACAGAATTCGTACATTGCTAGCACCAAGTCACTATGAGATATGTTGCGCGTCATGGTGAATAGCGTATTGAGCGGATCTGAAACACTGAAGCCCATACCGGTATCGATGGATATATTGTCTGCATAAGCCTCATTCCATCGAATGGTGTGTCGCAGATCGGAATGTAAGTTACTTCGTGTTGATGCTGCCGTGATAATTGGAGCCTTGAGAACGTCGACCACGAAGGGCGACTGGGATAAGGCTCGCCAACCGTCTTCGGAGTTGGGCAGGCGTGGATAGAGGTCGCGCACCTGGGGCGGGCAGCGCCAGTAGCGGAATGCGGTGTTTGCGCAGACGATCTCGTCCATGTTGGTCTCCCCTGGGATTGGCCGCAGGCTGTGCGGGTTGCGGGTGAGGCCGATTATCTATGGGGCCATCATGCGGGTAAGTTCCGGAAGCTGACCAAACACTGACCAAAAGCTAGACGGGTTTTGCTAAATGGTAGAAGCATGTAGTAAAACCGCAGGTGTTTGCTTAGAGCTTGAGGTCCCTGTCTCCACAATTGCTTGCTAATTGAGTGAATAATTCAACTAATGAGCGTAATCATTTTGGGGAAAACGTTCGATGACGTCAGCAGGGTGGATATGCGTTAAAAGCTGGATGTAGCCAACGAGTGGTCGCGAATGGCCGTGAATTTAAAAGCGAGGACAAAAAAGTTCTTGGAAAACCGAGCGGAGCTATGTTAGTATCTCTTTTGCCGAAAGGCGACGGGCGATTGGCTCAGGGGTAGAGCATATCCTTCACACGGATGGGGTCACAAGTTCGAATCTTGTATCGCCCACCATCTAAAGATCAGGTCAGAGGTTTTTCCTCTGGCCTATTTTATTTTTGAAACTGAAACCAAGAGTGTTTCTAAAAATAAATTGGTGCTACCAGAATCACTATTCTTGGCAAGAGCGTACGCAAGGTTGCCAGACGAGGTCTTCGATGCTACGGTGTAACGTTTTTGCGAGCGCCAATGCCGAGGATACCGAATTCTCATAGCGTCTAGTTCATCACTCCGCCCACTGTCCTAAATAAACTCTCCCGTCTCCGGGTCTACGAAGTCCGCGAGCTTTATCTTTCCGTAGAAGCCGCTTCCCTTGTACTTTCCTGCATAGGTCTCAGAGTCGAACTTGAACGAAATGTTATAAAGCTTTCCTGTCTTTGTCTTCCTGATCAGCCCGTTTTCCAGCATGTAGCTCAGTACCCTCTTATGGCTTTCTCTGTCGTTACCGTTTAGGTAAAAGCAGCAGACACCTTGTTTCGAGCCCGCCGCGATGAGCGTTTCGGGATTCGAGTATTTGGCCTCTACGACGACGCCGTCAAGAACTGCGGTTCCGACAATGTCGTCCATGAGGGCCGTTTTGAAAGGAGAGAAGAAGAACATCCATTTGCCGCATTGGACGGGATCTATGTTGTGGATTCGTTCCTTATTGATAAACCAAATCCATGAGAACGATTTGACCCTGGCAATCGAGCGAGATTCGTTAAGAAGCGTTTCTTCGACGGACGGCGTTAATTCCTCGTTGTTGCCTGTGTTATTTGAGCTTGTCATTGCATTTATCCTAACATTCGCCCTTAATAAAGCTCCTCGCCAGCAGCCTCAAGCGCTTGTATCGCTGCACGTTTGAGCTCATTGAGACTTTCGTAGCCGCTTTCTGACAGCGGGACTATGCGCACGCTGAATGAGTCGCCGTACTTGTAGTCGGCATACACATCGCAATTGCCCCTACCGAGAAACTGTATAGCCGCCCGGTCAATCGCTTTTGCGCTTTGGCCTACGTAGTACAGATCTTTGGTTGCATTATGGACAATGAAGATGCCAGTAATTTCGCCTTGCTGTGTCAGGGCCTTTCGCTGAGACATAAACTCATCGGCGCTCGCAGCGATTTGAGGATCATCTTCTAGGAGCGATTGGCGTAGTTTAAGAAGCGCTTCTTGCTGCTTCGAGGCGATCAAGATAATTAGGAGGCCATCCAAAAACAAGAACAAGCCGAAAAATATTAAGGGGAAAGACGGCACGCGATTTACTCCAACGCTGAGTAGCCAAGCTATAAATGGGCTGCCAAGAGTAAATATAAGCCCGTTAACGCAAATGACCTTCCCTGCCTGAATTTGCCTTCTTGGAGGGGCCGAAGCGACGGTTTTAATTTGATAGTAGTTTCTCATGGTTGGTCTCCAACGATGTAGGCAATTGGGTCCAAATGGAGCTTTATAAATGGCAGCATTTGGATTGCAATTATCTTATCGCTCGATCAGATGAAGAGTAAGGTTCAACATCGGCAACGGGTTGTGAAGCTATCAAGCACAGCTAAAAAGTGCCGTCGCAGCTATAGCCGATACACCCCAATCTCTAAGAAATTGATTCAGTAGTAGACTAAAGACTTCTGCAGTAGCTGCATTCACCCCTCCCCTGGTCTCGCTTTAACGGGCCTTAGCAGCGATATGCGGCAGCCAGGAGTGCTGTTCCAAGAAGGAAAAGCATTAAGGAAGCGGCTATCCAGCTGTTGTCGGCGGTCTTGGGGAGCGTCTCTGCGGTCGCAGTGGTGGCTCTTGGCTTGGAGGATGCGGGCAGCGAGTCTTGGTCATCGTGGTCTTGGTCGTTATGTTTGTCTTGGGCGACGTTGCCGTTAAGCTCCAGGTGGTCAGCATCGGTCCAGGCCCAGCTGGTGTCCGACACACTGAGAGCCTGACCCCGGCTGTCAATCAGGAAAAGAAGGGACGCTTTGTGGCCTTCACATGGCGTCCCTTCCTTTAATTCTCGTGTGAATATGATTTAAGCATACGGCGGAGCCTGAATCCACTATGCTCCAACTAGGCTACAAATCATAATTCTGCAACGTAGAATACTTGATAAGCGATTGATAGCGCGGATGTCCCGATCGAACAGCCCGCTTGAAAAGCTTGATATATTTTTCAAATCCCTTTTGAACTGCGAATTCATTTCCGCGGAGAGCTTCATATTCGTTCTGGCGCAAGTGTGGACGCACCTGTTGATCTATATATTCTGGCCTGTCTACAACAACGGCTTTCGAATAATCAATTCCGCATTTGTTTTCGGCATCGGTAAAGAATGCGTGCCCATGGCGAATATGCGAGCGAAATGGTATGGCCCACGTATGTCCCTCGATTTCGACCAAAAAGACGATGTAAGGACGATTTTGCTTTTGTTCCATCTCTTTGAACGGCGGGTTTGGATGATCTTTGTAGAACGAGTTTGTCAAAAAGACGATTTTAGAATTCATGCAGACCCTCCGAAAAAGAAAATGCCTCCAACCCAAAGAGATTGAAGGCATCTTCTCAGTGGGCTTTCTTTTGATTCCGTTGGTCGCGCCCTACGACCAAAATCTTCTCAGTGGGCTTTCTTTTGATTCCGTTGGTCGCGCCCTACGACCAATTTCTGATTCAAGTATACCCAAGTTATAAAGGAAATGAGTGAGATTTCGAAAAATGAATGTGGCAGAATTAGGCAGAGTCAAATAACGAATGCCTCGTGTTATTTCTTACCCTTCGTTCGGAAGCAGAAGCTTGGTATATATCTGGAAGACAGTAAGAAGAAATAGGTCTTCCATGGTCTCGATTCTCTCGCCATCGAAACCGCCGGGGCACCCGTAGTACCTATTGTTGGCCTCGTCACAAGAGCCGTAGGTTGCCGCGTAGAATGCAACGGTCGACGCGAACCGGCAGGCCTCTATCTCGGGGCTCGATTCGAAGCAATAAGCCTTTTCTAGACAGGATATAGGAGTGAGGGAAGCGTCCTGCGACTCAAAAGCCCTAGACAGAACTTCAATGATAAAGAGGTTGTACTCGGGAGTACGGCTATCGGAGATCGGACGGTATGCGTCCAGACACTTTGGAAGATTGCCAATTCGCACGGCCGGTATTTTCTCCCCTGCGTACCTGTCGAGGCTGCGTAGGACGTATTTCCCGTCGTCATAGAAAGCCGGTTCATCTTTAGGGAAACGATCGCGGAGGGCGGCTTCGACTGCGGCGATGCAACGGACGAACAGGTCATTCTCTTTCCTGATCCGCAAGTCAAGATCACAGTATTTAAGAATCAGATTCTGCACCTCCGGCACAAGGCAGCAGAATTCCCAATACATCTTACGTGAATAATGGAAAAGATCATTGTACATGGCGGCGACAGCGCAAAGCGGAATTAAGCCTCTGTCTGTGTAATACTTCGAGATAAACTCGACCGCCTGCGCCTTATTCCCTTCGGCGTGTCTGCGTTCGTCTCTTTCGTCCTGGCGACGCTCGAATTCTTCCATGCGCTTACTCTGGCAATACTGTTTCATGCCAATGATGGCTATTACAAGTAAAGAGATAACCGCGCATATTAATTCAGCCCATTCGTTAAACTTCACAAGATGCTCCCAGAATACTTAATGATGTTGCAATTCTATATACCAAGCAATTCTACGCATGGGACGTAGACTTTGACTGCATCAGCCGGGTATACGCAAAAGAGGGGTTATACCATACTGCTCGCACTAAAAATGAACTCAGCGAATTTAAATCCGCCTTGTGCCCGACCATGATCGCCGTATTGCGGAGCTCCGTGTACTGCCGATATTGTGCTTGGGCACCGGAGCCTACATAGGTCCCGGTGCCCTTATTGTTGCTTGTGGTCTGCCCCACTTTATTGTTAATTCTTTTCTCGCGTATATTATCCCGGGTCTCGTTGTCACGATTCGGCCCATGGCTGCGTCCGTATGGCCTCTGCCTTCGATAATTGGACGCCTATACGCAAACAAACAAATAGCTATCCTTGTGGATGTCCCTTTCTTCCAAAAGGCAGCTATCTCAATAGCGACATGCGGCAGCTAGAAGCACTGCACCAAGCAGGAAATGCATCACGGAAGCGGGGGTCCAGCAGTTGTCGCCGGTCTTGGGGAGCGTCGCAGTGGTCGCGGTGGCGGCCTTGGGCCTGGAGGACGTGGACACCGTGGTCTTGGCTACTGTCGTTGTTGTCTTGGTTGTCGCGGCCGCGGGCTTCGGCGCGGGATTTGCCTTGGGCCCCGTGGTGGGCTCTCCGGCAGCGGGGTTAGCATCGGTGGGAGACTTGTCCGCGCTATCGCCGGGCACGTCGTCTCCATCGGTCTCCCCCACCGGAGGTGTGGCCGCATCGGGCTCAACCACCACATGCGGTGCCACAGCATCGGAGGCATCCACCACGCCGCTAGCACCAAAAGCCCCACCGGCAGGCATCACAAGCCGCGCGGACACAAGCGACCCGCCCGTGCACGCAACACCGCCGTCGGCACCGGTCGC
>CABUUK010000035.1 GCA_902494765.1 uncultured Collinsella sp.
AAAAGTAACAGATTGAATGAAGATGCGCGCGGCGGGGGCGAGGCGAATGGCTGAGCGGTATCGATACGCGGGTTCAACGGCATCACATTGACCACATAGATTTTTAACTTGCATTTCTAACAGTTAAGGAGACGGGTGCTTTCCAGCACACTCCTTCGATGATGCCTTCCGCTAGTTGCTATGCCGGTTTCAGCCAACAAAGAATGTGCCCGGGCGCTCAGGTTCACCGTTAGCGTTGGCAACATATGAGATGATGCACACGCGCAACAAAAACGTGTACATCACCCTCCAAAACCGACATTTTTCGACATGTTTGGAGGCTGATGTACATAAATGTGAGTTCCCGCCCCGCCAACAACACCCTCCACATGTCTGGACTCTCTATGGCTTCGCTGGATAGACATCGCCGGAACGGGTATAGTATCGAAAGTTTTGTCGTTAACCAGCGGGGGAGTCCTGTGGGCATCAAAAAGAAGATCAAAAAGGAGCTTATCGGCACTTCCGATTACCCGTCGAATAAGATCTTTACGATCTCCAATTTCATCACCTTTACGCGCCTGATCCTCACCCTGGTATTTCTGTACCTGTTTGTGACGGATAACAACCGCGTCATCGCCATCGTTATCTACGCCGTTGCCGCCTCCACCGACTGGATGGACGGTCAGATCGCCCGCATGACTAAGACGGTCTCGTGGCTCGGCAAGGTCATGGATCCCATTTGTGACCGTGCGCTGCTGTTCACCGGCGTACTTGGGCTGGTGGTCCGCGGAGAGCTGCCCATCTGGGTCTGCGTGCTCATTATTGGCCGCGACATCTATCTGGGCATCGGCACGCTTATCGTGCGTCATTATCACCGTCGCCCCATCGATGTCGTCTTTCCCGGAAAGATTGCCACTGCACTGCTCATGACCGGCTTCTCGCTCATGCTGCTCGGGTTCCCCGTTATTGACGGCCTGCACCTTTTACCTTCGACCCTCGCGGCCTTCCCGGGTCTCAACGGAAGCTCGGTGCCCCTCGGCATCTTCTTTGTATATGGCGGCGTGATCTTCTCCATGCTCACCGCTGTCATCTACTCCATTAAGGGCGGAGCGGCCATTAAACAGGCTCTCGCGCATCCCGAGGATGAGGACATCGACTTTCTGAACCCTGAAATCGAAGACTGATTCGTTGGGGTATGATTACGTACGGTTCATTATTTGCGGCTCGTCCGCGATAAGTTAGGGGTTGTCATGGACAACATGGTTAACAATATGCCTCAGAATGATAAGACTGCTGACGCTACCTGCGTATTCCGCGTGCCTTCAAGCGACGTCACCGTTCCCGACCTCATGGCCAACGTGCGCATCACCGCCCCCGTTCTGTCCATCGTCAAGGGTCCGCAGACTGGTGCCGCCTTTGAGCTCGAGGACGACGTGACCACCATCGGCCGCGATCCTGCGAACGGCATTTTCCTCAATGACATGACTGTTTCGCGCAGCCACGCGCGCATTATTCGCGAGGGCCTTGGCGCTCGCATCGAGGACCTGGGTTCGCTCAATGGCACCTGGGTCGACGGTGCCATCGTCAACGCGGCCCCGCTGCACGACGGCTCTTCCGTCCAGATCGGTACGTTTACGCTCATCTACCACGAGAGCACGCCGGAGCGCATCGAAACCGGTGAGTAGGGCATGGCCGAACGCAACTATCTGAGTATCGGCCAAGTCGTCAACCTTCTTCGAGGCGCATACCCCGATCTTTCGAACTCAAAAATTAGATTTCTAGAGGATGAGGGGCTCATTACCCCTCATCGTACGCCTAAGGGATACCGTCAGTACTCCAAGGAGGACGTTGATCGCCTGGAGGTCATTCTGCACTTGCAGAAGACTCGCTACATGCCGCTCAACGTGATTAAGCAGCGCTTGGAAAACGCCACGGACCTGTCAACGCTCGCCTACGAGGTGGGCTTGCTGTCCGATGTTCCGCTCAAGACGGAGCCCAAGGAGACTAAGCAAAAGCTGCATCCCATCGAGACCATTCCCGATATGCTGGGCGTCGAGATTTCGTTTATCCGCTCGCTCGCCGAGAACGACCTCATTCGCATCATCAAGAGTCCGCAGAATCGCGAGCTTGTCGATGGCCGCGATTTTCCGATCATCCGCTACTGCTCTGAGCTGTCACGCTTCCATATCGAGCCGCGCAACCTGCGTCAGTACGTGTCTTCCGCGAACCGCGAGTCCTCGATGTTTGAGCAGGTGCTCGTGAGCATGCTCGGAATGGACACCTCCGATGACGAGCGCGACGCCAAGCTCGAGCGTGCGTTTAAGAAGCTTCACGACCTGACGGAGGGCGTGCACACCGCGCTGCTCAAGAACCGCGTTTTTGAGTCGCTCAACGCCGTGGTCGAAGACGCCGACATCGATGCACTCGATGAGGAAATCACTCGCTCCGAGTCCACCAAGGCCAAAAACGAAGAGACAGTCGCGCCGGCTTCACACGAGGATTCTCTCGTAAAGCCGCTCAAGGTCGTCGCCCCTTCGCAATCCGGCACCGTCACCGCGGGCAAGTAACAGCTGCCGCTTATCCGGCAACCCATTGAAAGGTCATGCAATGTACGACTTCGAATCTCAAATCGTCGACATCCCCGACTATCCCGAGCCCGGAGTCATCTTTAAAGACATCACGCCGCTCTTCGGCAATCCCGAGGCGCTCAAAGCCATGACCGATGCCCTCGCCGAGCACTTTGCCGGCATGGGAATCACCAAGGTCGTAGGTCCCGAGGCTCGCGGCTTTATGGTGGGCGTTCCCGTGGCCGTCGCTCTGGGCGCCGGCTTTGTTCCCGCACGTAAACCGGGCAAGCTGCCGCGCGAGACCGTAAGCCAGAGCTACGAGCTCGAGTACGGCACCGATTCAATTGAGATCCATGCCGACGCTATCAGCTCTAAAGATACCGTGTTGATTCTGGACGACTTGGTCGCGACGGGCGGAACCGTCGAGGCAACAGGTAAACTGGTGCGAGATATGGGCGCAAAGCTTGTGGGCTACGGGTGTATCCTTGAGCTTGCGTTTCTCAACCCGCGCGAGAAGCTCACGTCGACTGACGACGATGTTGAGCTCTTTAGCCTGGTGACGGTGGACTAGCCGTTACCCTTAGTTACTGGAAAGGAAGCTACATGCGCACAGCAAACACGCACAAAAACATGGCACGCTGCGCTGCTACGGCAACCCTCGCTTGTGTTTTAGGCTTGGGCCTCGCGGCTCCTGCCTACGCCGATACCGCATCCGACCTTGCCGCTGCTCGTACGAAGCTCGAGCAGATCGGTACCCAAACCCAGCAGATTTACGATGAGCTCGCCACGCAGACGCAGGCGCTCGATCAGACTGCTGGCGAGATCACGCAAAAGCAGCAGGAGATTGCTGACGGTCAGGCCAAGCTCTCGACCTATGTCGCCGGCGAGTACAAGACCGGCGGTCTGAGCCTGCTTCAGGTTCTAACGGGCGTTGACGACCTGAGCGATATGCTCAACCGTCTGTTCTACTACGGCAAAGTCTCCGATAAGCAAGCTCAGACCATTCAAGAGGTCAAGGAGCTTAAGCAGCAGCTCACCGATAAGCAGTCCGAGCAGGAAAAGAACGTCGCAGCCACGCAAAAGAAGGTCGACGAGCTTAACGCCCAGCAGGCTGAAGCCCAGAACGTCGTAAACTCCCTGGATTCGCAGCTGCAAGCCGAGCTTGCCGCAGAGGCCGAGGCCAACGCCGCGCTGCAGGCCGGCATCAACGCCAGTACCGCCGAGAAGGCCACGGTGAGCAACGAGACTGCCGGTACGACCGAGAACACCAACAACGGTGGCCAGACCAGCAATAATAACAACCAGGGCGGCAACACTCCGGCTCCTACGCCGGCACCTGCTCCGACGCCGCAGCCCTCTACGCCTGCCCCGGCTCCGACGCCTTCTGCTCCGAGCCAGTCAGTCGATGGCGGTTCTGTTGTCTCGCGTGCATACAGCAAGCTTGGTTGCGCTTATTCCTGGGGCGGAATTGGCCCGAACAGCTTCGACTGCTCTGGTTTTGTTAGTTATTGCCTCACTGGTCGCTATTGCCGCCTGGGCACCACGGGTACCTTTATGGGCTGGACGCGTGTGTCCGATCCGCAGCCCGGTGACGTTGTGGTCAACTCGTACCATACCGGCATTTACATCGGTGGTGGTCAGATGATTCATGCTTCCGACTACAACACGGGTGTTATCATCAGCTCCGTTGCCGCCGGCATGAACAATAACTATATCTTCGTGCGTTACTAAGTCATCTTACACGGCGTGTGAATGTGGACCTCGTGGCTTTAAGTCGCGAGGTCCATTCTTTTTTTCTCTCTCATCTTAGACGGCTATCTAGTATTCAAAACTAGATAGCCGTCCATTCGGTTTGCAAGAAGGCTATAATTGTTGATGAACAATTAGAAAGGACCCTCTATGAGCTGGGCACTTATCTCCGATTCAAGCTGCAACCTCCGCGATTGGCAACCGACCGCGCCCTATACCACCTTTGCATTTGCGCCCCTCAAAATTCGAGTGGGGGAGCGTGAATTCGTCGATGACCTTTCGCTCGATGTTCATGAGCTCAACTGCGCTGTTCAGGCGGAGACGAACGCTTCTTCGAGCGCTTGTCCCAGCGTAGGGGAGTGGGCCGAGCTCTTCAAATTGGCAGACAAGACCATCTGCATGCCGATCTCTGAGGGTGTGTCGGGCAGCTACAACGCGGCAGCCACTGCTCGCGATATGGTTCTTGCCGAGGAGCCCGACCGACAGATTCATCTAGTCAATTCACGCGCAGCTGGCGGCAAAATGGACCTCATTTTCTTGCTGTTCGACCGCTATCTTGCAGACAATCCGAATGTCTCATTCGAGGATGCTTGCGCATACTTCGATAGCCTTGAACAGAACAGCAAAATCCTCTTCAGTTTGTGCAATTACGAAAACCTCGCCAAAGCCGGACGTATCCCTAAGGCAGCCGGCGTCATTGCCAACAAGCTCAATATCCGCATTTTGGGCACGGCGAGTGAGGCCGGTAAAATCGAACTCGTGGGGCACACGCGTGGCGAAAAGAAGATGCTCAACAAGATCATCGACACTATGGAATCCGAGGGCTTTACGGGCGGTGAGGTCATCATCGATCACGTTGAGAACGAAGCTGGAGCCCAAGCGCTTACTGATCGCATTGTCGAACATTGGCCCGGCTCCAAGACCATCATCATGCCCTGCAACGGCCTGGATTCCTATTACGCCGAGATGCACGGCCTGATCATCGGCTACGGCATGGGCGTAGCTTCGGGCAAATAAAGTCCAACCAAGCAAAAAAACGGGCGGGACAAAGCGACAGATGGCTCTTTGTCCCGCCCGTTTTATACGTCGGCTAGCTATTAAACCCGTTGAACTTGAGATAGCTCATCAGGTACGCTTTCGAAACAAAGGATGAAACCGCGCTGCGCACAAGCAGCGACTCACGCGTTACCTGATGCGCCGTATCGGGAACCGGCGTCTGCTCGACAGAAAACGCCGAACGAATCGATGCCTCGAGCTGATCGACCACATAGTCGAAGGCCGTCGGGGCATCGTAGCTCAAACGCTGAATGTTAAAGAGCGCCTGCACCGCAGCAATAGGTAGCACCTGCTTAAAGATGCAGATAGCGATCAGGCGGGCAATCTGCTCGCGACCATACTGCTTTTTGACCGGAGCAGGCACCAGACCGACCTTCACGTAGTTATTGATCATCGATGGCGTAATGACAGGCTGCTCAACGCAAATAGACAGCGGCTCCATCCACAGCGCAACATACTCAATGACCTGGTCGCGGTAGAGCGTCACATTGGGCAACTGGTCATAGCGCGGCAGACTCAACGTATTGAGTTTGCGCACGATATCGGACTGAATAAATGCATCGGGCAGCACAGTGGGCTGAATATCCTCAGGCATAATGCTGACCGACGAATCGGACATCGGAATAACGCGTTTGGCGTGGTTCATAAGGATCCTCCGTTCATTAGCTATATTGTATTCTAGGTTATCTAGTTTTGCATACTATATAGCAGGAAAGTAAAAGTGGTTGGACAGCACATTGATGCACCGTCCAACCACTTTGTTTTAAAGATAGCAACCTTACATAAGATATATTATCGTACTTATCCACGAAGAAATGCGTATGCGCTGGTTGCCGCTATGGCTCCATCAGAAACGGCGGTCACAACCTGGCGTAAACGCTTGGAACGGATATCGCCAGCGGCAAATAGACCTGGCGTGCGGGTCGCCATAGATTCATCAGTTAGAATGCCGCCATCAGGCGCCAAATCGACGAGATGCTCAACAAGCTCGGTATGGGGTTGCGTGCCGGCAAAGACAAAAATGCCAAACGAGCCAGGCTCAAATGACTCGGAATGAATTTCCCCGGATGCATTGTCCTTAAAGGCGATCGTCGTTGGCATCGCTTCACCAGAAAGTTCAACAATACTAGTTTGGTACCTAACTGTAATATTGTCCTTTTCGAGTACTTTCTGAACAACACCATCAGGTGCACGGAACTGATCGCGACGCAGGACGATGGTCACGCTGCTGGCGATTTCTGACAAGAACAGGGCTTCCTCACAGGCAGCATTGCCGCCGCCAATGACAAAAACCTGCTTGCCACGGAAGAACATGCCGTCACATGTTGCGCAATATGAAACGCCACGACCGCGATACGTATCCTCGCCAGCAAAACCTGCCGGACGCGGCGTGGCGCCCATGCACGCAATGACGCTCTTAGCCTCCGTGTCGCCCATATCATGATGAACGGTAAACAGTGCGGAATCAGCATCATAATCGATGCCCGTTACCATACTCCATTCAACCTGCGCACCCAGGCCTTCTGCATGCTGCTGAAAACGCTCGCCGAGTTCGGCGCCACTCAAGAGCGGAATGCCCGGATAGTTCTCGACTTCATTGGTCGTGGCGATCTGTCCGCCCGACATGCCCTGTTCAATCACGGTCGTCGTTAGGTTGGAGCGCGCCGCATAAATGGCCGCAGCATAGCCCGCAGGGCCGCCACCGATAATCGCAACATCGATCGGCTGATCGGTAGTCATGAAGAGACCTCCTGTCGAAAGATTGGCGTTCTTTGCGCTCATACCCAAATTTAGGCAAACGTGACACTCATGCACTACAATGATTCTTTGCGAAACAAAGATTAAGGGGAGTTATCTATGGATCAAACGCAGACGAGCAATAGCGCTCCCCTGCCCATGCAAGCCACTCCCCAACCGGAGCAAATGACCGTTTCACCTGCACAAAAACCCTTGGTAACCATCGTGCACGCCTCCGTCGGCTCGGGCCACAAAGCCGCCGCAAATGCGATTGCGCAGGCATTCGACCTCATCCGCGGCACCAAGGGAATCCCTGAGGATGTTGAGATCGAAGTCCTGGATATCCTCGAATTTGGACGCATTAGGTTCGATGGTAATAAAACGGCAGCTTCGTTTACCGGCGCCACGCGTCCCATATATGACCTAACCTGGCGATACACGTTTACGGGACATCTGCTCTGGGGCGGAGGCACGGCATGGTCACGTATTATGTTCCCTGCCTTCAACGAATATGTCCGCACCCGCAGGCCCATAGCCGTGGTCGCAACACACATCACGGCGGCCAACGTCGCTGTGGGCGCCCGCGTCATCACGGGTATCGATTATCCCGTCATCTGCGTACCAACAGACTATGAAGTCGAAGGCTTTTGGCCCCACAAGGACACCGACCTATTCTGTGTAGCCAACGAGTTTATGGCCGAAACGCTGCGCCCGCGCAAGGTTCCCGAGTCAAAGATCCGCATAACGGGCATTCCCATTCGTGCCGGTTTCGATTCAGATTACAAACGCGAAGATGAGCTCAGCAAGTTCAATCTCCCCATAGACAAAACCGTCGTATTGGTGATGGCCGGCGCCAGTTTGCCCCAACCATACGTGCGTTTCCGTGCCGCGATGGACCACACGCTCCCCTTCTTACGCAGCTTTGAGGACATGCACTTTGTCTTTTTACCGGGCAAGGATAAGGAATACGCCACCCGACTCAAGACGCTCTTCGACGCCATGAAGCTCGACAACGTCACGGTTCTGGACTACGTGGACGACATGGCGGCCCTCATGCACGGCTGCGACCTGGCAATCCTCAAATCGGGCGGACTCACGGTCACCGAGTGCCTATGCGCACATCTGCCGATGATCCTGCTGGGCAAATCATACGGTCAAGAAAAGGCCAACACCACCATGCTCACCGGAATGGGCGCCAGCATGCATGTCACCACCGCACGAGAACTCATCGTAACCCTGCGCCATCTGCACGATCATCCCGAATCACTCAAAGCCCTACTCATCAACGGCGAAGTACTACGCCGCCCCCACGCAGCCGAAGATATAGCCATCGCAACCATGGAGCTCGTAGGCAAACCCCAAAAACGTAAACGAGCCTTCTGCCGCTTCTACTGGGGCGGCAAGCCAGCGCATATCCGCTAGCATTGGATTGCCCGCTTACCTGCGGGAGGCCCCTATATATCATCCCATGCTCAAACATTCTCGCTTCGCTGCGAAACTGCGCGCGGGACGATATATAGGGGCCTCCCACAGGCAAGCTGCGTTAACGTACTTGCAGCTATACCAGATTCCCCACCATCAGAATCTGCAAAGGCAAAACCAAAAATATAAATATAGTAAGCCGATGCGAGAAAGGAGGTTTTCCTTTATCGCATCGGCTTACTAGAAAGAAAGGCTTTATTTTTTCAAGCGAGTAACCGCCCGCCCGTCTCTCACACATATCGTTCCACGCGCAGTTTCGCAGCGAGCGAAGCGACGCGAGAATGTTTGAGCATGGGATGATATGTGTGAGAGACGGGCGGGAGGGATACGAGCGCCCCCGCGAGAATGTTTGAGCATGGGATGATATATAGGCGGGTCGGGCCGGTCAGCGGACAGTACGTAAACGACTAAGCGACGCCGCTAGAACCGAAACCGCCGGCTCCTCGGTCGGTTTTATCTAGTTCTTCTACTTCTACGAGGTTGACCGTGGGGACTTCTTGGATGACGAGCTGGGCGATGCGGTCGCCTTTGTTGATTTGGATGTTGTTCGTGGGGTCTAGGTTGATGAGGATGACTTTGAGCTCTCCTCGGTAGTGGGCGTCGATGAGGCCCGGCGTGTTGACTATAGACAGGCCCTGCTTGATGGCCAAGCCGCTGCGGGGCTGGACGAAGCCGGCGTAGCCGTCGGGCAGGGCGATGGCCAACCCAGTAGAGACCAGACGGCGTTCGAAGGGCTTCAGGACGCAGTCCTCGTTAGAGCGCAGATCCAAGCCGGCATCGGTGGGATGGGCGTATTTGGGAAGCTCGACGGTGGGGTCGAGACGCTTTATGTTGACGGTAATGTTGGACATGGAATCACCTTAGCTTGTCGAGCTCTTGCAGAAACTCATCGACGTCTTTGAAATCGCGGTAGACCGAGGCAAAGCGGATGTACGCCACCTTGTCGATCTTGGCCAAGCGCTTGAGCACCATGTCACCCAACTCATGGGACGTGACGGCCGTCAGCGTGCGAGAGCGCAGCTCGACCTCGATGTCGTCGATAATCTCATTGAGCTTCTTAGTATCGATATCACGCTTGATGGTGGCGCGCATCAAGCCGACGAGCAGCTTATTGCGATCGAACCGCTGCTTGGTTCCGTCTGACTTAATGACCTCGATTGGGTCTTCGCATCGCTCGAACGTTGTAAAGCGGTAATTACACGAGCAACATTCGCGACGGCGCTTAATGGTGTTATTTGACTCCTGCATACGGGAATCAACGACGCGGGTATGTGCCTTGCCGCATTTGGGACAGCGCATGGTACCTCCTATTAAACGATAACAAGGGTACCATGCGCAGCACGATAATGATTACGAACGAGCAGGAACCTTAAGATGCGCACCGGCGGCGAGCGAACCATGCTCCAGATGATTGACGTTACGGATCATGTCGGAAGTCTCTTGCGTGGAAAGCCCTTCGATTGGATATTCCTCGGCAAGCGACCAAAGAGAATCACCAGGCCGAACGCGAATGGTCTCGTAGGTAACGTTGGAAACGGACTCGGCATACGCGGCGTGACGAGCGCTAAAGACCGACGTAGCGAGGACAACGAAGAGCGTAAGCGCAACGGCAACGGCAACAATCGTCGGACCCTTCAGGGCAACGCGGACCGGCGTGACTACAGCCTGCTGATTGCGAGCAGGCTTTACGGTCAAAGGCTGAAAGCCGGAGCGGCCACCCTGAACAACCGTAAAAGTGGGTTCTGCAGGCGTCTCGAGCTTAAGGGCGAGGTTTCCCTGGACCATATTCGTTGCGTTCATCATGTTCTCCTCTCGCGTGTTTTGCTGAGAACAGTTTTATCAAGCCGCGCGGACAAAAATGTCTAGCGCGAGAACGAATGTTCGGTTATTATTATCTTCGAACAGTTGTTCCTGTCAAGCAAAATTCGAACATTTGTTTGACATGGGTAGAGAGGATGCCCTGATGGCTCGCATAATTACCAAGCGTCAGCAGCAAATTTACGACTTCATCAAGGAATATCAGCAGGAGAAGGGTTATCCGCCCAGCGTGCGCGAGATGGCTTCTGCCGTGGGCCTTTCCTCCCCCAGCACCGTGCACGCCCATCTATCTGCCCTGGAGGCGCGCGGGCTACTCAAGCGCGATGCCACCAAACCGCGCGCCCTGGAACTCTTTAACGAGGACGGTTCTTCTGTCTCAATTTCTAAATCTGACGAGCCCGCCGCACCTCGCGGAACGGTCTCGCTACCACTCGTTGGTCGCGTCGCGGCTGGGATCCCCATTCTGGCCGAGCAGAATATCGAAGACACGTTTACTATCCCGACCGAAATCGCCACTGATCAGGGTTCCTTTATCCTTGAGGTGCATGGGAGCTCAATGATCAATGTCGGCATCTTCAATGGCGATTACATCATCGTCCGTGAACAAAAGAGTGCCATGAATGGCGAAATTGTCGTGGCCATGATTGATGGTTCAGCGACCGTCAAGACGTTCTACAAGGAGCAGGGACGCGTACGCCTGCAGCCAGAGAATGACACCATGGAGCCTATCTATGCAACGAATCCCGTTATCTTGGGCAAAGTCGTCGGCTTGATGCGCCGGTTCTCGTAATGCAAAAACGCATCACCATCTTTGATACCGTCCGCGGGTTTACGATGATTTCAATGGCAGGTTTTCACGCTTGCTACGATCTCGCCTACCTGTACGACTGGGATATGCCCTGGTTTACCCAGACCGTCTTTCAAGACATCTGGCGCGCCAGCATCAGCTGGGTATTTTTGTTTATCGCGGGTTGGATGTGCACGCTCTCACGCAACAATGCCAAACGAGCGGCCAAGTACGCTGCCGCAGCTTTGGTCGTCTGGATCGCAACAACGCTCGTATCGGTCGACGATTCAGTGAACTTTGGCATCATTTATTGCATGGCGGCGTGTACCGCTGTGACAGCCGTAGCACGACCGATGCTTAAGAAAGTGCCCAGCACGTGGGGCATTGCGATATGCCTCGCTCTCTTCGCGGCGACATGGGGCATCCCGAAATAGACCTATTCATTCCCCTATTTGGCGTGGCTAGGATTTCCCGGCCCCTGGTTCGTTTCAGGCGACTATTATCCAATCATCCCGTTCATATTCATGTATCTCACAGGATACTTCGCTGCGCGTACCGCTCAAAGATGTGAACATCCCGCCCCAAGCTGGGGCTACGCCAATCCCGTCCCGGCGTTCGCCAGCCTTGGACGTCATGCACTCCCCTTTTATCTGCTGCATCAGCCCATCATTCTGGGCATTTTGGAGCTCGTCTACTCAGTGCGATAACGCTCGAGCCGCGGCGCGATACGGGCCGGCAGCTTCGCCACAATACGAACGCCGTCCTCAAGATATTCCTCGTGCAAAAGGGTTCCCTGCTCATGCACAAGCGTGATGAGGGCGCCCTCACGATACGGGATATCAGCAGAGAGCAGCACATCGGTAGCAGCCGCCTCACGAGCAATACGGTCGACGAGATCGTCGAGTCCCTCGCCCGTCTGGGCCGAGAACAGCACGGCCTCGGGATAGCGACGACGGAAACTTAATCGATCAACGCTATCGAGAAGATCGATCTTATTGAATACGGTCAGCGTTAAACGCTCTCCAGCGCCGATCTCATCAAGCACGCGGTCGACAGCCTCCAGCTGTCGCTCATAGTCCTCGTCAGACGCATCTACGACTTTGAGAATTAAATCGGCACCCAACACCTCGGACAGCGTCGATTTAAAGGCATCGACCAAACCATGCGGTAGCTTTTGAATAAAGCCGACGGTATCGGTAATCGTCATGCCGCGACCGCCGGGCAGGCGATACGAACGCGTCGTCGGGTCGAGCGTAGCAAATAGCTTGTCCTGCGAAAGTACCGTAGAGCCGGTCAGGCGATTGAGCAACGTCGATTTACCGGCATTGGTATAACCGGCTAACGCGACGCGAAACGCCGGTGACTCAATGCGGCTCTTGGATTGAACATCGCGACGCTGTTCAACCTGCTTGAGCTCACGACGAAGCGCAGCGATCTTATTACGAATGAGGCGACGGTCGACCTCGAGCTGACTTTCGCCCTGACCAAAGCGTGAGCCGATGCCGCCGCGCGTCTGTTCCTTGGCGAGGTGGCTCCACATGCCACGCAGACGAGGCAACAGATATTGAAGCTGTGCCAGCTGTACCTGTAGGCGTCCCTCACGCGTCTGAGCATGAAGGCCAAAGATATCCAAGATCAGTGCCGTACGATCGATAATCTTTACCGGCTCGCCCACGGCTTTCTCCAAATAGGATTGCTGCGAGGGCGTCAGGTCGTCGTCAAAGATAACAACATCGGCATCCATGCGATGCACCAGGCCGCACAGCTCTTCAACCTTACCGGAACCGATAAACGATTTAGGATACGGCTTTACCAAACGCTGAGACAAGCGCGCCACGCACCGGGCGCCAGCCGTATGGGCAAGGCGCTCCAGCTCGTCAAGCGATCGATCGAGCGGCCATGCATTGTCGCGCCATTCAACACCAACCAAAATGGCACGCTCGGGCTCGGGTGCCGTGGAAACAAGAGGAAAACGAGCCATTAGACAGCCTCAATACGATGCAGGATGTCCTCAACGACCTCATCGATCGTAAACTCGTCCATATCGAACCACACGATACGGTCATCGCGTTTAAACCACGAAAGCTGACGTTTGGCATAGCGACGCGAACGCATCTTGATGAGTTCGCGAGCCTCATCCATAGAAATCACGCCGTTAAAGGCATCGATAATCTCTTTATAGCCAATCGCCTGCATCGAAGTCAGGGCATCTGCCAGCCCCTGGTCCATAAGACCGCGAACCTCATCGACAAGGCCCTGCTCAAACATCAGGTCGACGCGCAGGTTAATGCGCTCGTAGAGCATCTCGCGATTACGCGTCAGACCAAACCACAGAGCGTGATAATGCTCGCGCGGAACACTAAACTGCGACTTTTGCTGCGCGTAGGACACTCCATCATCATGCATCTCGAGCGCACGAATCACACGGCGCACGTTATGGGGATGAATAACAGCAGCCGATTCTGGATCGCGCTCGGCAAGCAGAGCATGCAGTTCTTCCTCGCCAATACGCTCGGCAAGTTCCTGATACCCCGCGCGACGATCGTCCTCAAGCTCGCCCGAGGGAAAATCCATCTCATCCAGGGCGGCCTTGAGATACAAGCCTGTGCCCCCGCAAAACACCGGTAGGCGGCCCTCGCCAAGCAAACGCTCAACATGCGCGCGAGCGTCAGCCTGATAAAGCGCCGCAGAGTACGCCACACCCGGCTCTACAATGTCGACGAGACGCAGCGGCGCCGTACACTCATCGGGCGCCATCTTTGCGGTACCGATGTCCATGCCGCGATAGATTTGCATCGCATCGCACGACAGCACTTCGGACGAAAGACGAGCCGCCAAACGGTCGGCAACATCACTCTTACCAACCGCCGTCGGACCGACGATCGCAACGGCGGAAAGACCTGCCCCGGGAGAAACCATTAGCGTGGCTCGCCCACAACGGAGCCGGACAAATACCAGGTCTTGGCAACGTCAACGTCAACATCAACGATCTTGCCAACAAGCTGATCGATGCTGTAACCCTCGGGGATAGGCGCATGCACGGTCTGATTCTTGGGACTCTTGCCCAGCAGGACCGCGTCGTTCTTTTTACTCGTTCCCCCAATGAGCGCCGGCACCACAGTATGAAGCTCACCCTGGTTGTACTCGTGCGCCGTGGTCTCGATAACCTTAACCAGGCGGTTGAAACGCTCGAGAATAACCTCATGCGGCGTAGGATCGTCAATCTCGGCGGCCGGGGTACCGGCGCGCTTGGAATAGATGAAGGTATAGGCCTGAGCATAGCGGACCGTCTCGGCAAGTGAGAGCGTCTGCTCAAAGTCTTCTTCAGTCTCGCCCGGGAAGCCAACGATAATGTCGGTCGAGAGCGCGATATCGGGCATGCGGTTGCGAATGCGATCGACCAGGCCCAGATAGTCCTCGCGTGTATAACGGCGATTCATCTCTTTGAGGATCCGTGTCGAACCTGACTGGACAGCCAGGTGCAACTGCGGCATAACGACAGGCGTCTCGGCCATGGCGTCGATGGTCTCGGGGAGCAGGTCCTTGGGATGCGAAGACGTAAAGAAGATGCGCTCCACACCCGTATCGCCCACGGCACGCAGCAGATCGGCAAAACGCGGCTTGCCAAACAGATCGCGACCATATGAGTTAACGTTTTGGCCCAGCAGCGTAATCTCACGCACGCCCTGGCGCACCAAACCGGTCACCTCGTCGACAATCTCCTCGAAGGGGCGACTTTTTTCGCGACCGCGCACGTACGGCACGATGCAATAGGTGCAGAAATTATTGCAGCCTGTCATGATGGGCACCCAGGCGTGATACTGGGTCTCGCGATGCCACGGCATGCTCATGGCATCCGTATCCTCATGCTCATTGGTGCGGATATGACGCTTACCATCAAGGAACGCCTCGGCAATGAGCTCGGCCACATGTGCGATGGAATGCGTGCCAAAGATGACATTGACGTTATCGACGTTGGTGAGCAGGCCCTCTCCATCACGCTGCGCGATGCAGCCGCCCACGGCAACCACACGCTTGCCCGAAGGCGAAGGCGGCAGGCTTTTGCAGGAATTGCACTGACCGTACAGGCGAGTATCGGCGGCCTCACGCACACAGCATGTCATGAAGACAACGATATCGGCATGCTCGGGATCGAGCGCCATGAGGCAGCCATACGAATCAAGCAGACCGCTCACACGCTCGGAGTCGTGCTGATTCATCTGACAGCCAAAGGTGCGGATAAAGTAGGTTTTACCGGCAAGAATATCGCGTACGGAACGCTGGTCCATGTGCATAAGTCCTAACGATGGGGAGCGAAACGAGGCAAGCAGAAGCTATGCCACAGGCTTAACATCATCCATGACGACGTTATCCATAGCAGCTCGATTGATCTGGTGAACGTAGATAGAAAGGCGGATGGCCGTGCGCGACTCCCCATTAATGAGGATGTCGGAGAACACAGGCGCGCAGGAAATATCAAAACCGGTTGGAATCAAAAAACCGCGCGCGATAGCAACGGCCTTAACGGCCTGGTTGACAGCACCGGCACCGACACACTGGATGTTGACGGGTACACCATCCTTGACCATGCCGGCGATGGCGCCGGCAACGGACGCGGGCGATGATTTGCTTGATACCTTCAGGCAATCCATGAAGAAACTCCTGCGTTTAAAAGTACGTTTTAACTGCAATAACTTTATCGTACCGAGTGGACTCGGTAAAGGCACTATTCCTCTTTGGCAAGATCGAAGGTCACGGTGATTCGATCACGCGAAACACGGATCTTTGGGTCGCCGCAAAGATTGAGATAGTACCGGGCGGCAAGGTCATTAAAGTCGCGCTCCACAGCACGCGAAAACTGTGCCATGTCATCCTTGGCAATACGCAGCCCACGACGATCCTTCGCGAGATCGACAGGAGCCGGCGCATGCGAGGATGAGTCACGCTCGCGCAGCAGACGCGCAGTCACACCGCGAACGGGCTTAATCTGCCCTGCCAAAATGCGATGGGCCGTGCGCTCGGACATTTCAAGACCCAAACCCGAACAAATACGAATAAAGTCCTCGGCATCAGAGGCAAGGCCTAAACGATCGACAACCGGAAGCTCGCTCTCATCATCAATAAACAGGAGACGAGACGTATCGAGCCGACTTGACGCCTGAGCATAAAGGGTCGCGGCAATCTCAGACGGAGAACCAAGATAGACATCGCAACCACGCATCTCCTCGAGCGCAAACTCACAGGCAGCGCGAATAATATTATGCGGACCGCGAGCACAGACATAACGTCCGTCCTCATCCTTGACGGCCTGGGGCCAGCTGGACTGATCGGCACGCTCGCTGAGGCGGTCGGCCGCAACGCTCACCTTAAAGGCTGAGCCAAGATCGACACCAGACGTGACCACGCGGGCCTCGTCGGTGTTCTGCTTGATCGAAAACAATGCCATGCCACGACCGTGAACGCCCCAACGGTCCATCTTCATGCTCTCGAGCTTTGAGGTAACGCGAGCATCGAAGATTCGCTCTTGCATATCCTGCGGAACACCCGAGCCGTTATCCAGAAAGACAAGCGTGCGGACGCCATCTTCCTTGGTCGTGGCGAGATAGACCTTGTCGGCGCCGGCATCGCGAGCATTACGGAGCATTTCGATGACGATATCCTCGACATGCTGAATGTCGTGCTTTGCCTGGCGCCGCTCGGCCTCCGAAACGCGGAGGCGGACATACCCCTCGCCAAGGTTCTCCTCGACGCGAAGGTTGCCCTCCCCCGACATCGACGCGATAAATGAGATGAGCTCGTTCGCGTCGCTCATATTATTTAGCGATATCGACAGCGCGGCTCTCGCGAATCACGACGACGCGCACCTGACCGGGATACTCCATCTCTTCCTCGATCTGATGGGCGATATCGTGAGCCAGAACCGTAGACTGGGCATCGGAGATCTTGTCCGGCTGAACCATGACGTGGACCTCGCGACCGGCCTGCATGGCATAGGTACGCTCGACGCCGTCATGAGAGTTGGCGATCTCCTCGAGCTTCTCAAGACGCTTGATGTAGTTCTCGGCAGACTCGCGACGGGCACCGGGGCGAGAGGCAGAGACAGCATCGGCGGCCTGCACCAGGACATCGAGCACCGTGTTGGGGTCGACATCGGCATGGTGAGCCTCGATAGCGTGGACGATAACGGGCTTCTCGCCATAACGGCGGGCAAGCTCAGCGCCGATGACGGCATGCGGCCCCTCGACGTCATGGTCGATTGCCTTGCCCAGGTCGTGCAGCAGGCCGGCGCGCTTGGCGGTCACAACGTCCAGGCCAAGCTCGGAAGCCATCACGCCGCACAGGTCAGAGACTTCGAGGGAGTGCTGAAGCACGTTCTGACCAAACGAGGTACGGTAGCGCAGGGCACCAAGGGTCTTGACGATCTCGGGGTGCAGGTCGTGAATGCCGGTATCGAATGCAGCTTGCTCGCCAGCCTCGCGCACGCGCTGCTGAACCAGGTCGGCAGCCTTGTGATACATCTCCTCGATGCGGGCGGGGTGAATGCGGCCGTCGGCGATGAGGTTCTCGAGGGCGACACGGGCGGTCTCACGACGGACCGGATCGAAGCTCGAAAGAACGACGGTCTCGGGCGTGTCGTCGATCACGAGGTTGACGCCGGAAACCTGCTCGAAGGTCCGGATGTTGCGACCCTCGCGACCGATGATACGGCCCTTGAGGTCATCAGAGGGAATGTGCACGGAGGTAACGGTGACCTCGGCAGTGTGGTCGGCAGCGCAGCGCTGAATCGCCAGGGAAAGAATCTCCTGGGCGGTCTTGTGGCACTCAGCGCGAACCTGCTGCTCGGACTCGCGAATAATCGTGGCGGCCTCGTGGGTGACCTCGCCGCGAACCTTATCGAGGAGCTCCTTGTGGGCATCCTCGCGGGTAAGGTCGGCGATACGCTCGAGCTCGGAGGTCTGCTTTGCGCAGAGTTCCTCGAGCTCACGGGAGCGCTTCTCGACCTGACCGGCCTGACTGGACAGCTGATGCTCGCGCTTGTCGAGAGCGTCGTTGCGGCGATCGAGGGATTCCTCGCGCTGCATCACGCGGTTCTCGAGCGTACGAATCTCGCTCTTACGCTGCTTGTCCTCGGCCTCGGCGGCCTGCTTGTTCTTGATGATCTCCTCTTTAGCCTCGAGCAGAGCCTCTTTTTTGAGGGTCTCGGCCTGACGCTTTGCATCACCGATCAGGGACTCAGCCTGTGCGTGTGCCGACTGGATCTTTTCGTCGGCCTCGTGAAGACTACCCTGCTTGGCGGTGCGCATGTAGGCAATGGCGGCGATGGCACCCAAAACGATGCCAACGAGCGCTGCGATGATAGGCATGCTCACTCCTTTTTATGGATTCGTTACACAACAAAGCGAACCGTCCTTATGAACGGCTCGCGACATTTGAGTAATATGGGCGCAGCTTATGCGGGTCGGATACAGATAAACATATAAACAAACTCATCACAGATGAGCACATATCACAAAGCAAATGACAATGTTTATCGTACGTTGAACCACAACAACTGTCAAATAAATGGCCCCAGTACGGCGGCTAAAACGCGGTGAACGGCGGGGCCACAAAACGCATACGCCTAAAGCGCACATCCCTCGCATTCGGCATCGAGACGTGCCTTAACGGCATCGGCGGCGATGTGATACGAGAAGCCCTTGCCCATCAAAAACCGAACCAGTTTTTCGAATCCGCACGTCTCTGGAACACGCCGCTTGGCGAGCAGGGCTGACGCACGCGCCAAATCGTCTTCGACGGCAAAATAATCCTCGGGATAACCGGGAATGTCATCGAGCACGACATGACGGCGCTTGAGTTCGGTCTCGATTTTGCGCTGACCCCAACCGCGCCGCTTGCGTTCCTCGATAAAGTACGAGCAAAAGCGGTTCTCGTCTAAAAAGTGATACTCGGTGGCGCGCTCGACGGCGAAATCGATCGCGGGCTGGCGGAAGCCGTAGCAAGCCAGCTTGTCACGGACCTCACCCGTCGCATGGTCACGGCGTGATAACATCTCGGTCACCATGGTAAGTGCACATTTACGCTCGATGAGCTGCACAGCCTCACGAAAGTTATCCCAATCACAGGGAAAATCGGGGCGGTTTTTGAGATACAGCCGCGCAACCCGCACGGGAATCCAAATGGACCGTTCAAAACCGCCCTCAAGCTCACAATCGATATGCGCGCAGGGCTTTTTAGACGCATACCCGCTCGAGAACGAGGAGGCCGCCTTCTTATCGGGAAAGACGACCGTAGCCTCGGTCACCGTATACGACATGAGCGTAACCGCTACTCGTCGTCATCATCGAGCATGGCGGAACCATCGATGGCGTAAAGCTCGTCAAACTCCTCAGGCGCAGGCTGATCGGTCAGCTCGACCTCGGACGGAGCATCGTCATCAAACTCAAGTCCGCAGGCAAGGCGGACCTTATGCTCAATCTCGTCGGCACAATCGGGGTGTTCGCGCAGGAACGCCTTGGCGGCCTCGCGACCGTTGCCGAGCTTGTCCTCACCATAGGCAAACCAGGAGCCCATCTTCTTGCAGATGCCGCACTCGACAGCCATGTCCAGAATCGAGCCCTCCTTAGAGATGCCCGTACCGTACATGATGTCGAACTCAGCAGAACGGAACGGAGCCGCCACCTTGTTCTTAACGACCTTGGCGCGCACGCGGTTACCGATAACCTCGTCCTTAAGCTTAATGCTGTCGATGCGGCGAATGTCGATACGAACCGAAGAGAAGAACTTAAGGGCGCGGCCGCCCGTCGTAGTCTCGGGGTTGCCGAACATGACGCCGATCTTCTCACGCAGCTGGTTAATGAAGATGCACGTCGTGTTGGACTTGGACAGCGAGCCGGCGAGCTTGCGGAGCGCCTGGCTCATCAGGCGAGCCTGAAGACCGACCGTAGTGTCGCCGATTTCTCCCTCGATCTCGGCACGCGGGGTCAGCGCGGCGACGGAGTCGACGACGATGGCATCGATGGCACCAGAACGCACAAGCATGTCAACGATTTCGAGCGCCTGCTCACCCGTATCGGGCTGGGAAATGAGCACCTCGTCGATATCCACACCGATGCGCGCGGCATACGTGGGATCGAGCGCGTGCTCGGCATCGATAAATGCCACAACGCCACCCATTGCCTGGGCCTCGGCCAAGATCTCGAGCGAAAGCGTCGTCTTACCGGAGGACTCGGGACCGTAGATCTCGACGATTCGGCCGCGCGGCACACCGCCGATACCCAGAGCGGCATCGAGTGCCAGAGCGCCCGTAGGGATGGCCTCGACCTCGAGCTCGGGGCCACCGTCGCCGTACCTCATGATGGAACCCTGGCCGAATTTCTTCTCGATCTCGGCCTTGGTGGTGGCGATCATCTCATCGCGCTCTTTACCCGTCGTGCGAGCATGAACGGTACGTACGGGACCTGAATTCTTGGCCATGAATAGCCCTCCTCTTAACAACCTGCATCGATAATAAACGAACGGCTGTTCGTGGTCAACCGTTCAGATAAATCATATGCAGGCGGTCTTTCCAAAAACCAACCAAACGCCGACCAAACACTGACCAAATGCTTGACCACAAAGGACCAAATATGAACAAGGCAGGCAAAATTACATCTACAACCAGCACAAACGCCAAATGAGCCTAAGGTCCCTATCTCCACAATTAAGGGGCCCGGAGGCCCCTTAAAACACGTCTATTCCATAGAGTTGAGCACAAGGGCAATGCGACCCAATGCCTCCGTGACCGCACGGGCACGAACACACGAACGGTCGCCCTCATAGTGGCAGCGCACAGAGTCCACGACCGGCACTCCCCCATCGGCGGAACGATGCGCCCAGCCAATATAGAAAGTGCCCGCAGGATCGTCCTCAGTACCACCGCCGGGGCCGGCATAACCCGTTGCGCTTACTGCAATATCGCTCTGGTACAGCTCCAGCGAACCCACCGCCATCTCGCGCGCGGTCTGATGCGACACCGCGGTATAGAGGTCGAGCGTCTCCTACTCAACACCCAACACACGATGCTTGATCTCATCGCAGTAGGTCACCGCACCGCCACGCAGCGCCGCCGAGGCGCCCGGGATATCCGCAATCGTCGAGGCGATCATACCCGCCGTCAGCGACTCAGCCGTCGAAACCGTCACGCCCCGAGCGCTCGCACGCTCGACAATATCGCGCGCCAGCTCCTCGTTATGTGCGGAAATCTGCTCAAAAGAGACCGTCATACCCACCAGGACCTAGACCGAAAAGACGATCTTGCGGCAGTTCCAGAAGTACTGGGCACCCGAGATAACGGTCAGGACAACGGCAACGGCGTACAAGAAGCGCGACACCGAGTAGATGCCGAGCGTCAGTGCCACCGGGCCAAGGTGCAAGCCGGCCATAGCAAAAACGCACAGGTAACCGCAGATGGAGACCATCGTGGTTGCCGTCTTGTACTTGCCGAGCTTATCGGCCGCAACGACCACACCGGCCGCACTCGCGACCATGCGAAGGGCGCTCACCAGCAGCTCACGGAATAGGATAATGAACACGGACCACACGGTCACCGCGCCAAAATCCAAGAACAGCAGCAGAGCCGAGAACACCAGTAGCTTGTCGGCGATGGGGTCCAAGAACTTACCGAAGTCGGTGATCTCGTTGCGCGAGCGCGCCAGATAACCGTCGACCTTATCGGTGCACGACAGGATCACATACAGAATGAAGGCAGCGGCGGCGAGCGGGCCGTCGAAGGTGCTCCAATCCGTACCGGCAACACTCGTGTGAGACAGCGCCGAGACGATCATGAACACCGGGATAAAGACGATGCGAACGCACGTCACGATGTTGGCGGGCGTCCAGACACTCGTCAGTTCCTTATTGCTCTCGTTTGCCACGATGCTCTCCTACTCCACAACATGGCCGATAAGCTCATAGCAGAAGCTATCGGTAAACTCGACAGTCAGAATATCGCCCACGGACGCCTCGCTGGCGTCCAAGTGCACCGCACCATCGGAATCGGGCGCCTGGAACCAGGCATGGCCGATCAGCTCGGCGCCATCCTCGGTCTCTTCGATACCGTCGACGATCACCTGGGCGCGCTCGCCCACATGTGCGGCGGTAGCGGCAAAACCGAGCGACTCGGCCAGATCCATGGCCTCCTGGGCGCGCTCAAGCTTGACCTCCTCATCGACCTGGCCCTCCATCTTGGCGGCCAGGCTACCTTCCTCACGCGAGTAGGCAAAGACGCTCGTGTAGTCAAAGCCGACGGTGTCCATAAAGTCGATAAGGTCGCGGAACTCGTCGTCGGTCTCGGTCGGGAAGCCGACCATGGCCGTGGAACGGATCACGATGCCGGGGATACGCTCACGAAGGTCGCGGAACAGATCCTCGAGCTCCTGGCGCGAACCGGAGCGACGCATGGCCTTGAGGATGCGAGCGTCGCAGTGCTGCACGGGGATATCGATATAGGGCAGCACCTCGGGCGTATCACGAATGGTCTCAATGAGCTCGTCAGTCATGCCCTCGGGCTGCAAGTAGAGCACACGGACCCAGACGTTGTGCGGGCGCACGGCCTCGGCGACGGCACGCAGCAGCTGCGCCAGATTGCGCGGCGAGCCCTCGGCGACGTCCTCGTCGGCAAAGTCGATGCCCCAAATACCCGTGTCCTGGCCGATCAGCACGATCTCGCGCACACCGCCGGCAACCAGGTCGCGCACCTCGGAGATAATGCTCTCGGCATTACGCGAATGATAGCGACCGCGAATGTAAGGGATCATGCAGAAGCTGCAGAAGCGGTTGCAGCCATCAGAAATCTTGACGTAGGCAACCGCACCCTCGACGGTACGCTTGACCTGAGGAATATAGGCGGCAATCTCGCGCTCGACACCCAGCACGCCATCGATGACCGCCACGATGCCGTCTTCCTCGTCGGCCTTCACAAAGGCAGCGACCTCGGGCAGCTCATCAGGCAGGTCGTCGCCATAGCGCGACGGCACGCAGCCGCACATGACGATGGGGCAAGAACGAACGCCGTCCTGAACCTCGTTGGCGAGCTCGAGCGTGGTCTCGATGCTCTCGGACGTTGCGGAGGCGAGGAACGAGCATGTATTGACGATGGCGATATCGGCGTCCTGCGGGTCGAATGCCTCCTCGTAGCCTGCGGCGGTCAAAAGAGAACGCATGCGGTCGGTGTCAACCTCGTTCTTAGCGCACCCGAGGGTGATGTAGAGCACGGAGCCCAACGGTGTATCCATGTTGGAGAGCGGTCCTTTCGATTGATATTAGCGGTAGTTGGTGAACTGCAGCGGCTGGCCGTAGTCCTGGTCGCGCAGGAACTGGATCACGGTCTGCAACGCGTCCTTCGAAGCAGAGGAAACACGCAGTTTGTCGGCCTCGATGGTCACCTTAACCTTGAGCTTTTGGTCCTTGATGTCCTTGTTGATCTTCTTGGCGGTCGCCTGGTCGATACCCTCGACGATATGGCCGAGCACGCGCACGGTGCCGCCCGATGCCGCCTGCGGCGCATCCCACGAGACAGCCTTGAGGTCGATGCCGCGCTTGATGAGCTTGGAGCTCAGCACGTCGACAATTTGTTTGGAGACAAAGTCGGCCGGGGCGTTGATCGTAAAGAGCTTGTCGCCCTTCGAAAGCTCGATCGTGGCACCGGAATCCTTAAGGTCATAGCGCTGGGAAATCTCGCGCGTGGTCTGCTGGAAGGCGTTGTCGACCTCTTGCATGTTGACCTCGGACACGACGTCGAAGCTGGAATCTTTAGCCATGATGTTTCCTTTCGCGTACGAGAGGCTTAGTAGCTATCGTACGAATAGTCGGTAGAATCGCTGGGCGTCTGACCGTCAGTTGCGGTATCGGCGCCATCCGTGGACTGGGTATCGGTACCGTCGGTGGTATCGGTACCATCGGTGGTGTCGGTACCATCAGAACTTTCACCATTCTCGGAATCAGACGTCTCCTTCTTGGGAACGGTGATCGTCACGCGCGCCACGCCCGAGGTCTTGGTATCGTAACGGACCTTTTCACCGTTCTTGGTAACGGTGACATCGGAAGGCTTGGACGTGGTGATCTCGATTGAGGACTCGGGCGTGTACTCCTGCTCAAAGGGGCCAGTCGCCTGGGCGCCATAGACCGACTTGCCGTCGACCTTGACCTCAATCCACGCGGTCTTTCCCTTGGCAACCGAGACCTTGACCTTCGTGACCTCGTTCTCTTCCTTCTTGGCCGTCGTCTTGGTAGCGTCCGAATCAGTCGACTCATCCGTCGCCTCATCGGTGTCTTCGTCCTCGTCGACCGTTTCGGTCTTCTTAGAAGACTTCTTAGTCGTCGTCTTGGTGGCAGCGGGCGTCTCGGGCGTGGTCTCGGGCGTCGAAGATACGCAGCCGCGCAGAAGCACCACGATGAGCACAATCAGCAGCAATGCCACGGCGCCGATGCCGGCGTAGACGATACGCGGATCGAGCCCGTTGTTTTGAGGAGTACGGGATCCGCCGCGTCCACGACCGGAACTGCTGCGGCCGCCTCCCTGAGGCATACGACCGCGATTGCTATCGGAACGGCCGCGATAGCCGCCCTGGCCCTGAAG
Organism: uncultured Collinsella sp.; assembly: GCA_902494765.1. Lineage (GTDB taxonomy): Bacteria > Actinomycetota > Coriobacteriia > Coriobacteriales > Coriobacteriaceae > Collinsella. Next base: position 24,791 of record CABUUK010000035.1, read on the forward strand.
GCTGCGCTGACCCGAGCGGGGCGCAAGTTCACCGCGGCCTTGATAGCCACGCTGGCCCGAACGCGGAGCCGAAGAGCGCTGGTCATACGGCTGTGATTGAGAGCGAAGACGCGGCGTCACCTGCGTGGCATCGGCGTCCGCATAGCCACCGCGAGAGCGTCCGGTAGATACACCACGGCAACCGCGATCGGAATAGCCGCCGTCGCCGTAGCCGGCACGAGGGTCACGCGCCACGCCACGGGCAGCGGGAAGTGCGCGGTCCTCGGGCATCGGCGTACTGCGGAACCGGTCACGCTGCAAGCGAATCTCCTCGCCCGAACCCGTCTCAGTAATATAACCGGCCTGCTGAGGACGCTGTCCATAGCGGGTCGAACGACCGCCCTGAACCATCAGAAAACGCCCGTTATCGACCGAGGAACGCGAATTAACGTAGCCGGCGGCGTCCTGAAAACGACCGCCCTGCTGCGACGTCTCGCGTTCGTATGCCATCAGGTCGTCAAAGTAGGCATTGACGACCTCGCGCGGATTGAGGCCCAAAAAGCGAGCATAGCTCGAAATCATGCCCTGCGCATAGCCGCGCGGCGGCATCGAAGCAAAGTTACCGGTCTCGAAAAACTCGATGATCTGCGGCCTGATTTTGATGGTGTTGGCGACCTGCTGAATGGAAAGGCCCATTCGGCGACGCTGCTCGAGCAGCATGTCACCAAAGCGTGCAGCCATCAGAATCCTCCAAACTCACGATCTTCACGTGCCATCTCGGCGTCGACAGATTTCAGCGCGGCAAGCCCCTCCTCGTCTAGGAGAACCTCACGCGGCTTGGAACCGTCAGGCGGACCAACGACACCCTTTTCTTCCAGCATATCCATAATACGCCCGGCACGCGCATAGCCAACCTTCAGACGGCGTTGCAGGCCAGATGTGGAGCCCAGCTGCGATTCCACCACAATATGGGCGGCTTCCCAAATGAGCGGGTCGTCGTCCTGCGGCTCGGCGACTCCGGTGCG
>CABUUK010000036.1 GCA_902494765.1 uncultured Collinsella sp.
CCGAGCTCGAAGAGCCCTATGGCCGCCTTCCTGGCCTCGACATCATGCTTCACCCTCAAATCAACGCGCATAAAGAAAGCCTCCCATTTCTCATGTCCAAGAAATGGGAGGCAGTTCAGTGGGAGATCGGGCTTTCAAGGCTTAGTTAAACCAAGTCTGTACGGTCAAATGACCCGCAGATTACATCTGCTCGGGAGCGGAGACACCAACAAGGGTGAGCACCAGGGCGAGCGTCACGCGGACGGCATCGCAAGCGGCCAGACGGGCACGCGAAAGCTCGGGGTCGACGGGACGGCCCTCGCTCGGCAGCACCTGGCAAGCAGCATAGAAGCTGTGGAAGTCGCCGGCGAGCTCCTCGGCAAAGTGCGTCAGACGGAACGGAGCGCGGTCGCGAGCGCAGCTGGCGATGAGGTCGGTGAGCTCGTTGAGCTTACGCGAAAGGGCGAGCTCGGTCGGGTCGGTCAGCAGCGAGTAATCGACGTTCTCACCGATGGCCTTGGCGGCAACGGCCTTCATGCCCATCTCGTCAGCCTGCTCGGGCGTAACGTCAGCGGCACGACGCAGGATGGAGCACACGCGGGCGTGAGCGTACTGCACGTAATAGACCGGGTTGGAGTTGTCGCGCTTCTTGACGGCCTCGATATCGAAGTCGACCATCTGGTTGGAGCTCTTGGAGATGAGCGTGTAACGAGCGGCGTCGGAGCCAACCTCGTCGACGAGCTCCTGCAGGGTCACCATGGTGCCCTTGCGCTTGGACATACGGACGGGCTTGCCGTTACGCAGCAGGTTGACGAGCTGGCCCAGCAGAACCTCGAACTTGCCGGGGTAACCCAAGGCATCGCAGACGCAGCGGACGCGCTCGATGTAGCCGTGGTGGTCGGCGCCCCAGATGTCGATGACGTGGTCGACGCGCTGGAACTTATCCCAGTGATAGGCGACGTCGGAGGCAAAGTAGGTGTACTCGCCGTCGGACTTGATCAGCACGCGGTCCTTGTCGTCGCCCAGATCGGTGGAACGGAACCACAGGGCGCCGTCCTTGGTATAGAGGTAGCCCATCTTGTCGAGCTTCTCAAAAGCGCGGTCGACGGCGGAGGTGCCGGCGGTCTCGCCCTCGGTGTCCTTCACATACAGCGAGCGCTCGGAGAACCAACGATCGAAGTCGCAATTGACGGCGTGGCAGAGGTCGCGCATGTTGTCGACCATCTTTACGTAGCCGCGCTCGCGGAAGCTCTCCATGCGCTCCTGAGGATCGGCGTCGACCCACTTATCGCCGTCGGTGCGCCAGAACTCAGCAGCCTCGTCGATGATGTAGTCGCCGCCGTAGGAGTCCTTGCCCAGGGTCTCGGCAAAGTTGTCCTGATACGGATGGGTCTCGGGATGCTCGTCGTTCTCGTCGGCGACAAAGGCGTCGCGGTCGGCGATCAAGATCTTGTGAGCCTCGTCGATATCCACGCCCTGCTTGGCGATGATGTCGGCAAGCTGCATATAGCGCGTGCTGATGGAGTTGCCGAAGGTGTTCATCTGAGAGCCGTGGTCGTTGATGTAGAACTCACGCTGGATGTCGTAACCGGCGTGGTCCATAACACGGCAGAGCGAGTCGCCCAGCGCGGCCCAGCGGCCGTGGCCAATGTGCATGGGGCCGACGGGGTTGGCGGAAACGAACTCGACCTGGGTCTTCAGGCCACCACCGACGTTGGACTTAGCGAAGTCCATGCCCTTCTCGCGAGCCTCGCCAAAGATGGCATTCTTGACGGCAACGGAGAGGTAGAAGTTGATGAAGCCAGGGCCTGCGATCTCGACTTTCTCAATCGCGGGGTCCTCGGGCATATGGGCAACGATGGCCTCGGCGATCTTGCGCGGGGCGCAGTGGGCCAGCTTGGCGGACTTCAGGGCCATGGTAGAGGTCCACTCGCCATGAGAAGTGTCAGCCGGTCGCTCGATAGCGCAATCGTCAAGTTCAAATGCGGAAAGGTCGCCGGCCTCCTGGGCCGCAGCAAGCGCAGCGCGTACCAGCTCTTCAATCTTCTCGGGCATAGATCCTCCTTGTGTTAAAGCCCCCGAGCTCTTGGTCACTCGTAGGGCAAAAGCCAGAGTTTGTAGCACTCTATCACAAGCGACGGGCACTGTCGCAGGGTAAAGCCAATCGATATTGCATATGCACAAAATTGACTACAGCTTGTATGGAGTCACTCAAAGATGCCGGTCTGCCTGCAGATTATGCAGGCGTTGAAAATGCATAAAGGTGTGAATGAGCTGCGTCTGTTATCGAATACTCTTACCTATCGGAGTTGTGTGCTTTTCCTGCATAAAGTGAGAATTTGCGCACGTCAGCGTGTTATTCTAGACATACGTAAATTCGTATAAGTTGGAGGTAGCATGTTCTCAATCGGTCAACACGTCATTCATCCGGGTCAGGGAGTCTGCACCGTCGTCGGTTTTAGGGACGACACGCCGCAGCCCATGCTGCTGCTCGAGACCAAGCAGGGACATGCGCAGACGATCCTCATGTACCCCGTGGCGCAGGCCGATCGTTTGCACGCCGCCATCTCTCAGCAAGATGCCGAGCACCTGCTGAGCCACTATGACGAGCTGGAGTGCGACACCTTCACCGAGCGCAACAGCTCACTTGAGGAGACGCACTTTAAGCAGCAGCTCAAGCTGGGTGCGCCCGAGACGGTCCGCGTGGCAAAGACCATGATGCACCGCATTCGCCAGGCCGAGGAAGCTGATAAAAAGCCCAGCTCCTACTACATGCGCGTACTCAAGGAAGCCAAGCGCCGCTCCATCGAGGAGTTCGCCGTGGCCTTGGGCGTCACCGAGGAGGCCGCCGAAGCCCGTCTAGCTCAAGCCGCCCTCAATTAACCTGCCAAAAAGGGACAGGTTTATTTTGGCAGGTTTTATCTGGCCAAACATCAACAAACAATCAGTAAATGGTCGGGTGCTCCGTTTTGTTTAAGAGCGCCCGACCATTTTTCTATCGCCGTAAAAATGCGTGAAGCCCATTTGCGATGACATCACGCAAGGGCCGTCCAGATCGACGTAACCAACGCCCGCATCCACAACAAGCGCGCCCGTCTTACTCAATTACCATTAAAAAGCATCAATTTGAAAACGCAATTATATTTCGGCAGGTAGCAGCTATAGTCGGTGAACTGAATCTCGACAACCGAAGCCCCCGAATGAGGTATCTTCAGCCCATCCAAGCTAAAGGAGGGGCCATGCCGAGAAAACCTCGTTCAAAGTCACCAACCGGTTATTTCCACGTCACGTTGCGTGGAAACGGAGGGCAATTGCTGTTTGACGATGCCGAGGACCGAATCGCCATGCTTCAGATCCTCGATGCGATCCTCCCCAAACACAATATCGAGCTTATCGCTTGGTGTCTTATGGGGAGCCACATTCATCTACTCATCGACGATCCGGACGACCGTAAGAGCGACGCGATGCACGCGGTAGCCGTATCGTATGCGGGCAGGTACAATGCGCGGACAGGGCATATCGGCCACGTGTTTCAGGAACGGTTTTGGGATTCGCCCATTAAGTCGGAAGTATATTTACTCGAAGCAATTCGATACATCCATCTGAATCCACAAAAAGCAGGACTGGCGGCATATGACGAATATCCCTGGAGCAGCCATCGCGAGTATCTAATGAGCGCCAGGTCACGGCCGCATGTCACCGGCAGCGTTGTCGGTGTTTTATTCCCAACACCTCGCTCATACCTTAAGCTCATGGAAAGCACGGCGTCGCTTCCCTATCGCCCCAGCGCAACAGCCAAGGTTCGCGAGGAAGATCTATGCGAATTTGGCACGGCAATCGTGCAGAGTGTCGCAGGATGTGCTCCGACGGAACTTAAATCCGTCTCCAAGCCACTTCGCAATGAGGCGATTCTCGCGCTTCGAAAACAAGGGCTAACGGTTAAGCAGGTTCAGCTGCTGACCGGACTGGGAACATGGATTATCAAGAACGCGTCCTAACGTCGCGTTTACCGAGTTACGGATACGGCGAAGCGCAACTGCCTGCCGCGAGGCACCGCATTCGCCAGCGTCTCCATGTCAAACAGAAAACGCTTCCGCTGAATAACGTCCAACGGAAGCGTTTTCCCAGATAAAATCTACCAAAATAAACCTGTCCCAATTTGGCAGGTTAGGCCTGGAAGGTGTCGCGGTCGGGCGCGAAGGACTGCATGGCCGCGATGGTGCGGTCAAAGAGCTCGGGGAGCTCCCAGCCGAGCATCTCGGCGCCCTGCGAAATCACGTCGCGCGAGCAGCCGGCGGCAAAGCGCTTGTCCTTGAACTTCTTCTTGAGCGACTTGGCCGTAAAGTCCATGACGCTCTTGCTCGGACGCATGGTCACGGCAGCACCGATCAGGCCGGTGAGCTCGTCGCAAGCAAACAGGATCTTCTCCATCTGCAGCTCGGGCTTGGGCAGCGAGGTATTGAAATCGGACGTGTGCGTCTGAATAGCGCGAATGAGTTCGGGAGAGGCACCCTCGCCCTCAAGGATCTCGGCCGCATAGATGGTGTGGTTCACGGGATCGTCCTCATGCTCCTCCCAATCCAGGTCGTGCAGCAAACCGACGATGCCCCAAAACTCCTCGTTCTCGGGGTCGAACTCGCGCGCAAAGTAGCGCATGGTGCCCTCGACCGTTTCGCCGTGGGTGATGTGGAACGGGTCCTTGTTGTGCTCGTTGAGCAATTCGAACGCACGGTCGCGGGTGATTCCGGCGGAAAGCGTCTGGGACATGGCAATACCTCCAGGTGAGTCGGTGCTAAGACACGGTGTCACTATCGTATATCGCCGCGGCTCAAGCCGAAAGGCAGAAAAAGCATGCGGAGGAAAAAGCCGGGCGAACGCGTCGCCCGGCAAAACCGCAGATAAAACCTGCCAAAATAAACCTGTCCCTTTTTGGTAGGTTTAGGGGCGGACCTGGCCGGTGCCGCGGAGCTTGTATTTGTAGGTGGTGAGGGCCTCGGCGGCAAAGGGGCCACGGGCGTGGAGCTTTTGGGTCGAGATGCCGATCTCGGCGCCCAGGCCAAACTCGCCGCCGTCGGTGAAGCGCGTGCTGGCGTTGGCGTACACGGCCGAGGCATCGACCGCATCCAGGAAGTGCTCGCAAGCATCCGTGTCCTCGGCAACAATGGCCTCGGAGTGCATCGTGCCGTAGCGGTTGATGTGTGCGATGGCCTCGTCCTCGTTTGCCACGACCTTCACGCTCATCTCGAGCGCCAGGTACTCGCGACCCCAGTCCTCCTCAGTCGCGGCGACGTAGTCATCACCCTCGGCAAGCCCGGCATCGGCGCATGCGGCGTAGGTTGCCTCGTCGCCGTGAATGAGCACGCCGTGGTCATGCAGCACGGCCACGACCGCGGGCAAAAACGCATCGGCCACAGCATGGTCGACCAGCAGCGACTCGGCGGCATTGCACACGCCTACGCGCTGGGTCTTGGCATTAACGATAATGTTGAGTGCCTTATCAAAGTCGGCGGATTCATGCACGTAGATGTGGCAGTTGCCCGTACCCGTCTCGATCACCGGCACGAGCGACTCGCGCACGCAGCGCTGGATCAGGCCTGCACCGCCACGCGGAATGAGCACGTCGACAATACCGCGGAGCTTCATGAGCTCGCCAGTGGCCTCGCGGTCGGTGGACTCGATCATCGACACGGCCTCGCGCGGGAAGCCCTTGGCCTCGAGCGCATCGGCCAGCAGCTCGGCGATCATGGCACACGAGTGATAGGCCAGCGAACCGCCGCGCAGAATGCAGGCGTTGCCGGTGCGTATGCAGATGCCTGCGGCGTCGGCCGTCACGTTGGGGCGCGCCTCGTAGACCATGGCGACCAGGCCCAGCGGCACACTCACACGGGTCAAGTCCACGCCGCTTGCAAGCACGCGGTGGTCGAGCACGCGGCCCACGGGATCGGGCAGCTCGGCGAGCTTTTCCAGGCCGGCGGCCATGCCCTCGACGCGCTCGGGCGTCAGCAGCAGGCGATCGAGCAGTCCGGCCGAGGTACCCGCATCGCGCGCGGCGGACATATCGAGCTCGTTGGCGGCAACGATGGAATCGACGCCATCGCGCAGCGCCTCGGCCATGGCGCGCACGGCCTCCTGACGCTGCTCATCGCTCGCCGTGGCAAGCGAGGCCGACGCTGCCTTGGCGGCAACGGCAAGATCGTGGACGTACGTGGCTATATCGACCGACATGGGCGGCCCTTTCTCCTAGAAGCTTGCAACCATGGTAGCCGATTTGCGCATGGCCTCGCCCGCGGCGGTAGAATTGGTCAACCCGAAACACCGCAACGAACGGAAGACTCACATGGCCCTCATCACTTCGTACCACTTCCCCGGCCTTTATGTCGAGGACCACAGCATCGACGTCCCCCTTGACTGGCGCGGCCTGGAGCCGATGCTCCTGGCCGTCGGCAGCACCATGCGCCGCGGCGCTATGCCGGCACCCATCGCCGGCGCGCCCGAGAGCATCAAGCTCTTCTACCGCGTGGTTTGCGCGCCCGACCGCATCAACGACGATCTGCCGCTGCTCCTGTTTTTGCAGGGCGGCCCCGGCGGCGAGAGCCCGCGTCCGCTGTCGCCCACAAGCGACGGCTGGATCGAGGAGGCCGTCAAGCACTTCCGCGTGGTCCTTCCCGACCAGCGCGGCACCGGACGCAGTAGCTGCGTGGACGGACGCACGATCAAGGCACTGGGTGATCGCGCAACGGCCGTCGGCGCCGATACAGCACGCTCGCAGGCGGACTTCCTCAAGCGCCACCTCGCCAGCTCCATCGTGCGCGATTTTGAGTACCTGCGTCTAGTGGGCTTTGGCGGCAAGCCGTGGGTCACGCTCGGCCAGAGCTACGGCGGCTTTTTGACGCTGAGCTATCTGTCGCTCTTCCCCGAGGGCGTGGCGGCAAGCTTTACCTGCGGCGGCATTCCGCACGTGCCGGCGAGCGCCAGCGAGGTCTACGCGCACACCTTCCCACGCATGGCAGCCAAGACGCAGCAGTATTACGACCGCTACCCCGCCGACGTCGAGCGCGTGGCGACCCTGGCAGATACCCTCGAGGAGCAAAAGCCCGTGCTGCCCGACGGCTCGCCGATGACGGTCGAGCGCCTACAGCTCATGGGCAGCGACTTTGGCATGAAGCCGAGCTTTGAGCGCATGCATTGGATTATCGATCACGCTTTTGTTGACGGCGACGGCACGCTGGCCTGCGGCGCCTCGGTATCTGACAGCTTTTTGATGCGCGCCTTCGAGCGCACCAACACGCGCACAAACCCGCTGTACTGGACACTGCAGGAGTTCATCTACGCCGACGGCGATACCATGCCCATTCGCTGGGCCGCGGCAGAAGAGAAGGCACGCCGTGCCGAGTTCGACACCCTCGCGCGCCCGCTCATGTTTACCGGCGAGGCCATGTTCCCGTGGATGTTCGAGCAGATGCCCGAGCTTAAGCCGTTTAAACCCGCCATGGACCTGCTGATGGAAGACACCAGCTGGGACAAGATCTACGACCCGCAGCGCCTGGCTTGCAACGAGGTGCCGCTCCAGGCCGCGGTGTACTTCGATGACATGTACGTGGACTCGGGCATGCAGCTCGACACGCTCGACCGCGTGGGCAACTCGCACGCCTGGGTGACCAACGAGTTCGAGCACGACGGCCTGCACGGCAGCGTGGTATTCAAGCACCTCTTCGACGAGGCCCTCAACCGCGGAGACCTGCGCCGAATCTTCTAGCAAAGGAGTATCCCCACCTGCCGGCACAATAGGAACGTCCCCAAGTGCCGGCAAAAGCGAGGCAGCGCTGCTGGCAAAACGAACCGTAGCGCTGCCTCACTTTATGCAAATACAATCAAGTTGTCTCGATGGATCGCCGGCTTCTCGGCCAGGTCTGCCAGCAGACGGTTACCGGCAATCTGGTCCTGGCGGCGGCCGGCGGCAAGTTCCAGCACGTCCGAATCGGCCTCGGCGATACCGCGGGCGACGACCATACCGCTCGGATCGCACACATCGAGCACATCGCCCTCGGCAAACTGGCCATCGACCTCGCGAATACCCACCGCAAGCAAGGAAGAGCCACGGCTGACCAGCGCCTTCGCGGCACCGTCGTCAACCGTCACCGAGCCATGCGCCTTGTCTCCCAGTGCGATCCACAGCTTGCGGGGTGCGATGTCCAGACGCTCCGCCGGCGGATCGAACAGCGTGCCCACGCTCTCGCCGCGGGCGAGGCGCACGAGCGCATCGGGCTCCTCGCCCGAGCAAATCACGCTCTGAATACCCGCCGTCATCAGGATGCGGCTCGCGCGAATCTTGGTGATCATGCCGCCCGTGCCCACCGAAGTCGAAGAATCGCCTGCCGAGGCGATAATCTTGGCATCGATCTTATGCACGACCGGGACGAACTCGGCCGTGGGGTCCTCGTGCGGATTGGCGGTATAGAGGCCATCGATGTCCGAGAGCGTCACGCACAGATCGGCAGAAACCAGGCAGCTCACAAGCGCCGCCAGCGTGTCGTTGTCGCCAAACTTGATCTCGTCGACGGTGACGGTATCGTTCTCGTTGACGACCGGCACCACGCCCAGCTCCACCAGGCGCAGCAGGGCGTCGCGTGCATGCAGGTAGGACGTGCGGCGGGCCGTGTCGTGGCGCGTGAGCAGTACGAGCGAGGTGAGCAGGTCGCGCGCATGGAACTCCTCGTCGTAGGCCGACGAGATGATGCACTGACCAGCCGAGGCGCAGGCCTGCAGGCTCGGAAGGTCGCCGACCGGCTTGCGGTCGAAGCCCAACACGGGATAGCCACAGGCAATAGCGCCCGAGCTCACCACGACCAGACGCCAGCCGAGCTTGCGCAGCGCTGCGGCTTGATCGGCAAGTCCGCCGATAAAGGCGCGGTTGACCTTGCCATCGGCGCCCACCACCGTGGACGAACCGATCTTTACCACCATCGTTTTATAAGAAGTCGTCATACGTCAAACCAATCAACTGTTCAGCGAACGGCCGAGCTGGCGGCCAAGGGAGCGTGACTCGCCCCTACCGCCCAAAGAATTAGTGAGCCCAGGGGAAAGCCGAAGCCGCGGCCATGTTCTTGCGCACGAGCTCGTCGCGCACCTGAGCCAGGCCCTGCTCCATGCCCACCACATAGGTCTGCGGGTACAGGAAGCGCTTGAAAGCTGCGTCCAGATGATCGAGCGCCCAAGCACAGCGCTCGCGCGCGTCCTGGATGCTCTCACGCGGAGCCACCGCACTGCCATCGCGCACGATCGGCACCAGCAGCTCGCGATACTCAAGTTCGGACACGTCGGTCACCAGGGCGGCATCATTCACGGCCACGAGGGTATTGCCGCGCGCGGAGCCCTCCCCCGCCAGATGGTCCTCGTCGTAGATCATGTCGCAGACCGGGCCGCCAAATCCGTCGTAATAACGGCGCACGCGTTGCACACCCGGGATCGTGCGCTTGTAGGGCTGCTCGGAGAGCTTGACCACCGGCGTCCATGGGTCTGCCTCGCTCGCACGGCGGGCGGAAAGCTTGTACACGCCGCCCAGCGCCGGCTGATCGTAGCAGGTCGCGAGCTTGGTGCCCACGCCAAAGCTGTCGATGGGCGCGCCCTGGTCGAGCAGCGACTGAATCGTATACTCGTCAAGATCGTTAGAAACCGAGATCCCCACATAAGGCAGGCCCTCGGCATCAAAACGGCCGCGCACATACTTGGAGAGCTTGGCGAGGTCGCCAGAGTCGATGCGAATGGCCGACAGGCGCTCGCCCACCGCCTCCATCTCCTTGGCAACCGTAATGGCATGTTCACAGCCCTCGCGCACGTCATAGGTGTCGATGAGCAGCGTACAGTTCTTGGGGCTCGACTTGGCAAAGGCGCGGAAGGCCTCGAGCTCGGAATCGAAGCTCATCACCCAGCTGTGCGCATGCGTGCCAAAGACGGGAATACCGTAGCGGCGGCCGGCGAGCACATTGGACGTAGAGGAGCAGCCGGCAACGTAGCTCGCGCGCGCAACGGCCAGGCCACCATCGGGACCCTGGGCTCGGCGCAGGCCAAACTCCGCCACGGGGCGACCGTCGGCGGCGAGCACCACGCGCGCCGTCTTGGTGGCGACAAGCGTCTGGAACCCGACGATGTTGAGCAGCGCCGTCTCGAGCAGCTGGCACTCCAGCGCGGGGCCGGTGACGCGCACCATGGGCTCGCGCGGAAAGACGAGCTCGCCCTCGGGCACGGCGTCAATGTTCACGTGCGCACGGAAGTTGCGCAGGTAGTCGAGGAATGCAGGCTTAAACATCGCGCCGCCGGCTGGGGCCTGGAGCGAAGCTAGATAGTCGATGTCCTCGGGCGTAAAGCGCAGGTTCTCGACAAGCTCGGGCAGCTCGGCGGTGCCGCACATGACGGCATACGCGCTGCCAAAGGGATGGTCGCGGTAAAACGCGGTAAAACAACCCTGCTCATTGGCCTTGCCGCTCTCCCACAGGCCCTGGGCCATAGTGAGTTCGTACAGATCGGTGAGCATTGCAATGTCGGTGGGATGCGAGATGTCGGTCAAAGCCATGGGGCGACCTTTCGGATGTGTTGTGCAGAGGTTGAGGGTTGGGCGAGGCGGACGTGCGGGCATGGAGCCCGGCGCGAACAGGTTAGTGCAGGCCCATGCTGCCCGTGATCGTGTAAACCATAAAGACGATAAACGCGATGAGGGCGAGCACGATGATGATTTTTTGAGCCGGCGCCATGCCGGGGATCTCATTCTCGCCCGCAGGCTCCTTGGAGGTGACCATGCGCTGGGCAAAGGTCATCTCGTCACGGCTCGGTTTGGGCTCGGCGGGCTTGGGGTGAGCGGCCTTTTTAGGCTGAGGTTTGGGTGCGATGGGCGCGGGCATCGCGGCAGCGGGCTTGGGCGCAGGCGCGGGCGCAGGCTCAGATGCAACCTTCGCAGCGGCCTCCTCGGCCTTCTCGCGCTCGGCACGCAGGGCGGCCAGCTCCTCACGCTCGCGGCGTGCCTCTTCCTGGGCCTCGCGACGAGCCTTCTCGGCGCGGAGCTCTTCCAACTCGGCGCGCTCCTCGGCAGACAGTGGTTGGGACTCAAGCTCGGCCATAGTGCAGCCCTTTCTTTTAAAAAAAGCCGCCGACACAATGTCAGCGGCTTATCAAATCCAAGGGTGGAGACGAAGGGAGTCGAACCCTCGGCCTCTGCCATGCGACGGCAGCGCTCTCCCAACTGAGCTACGTCCCCAGGACAAGTTGATATTTTACCTACGGCTCGCCAACTGTCAACGCCCAATACCCAGTCTTTTTGGGACGGGGCTGTTTTGACTACTTTTCGAGCAAGCAATCCTCTCAATGATTTCTTAATCCCCGTCCCAGAAAAATCATCGGCGAACGCGCTACTTTGCGCTGGTGAGGACACCGGTGGTGTCGAACGCCGGGGTAAAGCTCTCGTCTACCGCGCCGCCTTCTTGCCAGAACATCGTCGTAAAGCCCAAGTCGTCGGCATGATCAAGCACCTGCTCGTACTCCTCGCGCGTCACGGCGCGTGCCAACTCGCCGCCCTGCTCGCGCATGAGCGCATTGGGCGTGTACTGGTTCATGACCGAAATCGGCACGTCGCCCACCGTCTGCCACACCAGGTCCAGCACGCGGCACGAATCGTCCGCATGACCCGGCAGCACCAGGTGACGCACGATGATGCCGCGCTTCATGAGTCCCTCGTCGTCTACCAGCTCTCCCCCGCGGCGCTTAATCTCGCGCGCCATCTGTGCCAGGCCCGACACGGCCACGCGCGGGTAATCCTTAATATGAGAAAGCGACTGCGCAAGCCCGGCATCGGCATATTTAAAGTCGGTAAGCCACACGTCGACCAGATCGCCGAGCGCAGCCACGGCACTCGCCCGCTCATAGCCACTCGTGTTGTAGACGATCGGGATGTCCAGCCCGCGCGCCCGCGCTGCGGCAATCGCGGCCGGCAGCAGGTGAGCGTAATGCGTCGCAGTCACCAGGTTGATGTTGTTGGCGCCCTGGTCCTGCAGCTCCAGCATAATCTCGACCAAGCGCTCGGGCGAAATCTCAAGACCGAAATTTCCCGTCGAAATCTCGTGGTTTTGGCAGTAGACGCATTTGAGCGAACAGCCGCTAAAGAAAATCGTGCCCGAGCCGGCCTCACCCGAGATGGGCGGCTCCTCCCACATATGGAGCGCCGCGCGGGCGACCTTAAGCGTGTCGTCGGCGCCGCATATGCCGTGCGCACCCTCATCGCGCGCCGCACCGCAACGGCGTGGACACAAATGACAGGCAGGCGAAAAAAGTTCGGTCAACGACGTCGGCATAAAAACATGCTCCAAAATAACGATTCAGCAGCTCAAACGTAAAGGCCCGGACCGCACAGACGGCTCCAAGCCCAAGGCGCCGTAATCGTCCGACACGAATTTTGTAATGTCAAGACTGGAATCAACAAAGTGCCGCTTTATGATGTAGGTATTCCGCCCCCCGCGGAGCAACTGGGTGAACCGTCGCGTTTATTTAGGGAGCCCACACAGTCGTACTTAGTACAGGTATCCTTCGTTGTTAAGGACGCTGGAACAGTCGATGAGGGCACCCACCTGTTTTAGGTGGGTTCATTTTCGTAACGTGGGGGGTGGTTTTCTTTTGACGAAAATCACCATTACAGTCCATATGGATTCCCGCCGGCATCCCGACAAGCCATCGACAACATCCCAATATCTGGTAAGCGCGTGATTATCGCTGCGTGCAATTCCATGCACCCCCCTTGGTCGAGTATTATGGTTCGGCTATGCCCTTTGCGCATGGCGTTCTTCTGACCTTTTCCTTCGACGCTTGGCGGTTTTTAGATTCATGGCTTCATCCCCGAGCTACATACCGTACCTATGCGTGGCAGCGGCGGCCTTTATCACGACCTTCCTCGCGGTGCCCCTGGTCAAGCGCTTGGCAATTAAGTTCGATGCCGTCGACTATCCTTCTAAGCGCCGCATCAACACCAAGCCCATCCCGCGTTTGGGCGGAACGGCGGTGTTTTTGGGCCTGGTCGTTGCCTGCATTGTGCAAATCTTAGGCACCTGGCACCTAGGCTGGCCACCCGTCCTGGTGCCGCACCCGCGCCTTCACATTAGCTATCCCATGCTGGCGCTCTCCTTTACCGTCATCTTTGCGACCGGCGCGATCGACGACGTCTTCCAGCTCACGCCCAAGCAAAAACTGGCCGGACAGGTCCTCGCCGCGCTTATCGCCTGCATGGGCGGCCTGCGGATCGGCGTCATCGTCAACCCGTTTGCCCCCGGCGAGATCATGCTCGGATGGCTCGCCTACCCCATTACCGTAATCTATCTGGTGGCATTCACCAACATCATTAACCTCATCGACGGCCTCGACGGCTTGGCCACGGGCATCTGCGGCATCGCCTCGTTCACCATGTTTTCGATGGCCGTTCTCTCGGGCCGCATCGACGCCGCCGCGCTCTCCATTGCGCTCTTTGGCGCCTGTCTGGCCTTTTTGCGCTACAACTTCAACCCCGCAAGCATCTTCTTGGGCGACTCGGGGTCGCTGCTGCTGGGCTTTGCACTGGGCTCCATCTCGCTACTCAATGTGAGCCGCACCGCCGCGCTCACCTCGCTTATCATCCCGCTCATCGTTGCCGGCGTGCCCATCATCGACACGTTTAGCGCCATTGTGCGCCGCAGGTGCGCCCACATTAGCATCGGGCAAGCCGACAAGGGCCACATCCACCACCGCCTGATCCAAGAAGGCTACAGCCAAAAACAGGCCGTGCTGCTCATCTATGCCTGGTGCATCATGCTTTCGGCCGGCGCCGCCGCGATTAACCAGGTCGAAGTGCCCATGCGTGTGCTCATCTTTACCGTGCTCGCCATTGGCTCGGCGGCCTTCGCCAAGCATCTACATCTGTTTGAGCCCGTGCTGCGCCACCATTACAACAAGCGCACGCACGAGGACGAGCTCGTCACCCCCGACGACCCCGCCTTTAAGCAGGAGGAGCAGGCAGCCGAGGAGCGCAAAGAAGAGCGCCACCACAAGCTCTAGTGCAAGCTGCCGAGGATGTGCCAAGGCACCGTTAGCCAAGCGCGGCCGCGCCGCACCCATCGCACATGCCACACCACGCGCGTCCCTCTCCCGCCCCTCGCCTACTTACGCACCACCCCTCCAATAAACGCGTTATCATCTTGACCCATGAACATACGTTAGGAGCAATCATGCCAAACGAGAACAGCTACGAAGTCGCGCTGCAAAAGAGCAACGCCATTCGCGAGGGCCTGGCCAAGACGCCCGAGAAGTTCACCATGCTCACCGGCGACCGCCCCACCGGCCGCCTGCACCTGGGCCACTACTTCGGCACCCTCAAGGGCCGTGTTGAGCTGCAGAACATGGGCGCCAAGACCAACGTGCTCATCGCCGACTACCAGGTCATCACTGACCGCGACACGACCGAGCACATCCAGGACAACGTGTACAACATGGTCATGGACTACCTTGCCTGCGGCATTGACCCCGACAAGACCATGATCTACGCGCACTCCGCCGTGCCCGCCGCCAACCAGCTCATGCTGCCGTTCCTGTCGCTGGTGTCCGAGGCCGAACTGGCGCGCAACCCCACGGTAAAGGCCGAGATGGAGGCCTCGGGCCACGAGCTCACCGGTCTTCTGCTCACCTACCCGGTACATCAGGCCTGCGACATCCTGTTCTGCAAGGGCAACGTGGTGCCCGTCGGTCGCGACCAGCTGCCGCACATCGAGCTTACCCGCACCATCGCTCGCCGCTTTAACAACCGCTACGGCAAGGTGTTCCCCGAGGTCGACGCGCTGCTGTCCGAGACCCCGCTGCTGCCGGGCCTGGACGGTCGCAAGATGAGCAAGAGCTACGGCAACGCCATCAACATCTCGATGACCGCTGAGGAGACGGCCAAGCGCATCAAGAAAAGCCAGACCGACTCTGAGCGCATGATCACGTTCGATCCCGAGAACCGCCCCGGCGTGTCTGGCCTGCTTTCGACAGCCGCCATCTGCACCGGTCGCTCCGAGGTCGAGATTGCCGAGGAGATCGGCATGGGCGGCTCCGGCCAGCTCAAGAAGTACGTGACCGAGGTCGTCAACGAGTACTTCGCACCTATCCGCGAGCGTCGCCAGCGCTACGAGAACGATCTGGATTACGTGAAGGACGTGCTGCACGAGGGCAACCGTCGCGCCAACGAGATCGCCGAGCAGACCCTGGCAGAGGTTCAGGACGCCATGGGCATGGTGTACTAGACCGATTTGCTGGCTTGAGTTTTCGATTGCTTTAGGGCGGGCGCTACGGCGTCCGCCTTTTTTGGAGCCGGACCGCTTCGGCTCCGTCCATCGCACCCCCTCGACAAACAGGAACAGGCCCGCCGGCAGCTAGTTGCCAGCGGGCCTGTTCCCGAAGTACACCGTTGAATCGCACAGAGGGGAGGAATGCGAATCAAACTCAACAGGGCAGGCTTTTTCATCGCCTATTGCCTGCTCCGTTGCTGAAACCAATATAGTTCACCGTGGTTTACTTTCTGACGGCAAAGTACGCCACCACACCTTCTCCATAAGTTAGCTCTGGTAAACCTACAGCGTAAAACCACCACAAAGGGGACAGGCGCCTTTGTGGTGGTTTTCGCCACGGCAGAACCGCTAGAGCCCGGCAGGCCAGCGACAGGCGGCCAAGTCGACGTGCATGTCGTCCTTAAACGCCACACCTTCCCCTAGCAAAAGCTCACGTTGAGCATCGGGACCGCCAAAAGCGAAGCCCTCGCATATGTGCCCGTCGGCAAACACCACGCGGTGACAGGGAATCTCGCCGGGGCGCGGATTACTATGCAGGGCATACCCCACGTACCGCGCACTTCGTGGACGACCGGCAAGCAGCGCCACCTGGCCATACGTGGCGACCATCCCCTCGGGGATCTGCTCGACCACCTCGTACACCCGTTCAAAAAAGCCCTCAGACGCCATTGCTCGCTCCCTTCCACCCGGAAAAGCATAAACCACCACAAAGGTGCCTGTCCCCTTTGTGGTGGTTTATGGCAGGTCGGTTAGTTGGCGGGCTGGAAGAAGGCTACGGCGACGGCGCCGGGGCCTACGTGGGTGCCGATGGTGGCGCCGATGGTGTGAACGGGCAACTCGCCCTCGGTGTGGCCAGCCCACAGTGCCGCGCTGTCCTCGACATACTTCTTGAGCACCGCATCCGAAAGGCCCGTATAGCCCAGCGCCAGCGGCATGGAAAAGTCGACGCCGCCCGCCTTTTCTACCTTCTGGTTGAGCAGGTTACGACCGTTCTTGGAACCGCGCGCCTTGCCCAGCTGCACGATCAGGCCGTCCTCGGCGGCCACAACGGGCTTTACGTTGAGCAACGTGCCCACAGCGCCGGCCGCAGCAGACAGGCGACCGCCGCGCACCAAGTACTCCAGCGTCTCAAGCAGACCGATAACCACCACGCGGTCACGGACTGCCTCGACGGCCGCCGCGATCTGGGCCGCACTACGGCCCTCGTCCACCAAGCGCAACGCATACTCGACCAGGACACGCTCGCCCAGGGTGACGTTATTGCTGTCCACCACGAACACGTCGCCGCCCGGCGCCTCGGCAAGTGCGGTACGGGCACTCTGATTGGTGCCCGAAAGCTTGGCGCCCACGGTAATAATCACTGCCTCGTCGCCGGCCTCACGTGCCTCGGCAATCGCCTGCGAAAACGCGTACGGGTTGACCTGGCCGGTCTTGGGCAGCTCATCGCGCTCCACGAGCATCTCGTAAAAGCGCTGATGATCGATGTCGACGCCATCCATATACACATCGGTGCCAAAGGTGACGGACAGCGGCAAAACACGCAGAGCGGGGTGCTCCGCCGGCGACATATCGCTTGCGGAATCGGTAATAATACGAATGGACATAACAAATCCTTTCTTGCGCGGAGCTCGCGCGGGGAATTTTGACAGCAATGCCCCGGCACGGTATACGCGCTCAAACGGGACTATGCAGTTGTTAATGGGAAGCAAATGCCTTGGCGGCCTTAGATCTCGCGCAGGGTGTCGAGAATCGTACGCAGCGATGCATACATCTGCTCGCGCTGCTCCACACCCATAGCCTTACCGGTGGTATCGAGCACCTCGCGAATGATGCGGTCCGCCTCGCTCATGCTCTCGCCGCCCAGAGCGGTCAGGCGAACCGGAGCACGATACTTAACGGCGGCATCGCCCGAATCATCGACTTCGACGTAGCCGCCCTCCTCCAGATGCGCGAGCGTACGCGAGACGGCGGCGCGGGTCACGCCTGCCATGCGAGCCAGGTCGGCACCAGTCAGGCCGTCCTTGCTGCGCTCAAGATAGTACAGGCACATAACGTCGGAGCCCTTGAGGCCCAGCCTTGCGCCCTCAGACGTCTTAATGCGCTGGATCTCCTTGTAGAGACCGCTGATCAGTCCGACAAAGTCCTCGAAACGTGTCTCGTCGCTCTGCTGCATGGGAGACGACCGCCTTTCGCTTGCATAATGCTAACGGGTAAACATCTTAGTCGCATAAGGCGACACCCGTACCCAAATACCCCATTTGTTAACCCATCAACATAAAAACCACCACAAAGGGGACAGGCACCTTTGTGGTGGTTTGGGGCATCAATAGGTTCTAGGCGCCGCTACAGCTCCACGCAAGGATTGTCGCGGGTCACAAGCGTCTTAATGACAACCGTCGCTCCCAGATAGCGCTCAAGCAGCTCGGCTAAGCGATCGATCGCAGCCTGGCAATCCCCCATCCGCTCGGGCTCCACGCACTCAATCGCTAGGAACGCATCGGCCGAATCATCGGACAGCGCCGTGCGAACGCCGTCGCGCCAGTTCCAGCAGCGGCACACAGCGCCCGCATCATCGATGTAGGCGAGCTCGCCGGGCAGCGTCGGATCGTCCGTCTCCTCGCCAAGCGGCAAGAACGCATCGCCACCGTCGGTCACCTTCAGGCGAAGGTCCCCCTCGATCGCATGCAGATCCTCGCCTCCCACGGGCAGCGCGTAGGTCAGCGACACCGTGTTGTAAATATCCACCGCGGGCGTAATGTGGCCCACCGGCTTGCCTTTGAGCACGCGTTTGAGCAAGTTCTCGATCGAGCAGCGCGCGCCTTTCTTGGTCTTGAACAGACGATAGGCCTCGCGCCATGCCCTGACCGGTGCGTTCTCGCTGATAGTGTCGCTGGTCAGATGACGCTCCGCATCGATATTGGCGCGGTCGAGCAACGCCGCAATCGCATCCACGTCCTCTTGAGGAATCTGAGCCGTGGGCTTCATGCCCTCCACGACCACAACACCGACCGCTGCCTGCGGAAACAGCTCCCAGAATGAATTCTCGGCAATAAAGCTCTTCATACGCTCTCCCTTCATTGTGCGCGCCCGAGTGAGGGCGCCTAAACAAAAAGCGCCCTTACAACGGCCACCTTCAAAGTCCTACGGTGCCGTCACAAGAACGCTTGCGCTGTCCCCATCCGGAGAAGGGGACGATATGTCAGGCGTATTGTAACCCGAGTCATCCACGCGAGCAAAACCACCATAAAGGTGCCTGTCCCCTTTGTGGTGGATATGGACTCACGGCGAAGCTAGTGGCGAAGTCTCAGCAGCCCGCGGCCGCGATGACGGGCCTCGGCGGACACCTGGGCGTGCGGGCCGGCGGCTTTGACGGACTCGGGCAGGTGCGAGTACTTCTTCTCGAAGTTCTCCTCGAACATCACCGCCAGGTTGTGCACGGCCTCGTCGTAGCGCGCGGTGCTCTGCCAGTATTGGCGCGGCACCAGGATGCCATCGGGCACGCCGTGGCACGTCGTGGGAATGTCGACGTTAAAGATGTCGTCGTGCACGAACTCGCTATCCTCGATGGTGCCGTCGAGGGCGCGTGCGACCAGCGAGCGCGTGTAGGCCAGCTCGATGCGATGACCCACGCCGTAGCCGCCGCCAATCCAGCCGGTGTTGACCAGGTACACGCGTGTGCGGCCGTCGGCAATGCGCTCGCCAAGCATCTTGGCGTAAACCATGGGGTCGAGCGGCATAAACGGCTCGCCGAACAGCGAAGAGAACGTGGGCGTGGGCTCGGTGACGCCGACCTCGGTGCCGGGAATCTTAGCCGTAAAGCCCGTCACAAAGTGGTACATGGCGGCATCGGCCGTCAGGCGTGAGATGGGCGGCAGCACGCCAAAAGCGTCGCAAGTCAGGAACAGCACGACACTCGGAGTGGTGCCCATGCCCTTAGTCCACGCGTTAGGAATGTGCTCCACGGGATAGGCCACGCGCGTGTTGTGCGTGATCGAGATGTCGTCGTAGTTGGGCTTGCGGTTCTCGTCGAGCACCACGTTTTCGCAAATGGCGCCAAAACGGACGGCGTTGAAGATCTCGGGCTCGTGGAAGGCGTCCAGGCCCTCGCATTTTGCGTAGCAGCCACCCTCGATGTTGAAGATGCCCATGTCGGACCAGCCGTGCTCGTCGTCGCCGATCAGCAGGCGCGTGGGGTTGGCAGAAAGCGTGGTCTTGCCCGTGCCGGACAGGCCAAAGAACACGGCAGTCTCGTGCGTGACGGGATCCATGCTGGCCGAGCAGTGCATGGGCAGCACGTCATCCTCGACGGGCAGCAGATAGTTCATGACGCTAAAGATCGACTTTTTAATCTCGCCGGAGTAGCCGGTGCCGGCGACCAGAATCACGCGTTCCTGGAAGTTGATGACCACGGCGGCGCTGGAGTTGAGGCCCTTAATCGCAGGGTCGCACTGATAACCGGGGGCGGCCAGGACGCAGAAGTCCGGCTCGCCGGTGCGCGCAATTTCGCGGGCGAGCGGACGAGCGAGCATCTGCTTAATAAAGAGCGCCTGGCTGGCACGCTCACAGGCGACGAGCAGGCGGCGCGTGTGGTTGCGGTCGGCGCCGGCCATGCCGCGCGTGACGAAGACATCGCGCTCGTTGAGATAGTCGACGATGCCGGCCTTAATGGCCTCGTAGCTCTCGACGGACAGCGGGCGGTTGACGGCGCCCCAGGCGATCTTGTCGTGCACGTCGGGCGTGTCGACGATAAAGCGGTCGTTGGGCGAACGGCCGGTGCGCTCCCCCGTCTCGATCACAAGCGCGCCGTTAGAGGCCATGCAGCCCTCTTCGCGCCGGATGGCATACTCGACGAGCTCGGCCGCCGGTAGGTCAACCAGCAGGCGGGGCTGGCTCTCGGCGGGATCTTCGACCAACGTAAGACCAAAGTTGGACAGTACTTCTGCAGGGGTAACACCAGGCATGGGGCCTCCTTTAAAAGCGCGACACATGGACGCGGCGCGCACTTTACTCACGTAAAGCCCGTTGTACCCGATATGCAAAAACGTTTTTGCGGCAAGGGCGGCAAGCCCGCCCAACGGTCAAAAATCGCAGGCAAGCGGCCTAGTCATTGGGGACGTTCTTGAACAGGCAACATTCAAGGAGTGTCCCCAGATGCCGGCACTTAGGGACGTTCCCAAAGTGCCGGCACATAAGGAACGTCCCTAAGTGCCGACTACAGCGGCAGGCCTTGGCCGAGCATGGCTATGGCGCTCATCAGGACCAGCATGCCGGCAGCGTAGGGCAGCACCGCGCCTAGGAGCTCGGCATCCTTACCGCGCACGTGCACGGCGGCAAGACCAATGGCGAGTGTCTGCGGCGAGATCATCTTACCGGCGGCGACGCCCAGGGCGTTCAACGCGACCATCCAGTAGTCGCTCACACCCAGCGCAGTGGCAGCCTGGCTCTGAATGGGGCCAAACAGCATGCCCGAAGATGTGCCCGAACCGGTCACGAACGCACCGACCGCACCGATCCACGGAGCCAGAATCGGGTACAGGCCGCCGGCGACCGCAATGCAAAACGCACTGATCGACGAAATCATGCCGGCA
Organism: uncultured Collinsella sp.; assembly: GCA_902494765.1. GTDB lineage: Bacteria > Actinomycetota > Coriobacteriia > Coriobacteriales > Coriobacteriaceae > Collinsella. The sequence continues at coordinate 20,897 of CABUUK010000036.1, forward strand.
TAGCCCATTACCTTGGCGCAGCCCAGTACCGAAAGCATCGTGATCACCGTCGGCGTCATCTGCTTCACAGTCGCGGCCAGCACCTCGCCCATCATTCGCGGCGAAGCACCCTGAATGGCACCGCCGACAAACGCCGCCAGGAAAATCCAGACGCCCGGCGTGTTGATCCACGAAAACGTAAGCGTACCGGGGTTCTCGCCGCAATACACCTGGACGTGGCTCGCAAACGGCGCGAGCGCGGCATGCACGGCGGGCACCAGGTTGGAGGTACCCAGCAGCAGCACAAAGATCAGGATGAAGCACGACCAAGCCGAAAGCGCCGACTTAACGGTAAGCTGCTCGCCGGCCTCGATATTCATATGGAAGCGCGCATCCAGGTGACCGGACTTCTCGGCGCGCATGGCAAGCGCAGCGGTCAGCGCGAGCGACACAATGGAGCCCACGACCACGGCAAGCTCGGGGCCCACAAACATGGCGACGACCAGGGCCGCGGCAGCAAAGGACGCGCCGGAGAGCAGCGCGATACCGGCCACGCCGCGCAGGCGCTCGCCCACACTCGCAACATTGCCCTGATCATCGGCAACGCGGCCCGCGACCAGCACGATAAACAGCGGCATCACCACAAAGAACGGCGCGAGCTGCACCAGCTGAACGGTCGCCAGGTGCAGGGAATCCAGACCAACCAGGTCGGCAACGGAAACCGTCGGGATGCCGATGGAGCCGTAGGGCGTGGGCACGCCGTTGGCCAGCAGGCAGATGAGCACGGCGGGGACGGCCTCAAAGCCCAAGCCCGCGAGCATGCCGGCGGGAATGGCGACGGCGGTACCAAAGCCGGCCATGCCCTCCATAAAGCCGCCGAAGCACCAGGCCACGAGCAGCGCCAGCAGACGGCGGTCGCTGCTGATGGAGGTGATCATGCTGCCGATCACGTCCATGGCGCCCGTGCGCACGCACAGGTTATACGTAAAGACCGCGGCGATGATCACCAGCACGATCGGCCACAGGGCCATCAAAAAGCCCTCGAGCGAGGCCGTGGCGATCTGCGCCACCGACAGGTGCCACCACGCAAAGGCAAGCACGCACGAAAGAACAAACGAGCCGATGGCAGCTTTCCAGGCCGGCCATTTAAAGCACAGCAGCATCACGACAAGCCAGATGATCGGCACAAGAGCCAGCAAAAATGCGGCGACGTCCATGGGTAAAAGCTCCTTGGTACCGCGAAGGCGGCATCGGGGTGTCACAAAACCTCAACAGAATACCGCACGCTTACCGACAAATTGCTGCCGCCTGCCGAATATATTGAACAATCTGTTCAAAAACACGAACCGACACTGTCGCGACTATACTAAGGCGCAGCAATAGAAAGGAACCGCCTTGAGCATCACGCCCCTCGATAGCATCCGTCGCGCCATAGCCCGCCGCAACGGCGTCGCCGACCCCACCGTATCGGGCAGCGGGGCGCACGGGCAGGGCGGACGCATCGAAAACGGCCTGTTTCCCGCCTCGCACACCGCCGAGGAGCTTGCACGCATCCAGGAGCTGAGCCAGCGCAACGCCGGCGGCCCCGACAGCAGCCAGGCCACGCGCCGTCGCCGCGAGCACGACCGCGAGCCGGGCCCCATCCGTCGCATGGTCAACGCCTGGTGGAACCGTCTGCTCGCAGCCGTCTACGGCGGTGGCTTCTCCACGCAAGAGGCCGAGTACGAAGAGCACGCGACCCGCCGCGACTACCTGTGGAACACCCTGGGCACTGCTGTGTGGGGCATGGCGTTTCCGTTGCTCACCATCGTGTCCACTCAACTCGTGGGCGCCGAGGAAGCCGGCAAGTTCTCCATCGCGTTCGTTACCGGCACGCTCATTATGATCGCGTGCAACTACGGCGTGCGCAATTTCCAGGTCTCGGACATCGACGAGACCACCAGCTTTGCCTCCTACCAGCTCAACCGCTGGCTTTGCGGAGTGCTCGCGCTGGCGTGCGGCCTGGTGTACAGCAGCGCTCGCGGCTACGACGCACAGATGGCCACGATAGGCCTGGGCGTCTATCTCTATAAAGTAATCGACGGCATCGCCGACGTATACGAAGGCCGCCTGCAGCAGGCCGACAAGCTCTACCTGGCCGGCATGAGCCAAACGCTGCGCTCCGTCGGCGTCCTCGCAGTCTTTAGCGTGGCACTGTTCCTCACGCGCAGCATGCCCATCGCGGCCATGGCCATGGGCATCGCCGCGATTGCCTCGCTCGTGCTGGTCACCGCCCCGCTCGCCCTGCTCGAGACCGAAAAATCACGCCGCATGAGCCTGCGCGAGGCTGGCCACCTGTTTATCCAGTGCGCCCCGCTCTTTGGCGCACTGTTCCTGTTTAACCTTATCGAGAGCATGCCCAAGTTCGTGATGGAAGGCGCGCTGGCCTACAAGTATCAGCTGTACTTTAATGCCCTGTTCTTTCCGGCGCAGGGAATTTTGTTGAGCATTGGATTTATCTATAAACCGCAGCTCCTGCGTCTGTCGAGCATTTGGGCGAATCCGCGCAAGCGTCGCCGCTTTGACCTGATTATTGTTGCCGTTATGGCGCTGATCGTGGTCATCACCGGCGTGTGCGCCGCATTTATGGCAGGTCCCGGTATTCCCCTCATGAGCTTTATGTACGGTCTCAGCTTTGAACGCTACCGTACGCTGGCGCTGCTGATGGTCGTCGCCGGCGGCGTCACCGCGGCCATCGACTTTATCTACGCCATCATCACGGTGCTGCGCCACGCTGGAGATGTCACCAAGATCTACCTGATCTGCTTTGCCGCGAGCGTGGTGCTCCCGGTGATTCTGATCAATCTGCTCGGCCTGATGGGCGCCGTCGTGAGCTACCTAGCCATCATGGCCCTACTGCTGGTACTGTTGATTATCGAGTACGCCCACATCCGCCAACGCATAGAGAGGGACCGGAATCCGTACGGCGCCTAATTGCGGCGATGGGAGAAGCTAATTTGCGGTGGAATCACCCCGGCTGGAGTCTCGTTGCGGACACGCAAAACTAAGTGAGTAGACTTTTACCGAATCCCGGACCACACCGACAAAGCACAAGTCCGTGACCAGCGGTTTTATTGAGGCAAATATGTTGGGTGCTCGGCATTTCCAAAAAAGTCTACTCACTTAGCCAGCGGGCAGCCAAATGATTATTTAATCCCCGTCCCTGAAAAATCAATTTGCGGGCAGAAGGGCAAAAGTAGTCAAAAAAGGCCCCGTCCAAAATTAGCTACCCCTTGCACCGATTATTCGCCCGGGTTGATATTCGCGTAGAACTCCGCCCCATCATCGAGCCGCAGGATGCCCACGCGACCGAACTCGGAGCCGGTGGCGGCGGCGCAATCGATATCGATGCGATCGGGCACGCCGGCAGTGTCCTCGCCGCCCAAGCGCACGATCTGCCCTCGTCCCGATTCCTCATCGAGCCCCGCAAGACCACCGACCTCGCAATAACGCCCGAGCGACACCGTTGGCGTGTGGCCACTCACCACGACCGGGCCCTTGCCCTCGGCAGAAAGCAGCCCGGTCGACGCATCCCAATAGCCATGACGAATCCACAGCAGGTCATCGGACGACTGCACCGCGAGCATCTGCTGCAGCAGCTCGCGATCGGCACCCACCGCTCCAACGCCATCGGCACAATCGACGCCATGCTCAAGCAAAAACGCGCGCGCCGCCTTCATCTCGATTCCAGCATGTACCAGCAGATACGGGCGCTCCTCGGTCTCGACCACTGCGTAGAGCGGCAGCGCGGCCATCCATCGCACGAGCTCCTCGTATGCCTCAAATTCCATGTCGTTGAGCTGCTCGCGCGTCGTCCAACCACCGTTGATATCCCAGGTCTCGGCATCGAGCGGATCCTGGCCAATGATGGCATCGAGCATGATCTGCTCGTGATTACCCTTGAGCACGTGGGCGTTGGGCAGCGAGCGCACGAGTTTAATAACGCCGACCGGATCGGGCCCGCGATCGATCATGTCGCCCAGCACGTACAGCGTGTCGTCGGACGTCAACGAGATCTTAGACAGGGCTTCGTCAAGCGCACGCACGTGCCCGTGAGCATCAGATGTCACATAGATCGCCATGGTACGCCTCTCCTTGCATTGCGGCCGAAGCCCGGCGCCGCAACTAAAACTTCAAGTTGAACTTAAACGTTACCCATTGTACTCCGTTGCAATAAAGCTGGAAAGGGTTTCCGAGCAGAGGCAAAGACGGCAGCCGTCTATGACGATATCGCGCACGCCCGCAATCCAACCCCATAAACCCACCATCTTTGGGTACAAATAACCGCAGGCAACTGACCGTGCCACGCCAACCAACCAGGAGCGGACACCATCCATGAACCAGATCCTTCTCTTTATCGGCCTCGTCATCATTCTGTGTCTGACCATCAAACCCGTCGGCAAAAAGCTCCCCTTCCCCACCCTGCTCATCTTTATCGCGCTCGGCATGCTGTTGGGCGTCAACGGCCCGGCGCATATCGACTTTAGCGACTATGCGCTCACCGAAACCGTCTGCAGCACGGCGCTGCTGTTCATCATGTTCTACGGCGGCTTTAACACCAATATCGACCGTGCCAAACCCGTCGCTGTGCCGGCGGTGCTGCTGAGCACGCTCGGCGTCGTCATCACTGCCGGCATCACCGGCGTGTTCGCCCACTTCGCGCTGGGGTTCGACTGGATCGACGGCCTGCTGTTGGGATCGGTCGTGGCATCCACCGACGCGGCCAGCGTCTTTAGCGTGCTGCGCGAGCACAACCTTTCGCTGAAGGGCGGCACCGACTCGCTGCTCGAGGTCGAATCGGGCTCCAACGACCCCGTCGCCTACATGCTCACCGCCGTGCTCGCCGCACTCGCGGCCGGCGGCGACATCAAC